>QHCA01000031.1 GCA_003244095.1 Pseudonocardiales bacterium | reverse complement strand
AGCTCGGCGACTTCATCGAGGACAGCGAGGCCGTAGTCGCCGTCGACGCGGTCAGCTTCACCCTCCTGCAGGACCAGCTGACGTCGGTGCTGCAGACGCTGTCCGAGCGTGAGGCGGGCGTCGTTCGGCTGCGCTTCGGACTGACCGACGGCCAGCCGCGCACCCTGGACGAGATCGGTCAGGTCTACGGCGTCACCCGCGAGCGGATCCGGCAGATCGAGTCCAAGACGATGTCGAAGCTGCGGCACCCCTCGCGGTCCCAGGTCCTGCGCGACTACCTGGACTGAGTGGATCGGCCGTCTGAAGCGCCCCGTCGGTCGCGGGAGTCCCGCGCCGATCCCGGCCCGGTCGGCGGGGCGAAGCGCTTGCGCCGGAGGCTCGGGGCTGGGCTCACGCCGTGCCTGGGTCGTCGCCGAGGATGCGCACAACGGCCAGCGCGACGGTCGGCCCGGCCACGATCTCCAGGGCAAGGCGGGCGGTCTCCTCCCTACCGTTGCGATCCCCATGAGGGAGCGGGCGGGACGCCCGCGGGCGTCGGAGTAGCGGCCGATCGCGGTGTAGGCGCCATTCGACCCCGGCTTCATGGAGCACGCCGTCCCAGGCATCCTCGCCGTGGGCGTCGCTGACCACGGTCTCGAGGAGATTGAAGCCGATCCCTTTCACCAGCCAAGTCCCTTCACAGCAGTTGATCTAGTCTCGACGCACCGAAAGGGTTCCCGGGGCCGCTGAACGCACGGCCGCCGCGACCGGACGGCACACCGCCGCTGGCGGGTCAGGTGAACGCGTTCGCCGGCTGTGCCGGACGGCGTGCATCCGGTAACTGCCCGGCCCGAACCACCGCATGGACTCCAGATCGGGCCCGCCGAAGCCGATGCGTCAGGCATGGCAGGCGAGGAAACGTTTTCGGCGAGCGACTTCGAGATGCTGGCTGCCCAGGCATACGACGAGTTCGTAATCACCGAAGTGATCCGGCCGGCTGCCGTGCTCCCCGAGTCCGCAGCGCGCGAGGTGCTCGTAGAGATGGCGCTGCGCGACGTCAACACCGGAGGGCAGTGGCGCGCCCGGCCGGGTGACTGGCACCGCTACGACCGGCCCTGGCCGAGCGTGGATGATCAGGGCGGGGCGCAACTGCTCGGCAGCATGCAGGTGGCCTACGGCACACCCACGAAGTACGAGATCACCATCTACCGGGCGACGATCACCTCGGCCGGCACGCAGCAGGGGTGGACGGTGGAGAGCCTGTGCAACGAGGCACTGGGTCTCGGCGGGTTGACCCTGTCGAGTTGTCCCCGCGCCGATCTGTTGCCGCCACCCCGACCGTTTCACTTCTAGCGAACGGCCCGTGCGGCGTTACGAACGCGCAACACGGGCATGACAGGGTCAGCACAGGGAACGACGGACACCCCGCGAGTGTTGGAACAGAAGTGAAGTTATCCGTTCAGCCCACGGGCACGAGCAGAGAGGACGTTGGTTGACTACCACCTTGACACCATCGGACACCGAGCTCACCGCCGCTGACCGGTGTGACCGGTGCAGCGCCCAGGCCCTAGTCCGCGCCATCATGCCCGGTGGCGGCGATCTGATGTTCTGCGGCCATCACGCGAAGCAGTACGACGCCAGCCTCCGCAAGGTCGGCGTCCGCATCATCGACGCATCGACCGACGCCCAAGCCACCGACCGCGCCCACTAGGGCCGGTCCGCGACATAGCTTCTCGACCATTTCCGCGCCGGTCCCCTCCGGCGAGTCCGGTAACCAGCGCCCGTACGGTGTTGGGGTGACCACTAAGTCCGTGGCGGCTGCTCCGTTGCGCCCGGTGGCCGGGGTGCAGCGCAGCCGGCT
Source organism: Pseudonocardiales bacterium (assembly GCA_003244095.1). Taxonomy (GTDB): domain Bacteria; phylum Actinomycetota; class Actinomycetes; order Mycobacteriales; family QHCA01; genus QHCA01. The sequence continues at coordinate 969 of QHCA01000031.1, read as the reverse complement.
GTGGCGTCTCGTCGCCGGGTCCGCCCGCCTCGCCGTCGAAACCATCCGCCGGGCCTGGCACGACCGCATCCTGGGGCTGTCCGCCGAGGCGGCCTTCTGGCAACTGCTCTCCGTGGTGCCACTGATCCTGGCGCTGCTGGGCGGCCTGGGCTACATCGGCGAGTTGCTCGGGCCGGGGACCGTCGACCGGATCGAGCAGCGCGTCCTGACCCTGGCCAGCGGTGTTGCCGCGCCCGACGTCGTCGACACGGTCATCCGCACGACGCTGGAGCAGGTGCTCAACCGCGGTCGCGCCGACATCGTGAGCATCGGGTTCATCATCAGCCTCTGGGCCGGCTCCTCGGCGATGGCGACGTTCGTCAACACGATCACCATTGCGTACGGCATGCGCGACCTCCGGGGGGCCGTCCGCAGCCGGTTGCTGGCCCTGTGGCTCTATCTCGTCTCGATCGCGGTGTTGTCGGTGCTCCTGCCCCTGCTGGTCATCGGTCCTACGCAACTGCGCCGCATCACCCCGGCCGCCTGGCGGCATGTCACAGACGATGTCATCAGGGTCGGCTACTGGCCGGTCGTGGGCGGTCTGCTGCTTTTCGGGCTCGCCGCCCTCTACCACTACGCCACACCGGTCAAGCTGCGCTGGCGGCGGGCGCTGCCGGGCGCGGCGATTGCGCTGCTGGTCTTCGTGCTGGGGTCGTACGGACTGCGCCTCTACGTGCACCTCGTCGTCGGCAGGGCCCTGACCTACGGCGCCCTGGCCACGCCGATCGCGGCGCTGCTGTTCTTCTACATCCTCGCCCTGGCCGTGCTGATCGGGGCCGAGCTCAACGCGACGCTCGAACGCCTGTGGCCGCGCGGGCCCAGGCCACGGCGCATCGACAAGCTCCGCTCCCGGCTCACCAACGACGGCGGTGAGGGCCGGTCACTTGGGTAGGCCGTCGTAGATCTCCTTGCACCGCGGGCACACCGGAG
>QHCA01000030.1 GCA_003244095.1 Pseudonocardiales bacterium | reverse complement strand
TCTTGTCCTTGTCCGGATCCGGGTCGCCGGTGCCGGAGGGCGTCCGGTCGTTGCGCGGGTAGGCCTTACGGGTGTGGGCACTGAGCGGGCAACGTGCGCCGGTGGGGTCGTGCGACGGGGTTCCCGGTGGGGGGAACTCCGGGAAGTCATCGAAGCAGTCGACCGCAGTCTGGGGGGAGTGCGGCGGGGCGGTCGCCGGGTCGCCGTTGAACTCGAAGTTGTTGTTGGCGCAGTCGTCGTCGGCGAGTGCGACGTTGTCGGTGTCGGGCCGGCGGACGGTCGGCGCACCGCTGGGCCACCGTCCGACCAGCTTCGCGCCGACCTGGCCGGGTTGCACCGCGAACTCGCGGCCTCGGGCATGGAGGAAGTCGTGGAACGCGCCGACGTCCTGCCGGAGGCGCCGGAAGACGAGGTACGAGCCGTTGTCGGCCCAGGCGGGGCCCGCCGACTTGTTGTCAGGCGTCGGCACGCTGATGTCCTCGGCGCCGGCATTCTGGCTGGGATAGCCGAAGACGAACTCCCCCGGCCACAGCACGTCCTGCCCGGGCTTGCCCTGGCCTCGGTCGTCGGGGTTGGTCCGCGGCATGAACACGTCGGTCGGGTCCTCGGACACCCGGCCGCGGATCCCCGGTTGGGACACGCCGTCTTTGAACCCGAAGTGTTCGTGGCCGCGGAGCGGTCCGGGCAGGGTGGCTCCGTGTTCGGTGAAGACGATGTCGGCCCCGCTTGCGGGCCGTCCGCTGCTCTTGGGCGGATAGATGCTGGCCCTGAGCCGGGTGACCTCCTGCAGCATGTCGTCGCGGTCGTCGCTCTCCACGATCAGGACGACGTCGGCCGCATTGTCCGGGCCACCGACCACCCAGTTCGCCGGGTTGCCCTCTGCCTCGGGGTCGGCCGAATCATTCAGACTCGCCGAGCGTGCGGCCAGGCCAGCCCGGAAGGAATCGTCGGTGAACTCGGTGGCAAGCAGCTCCGGGATCTCCTCCTGGAGCTTCACTAACGCCTGGTGGGAGAAGGCGATGTTCAGCCATGTCGCCTCCACCGTGTTCGAGTCCCGGCCCCGGCGGGTCTTGATCGCCTTGAACAGGTCGTTGAAGGCATGAACCTCCGCGGCCGTCGCGATGAACGGGATCTGGCCGTGCAGCCAGCGCCGGAACGCCCCGACCTCGCCGTCGCGGATCCGCAGGAACAACAGCGTCTGATGGTCTTTGTTGAAGCCGTCGAGAATGTTGCCCTGGATCTGGTCCATCGCGAGCTTCGGCTCACCGGCCGGGTGCGACGGGTCCGCGACAGCAGCAGCGGCCGTTTCGCGGATCGTTTCCGTAGCGGTCATCAAACTGTCCTCTCCGGGATATAGGAATCTGAGGCATTACGTTCCGACACTCACCCGGACAGAGGTGGCTGGGGGCCGCGTGATACCTCGGCGCGAATGCCATGTTCGGCGGCCCGGTAGGGGACTGGCGAAATCCTCGGGCGCTGCCGGGATGAACTCCGGAAACGTGTATCACACCCGTGCCGAACGGCCTCCTGTTCCAGAGAGCGAGAGAAGGAGGATCAAGCATGAGTATCACCACCAGCGGCGGCATCCGAGCCGCCGCCGACGGCTGGCTGGAGCGCCACAGCATTCCTCTGTTGCGCGTGAGCATGGGCGCGGTGATCTTCGGGTTCGGCGTCCTGAAGTACTTCCCCGGCGTCAGCCCAGCCCAGAGCCTCGTCCTGGCAGACAGTCGCATGCTGACGATGGGATTGCTGCCGGACAAGGTCACCCTTGCCCTGTTCGCGACGGTGGAGTGCGTTATCGGCCTGTCGCTGATCACCGGCTGGGGACTGCGCCTGAGCATCTACCCGCTGACGCTCTGGGCCGTCGGGATTCTCTCGCCGGTCCTGCTGCTACCGGGCCGGCTTTTCAGCGGCCCAGATCACGCTCCGACGCTGGAGGGCCAGTACGTCCTCAAAGACGTCATCCTCCTCGCCGCGAGCATGGTGATCGCCGCGAATGTCCGCCGCGACAGGCCGACCGGCACCAACGCCGGCGACCGGGCAGAACGCGATACCCAGGACCCATCCCGGGCTGCGCGGCCGGACATGGCCGGCCGCATCCCGATGCCCCGCTGACCGAGCAGCACCCATATGCACCAACCACGGGCCGGTGGTCGCGTCATCGCGACCACCGGCCCGGGTGCGCGTCTGATCCGTGGCGGTCGACGGCCTCTCGGCTACGGGGTGATCCAGTTCGTCATGACGCGGAGCCCGACCGTGGTCCGGCAGGCGAGGCTGAACGGCTCGCCCGGTCGAAGCGGGATGGCGAAGCATCCGAGTTCGTCGATCTCGACGGGGTCGGTGGTGCCGGCGGCGGTACGTAGCCAGGCGGTTCCCGATCCAGGTGGCACGAGTTGACCGACGAGGCCACCCGGGGTCATCCCCAGCTCGATGACGAGGCTCGGCGCTTCGAAGGTCATCGTACGCAGAGCGGCGGTCTCGCTGCGCAGCACCGCGCTGGGCTCGGCCACGGCCGAGTCGTGCGTCATCGTGGCGAGCTCGGCGTCGATAGTGCGCCAGGTGTAGAGGGCCTTCTCGGCGCTCAGCGCCGCTTCCGGCCCGGGGGAGGCGGTGTCGAGCGCCTCCTTGAGCTCAGTCAGCAACCCGTCGTCGCTGTTCCACCTACTGTCGGACATCGCTCCACCGCCTCAGTCTCGCGTGCGCCGGACGTCAACCTCTTCGGTCAGCGCCACCAGGAACGGGGACTCGCGAAGCCTGCTCAGGCAGCGCGCCCGAGTGGGTCCGATGCTGCCGATCGGCATGTTCAGCTGCCTGCTGATCTCCTCGTAGGGTGTGGGCGGGTCGCCCATCAGCATCCGCAGCAACAGTTGGCACCGCGTCGGGAGGTCCGCGAAGGCGGCGCGCAGCGCGGCATGGCGTTCGGCGCGCAGCAGGTCCAGATCCACGACGGCGTCCTCCGACTCGTCGAGTATCTCGCCGTCGCCAGGCAGCGCGTCACATCGCAGCGCGAGCCGCCGTAGCCGGACGCACTCCCGTCGGGTCGTCGTGACCAGCCAGCCAGGCAAGGCCTCGGCGTCGCGCAGCTTCGGCAGGCTCTCGAGCAGCCGCAGCCACACGGTCTGCCGCACGTCGGCAGCGTCGGCGTCTGACAATCGGTACCGCCGGCACACGGCTATCACCGTGCAGCCGTACCGATCGACGAGGGCATCCCAGCCGGTCTGGTCGCCCGCGCAAGCACGGGCGACCAGGACCGCGACCGGAGCATCACTGCCCATGGCTATTCCC
>QHCA01000029.1 GCA_003244095.1 Pseudonocardiales bacterium | reverse complement strand
CGGCGTCGGGGTCGGACCCGGCGTGGGCCAGGGGCCCGGGCCGGGTGCCGGCGGCGTCGGCGGCAGTGCCGGCGGGTGCGGGTCGAGCGCCGACACGAGATGGCCGGGCGTGGCCGCCGGCCGGGTGGCGCCGACGTAGTCGTCCCCGACCCAGCGGTAGAAGGCGATCTGGACCGGCTGGCCGAACGTCGGCGCGTTGATCATCTGGTTGTTGCCGATGTAGAGCCCGACGTGGTGCACGTGGGCGGGGGTGCCGTAGAAGACGAGGTCACCGGGCGCGAGCGGGATCCACGGGGCCACGTGCGGCCCCGCGTTGTACTGCGTGTCAGCCGTCCGCGGCAACTCGATCCCGGCGGCGGCGTACGCGGCGTGGGTGAGCCCGGAGCAGTCGAAGCCGGCGTCGTTGTGGGCGGGTCCGTCGCCGCCCCACTGGTAGGGCAACCCCAACTGGGCCCGGGCGAAGGCGATGGCGATGCGGGCCGCGTCTCCGGCCGCCCCCGTGGTGTAGCTGAAGGCCGGCGCCTGCTGGAACAGGGACGACGGAGCCGCCGACAGGCCGTTGGTCAGGGTCGTGGGATAGAGCGAGGAGGGAGCCGTAGCCTGGCCCGCGACCAGGTCCGACCCGTCTGCCACGACGGTGTCGGCGAAGGCGGCGGCCGGCTGGAAGCCGGCCGGCCAGGTCACCACCTGGACGGCGAGCCAGAGGGCACCGGCGACAACCGCGGCGGCCCGCCAAGGGCTGAGCCGCAGGCGGCGAGCACGCCCGGGAAGGGCGGATGTGACGCGTCGCAGCACGGTGCCCCTCCCCCCGCCCCCGATGACAATTCGACTCCCAACGTTCTACCTCAGTGGAAGGCGTTCGTGACCCCTTTTGCGCAAGCTGGATCGCTTCTGCCCCGCACTGTGATCGGGCGACCACGCAGCGCCGTCGCCGGTAGGGCCGAACCGGAAGATTTACAGACGCAGCAGCATCCGCGTGTTGCCGAGGGTGTTGGGTTTGACCCGATCGAGGTCCAGGAACTCGGCGACGCCCTCGTCGTAGGACTGCAGCAGCTGCTCGTACACGTCGGGCTCGACCGGCGTGCCCTCGATCACGCAGAACCCGTGCCGGGCGAAGAAGTCCACCTCGAAGGTCAGCACGAACACCCGGCTCACCCCGACATCGCGTGCCGTGTCGAGCAGCCGCTCCAGGATGCGATGGCCGGCACCGGACCCACGGCACACGGGAGCCACGGCCACGGTGCGCACCTCGGCGAGGTCCTCCCAGAGCACGTGCAGCGCCCCGCAGCCGACCACCGAGCCGTCGACCTCGGCCACCCAGAACTCCTGCACGGCCTCGTACAACGTGACGGTGGCCTTGCCGAGCAGGATCCGGTCGGCGGTGTAGGACTCGACGACCCGGCGGATGGCGGTGATATCCGACGTACGCGCCCGCCGTACGACCGCCGTCATGCCCTGCCCGTCAGCGAATTGCCCGACAACGACGCGATCAGCTCCAGCGTGTCGTCTAGCAGCCCGCGCATGACCCGGAACCTGGCCAGTCCGATCGCCCGGACGACCAGCGGCACCGTACGGTCGATCAGCTCGTAGGTCTTGGCCGTCCCGGGTGACCTGTCGTGCACCCAGAACAGGACGATGCCCATCTGATAGAGCCAGAGCAGGTTGGGCAACTCCGCCCGCAGCACCGGCGGGACCTTGACGTCGGAGCCGGCGACCACCGAGCGGAAGATCTCGGTGACGGCCTCCCGCGCCGGCACCGACTCGCGACTGAACGGCGACAGCGGGCTGCGCGGATCCGCGGCGTGCTTGAAGAACGACCCGGCGAACTCATGGTTGCCCGCGTTGATCTCGACCCAGGTACGAAGGACGCTGCGGAGCCGGACCGCGAGATCGCGGCTGCCCTCCATGGCCGGGCCCGAGGCGACCACCTGGCGCTCGCCGTTGAGGTCGTAGAAGGCCTGGATCAGCTGCTCTTTGGAGTCGAAGTAGTAGTAGGCGTTGCCGACCGAGACGCCGGCCTCCGCCGCGATGGCGCGCATGGTCGTCCGCTCGTAACCCTGCTCCTCGAACAGCCGCAGCGCGGTGTCGAGGATGACGGCCCTGGTCTGGCCGCCGCGGGTCGCGGGCTCGTCGGGGTCCGGCTCAGACATGGATCGAGCCTAGCCAGGCACGGTTCTCGCTGATGGCGGCGAACACGTGTCTGGCCAGGGGCAGCATCGCCGGCGTCGCCAGGCGCTCGGCCTTGAGCCGGTGCTCGGCGCAGGCCCACAGGCAGAGCACCCACGCCCGCTCGGCCCGCCACACCTCGCCGGTGTCCGCGACGACGGTGAGGTCGCGCAGGGTGGCCAGATGGTCGAGCCCGGGATACCGGTGCCGGGCCTCGGGTGAGGCGGCCGGGACGAATTCCAGTCGCAGCAACTGCTCCTGCGACTCGAGCCACGCCTTAGCCCGTTGGCAGAGGGCACAGTTGGCGTCGTAGAGGACCGTCGCGGTTTCCATGGCCGGTCAGGCCGGCGCGGGTGGCGGCGGCGGGTAGCCGTAGGGCGGCGGGGCCGCGCCCTGCGGGCGTGCCGCGCGCGAGGCGCCGGGCGGTAGCCAGTCGTTCGGTGCCACGGGCGGGATGGTCTGCCGCGGCGCGGCGCCCCTGCGGCGGAACCGGTTGAGGACGTACATATTCATGAAGTGCATCGCGCCGAGGACGAGCAGCACGACACCCTGCTTCCCCGATAGGGCCTCGATGGCTCCGCGGGCGTCTGCCACCCCGTGCCCCAGCCGCAGGAACAGCGACACGAAACCGAAGTTGACCAGGTAGAAGCCGACCACGAGGAGGTGGTTCACCGCCGTCGCGAGGCCCTCCTCGCCGGCGAACACCTCGACCAGGAACAGGTGCCCGTTGCGGTAGAGAGTCCGGCCGACCCACACCGTCAGGGCGGTGCTGATCGCCAGGTAGAGCAGGTACGTACCGACCGTCCAGGTCATTGATACCTCCGTCGAGTCTCGTTTGAACGTGTTCAAGAACAACCTACCGCATTGTTTGAACGTGTTCAAGTGGGAGGATCCCGGGGTGACAGGACAGCGCGGGGGCAGTGCGGGTGCCGGGCTGGGCGTCGTAGGGCTCGGGCTGATGGGCGGCTCGCTGTTGCGCCGGCTGGCCGCCGATGGCGTCCCGGCAGCCGGGTGGGACGCCGATCCGGCGACCCGGGCGGCGGCCACCGACGCGGGCCTGGCCGTCGCCCCGTCCCTTGCCGGGCTGGTCGCCGGCAGCGGCACCGTGTTCGTCGCCGTACCCCTGCCCGCCGTCGAGTCCCTGTTCGTCGACCTGGCCGCCGCCGCGGTGCCGGGCCTGGTCGTCAGCGACCTCACCTCGGTGAAGCAGCAGGTGCGGGCGCTCGCCGGCCGGCACGGCTTCACCTTCGTCGGCGGGCATCCCATGGCGGGGACTGCCCAGNNCCGCCGCCGCCGATGCCGGACTGCTCACCGGCTGTCCCTGGGTGCTGGCCCTCGACGATGACACCGACCTGGAGGGCTGGCTCGGCGTCGCCGCGATCGTCACCTCGCTCGGCTGCCGGGTCGTCCCGTGCACGTCGGCCGGGCACGACGTGGCGGTAGCGCGGATCAGCCACCTGCCGCACCTGGTCGCCGCGGTCCTCGTCGCGGGCGCGGCGCGCGACCCGCTGGCCCAGTCGCTGGCGGCCGGCTCCTTCCGAGACGCGACCCGGGTCGCCACGACCCGGCCGGAGTTGACCGCCGCGATGTGCGGCGGCAACGCCGAAGCGGTCGATGCCGAGTTGGCGGGGTTCACCAAGAGGCTGGACGCCGCGCGTGACCTGCTACACGACCCCGACCGGCTCAGGGAGTGGTTCGCAATCGCCCAGGCGGTGCGTCAGGACTGGCCGTCGACGGCGGAGGTCGAGGCGGTGCTACCGGCCGATGCCGGCCTGCGACGCGGGCTGCTGGCGCTCGGCAGGGCCGGCGGGCACGTGACGCGGGTCAGCCAGGACGGCGTCGGCGTACGGACCCCGGCTGAAGCGGGTCAGGAGCCGACCGGCACCGGGACGCGAAGCCGGGCGTAGGTCTGCGAGCGACCGGCCCCCCACTGCGGCATCGGAACGGTGCGCAGCTCGACGAGGCCGTCGTCGCTGAGCCGGGGCATCGCCCGGCGCACCGACTCGAACTCCACGTTCGTTGCCGGGCCCAAAGCCGCGGTGATGTCACGCAAATGGTGCCACCGCTCGGGCTCAGCAGCGTCGAACGCGCCCTCAAGATGGGCCATGACATTACGTTGAGTAACCGAATAGCATCGTGACATGGCGTTTCCTCCATCGACGCAGGCTCAGAAACGCACCCTACAGTCTGATGGACCCCACGGAAACCACTGTCCGTAATTACGCTGTGCGCGACTACGGACGGTGAGGCTTGGCCGGGGATTTGAGCGTGCGGCGGCAGTCGCTAGCCCGGGCGGGCTACGCCGGTCGGGCGATCGGCTCGCGCCGGGAACGAGTCAGACCGTTCCAGCCACGGCCGGGGGGCTCTGCGAGGCTCTGCGAGGCTCTGCCGCGTTGACATGACGTTCACCCCCATCGGGGTGGCGTTATGCGAGTTTCGCCCGAGGTGAACGTCATGATCGGGCGGGATCTGGGCCGGCTCCGGTCGCTACGTGGGGACGTCGGCCGCCTTCGGGCGGGGATCACGCGGTGCGGTCTTCTTGGCCGTCTCCATCCGCGCACCGAGGTCCTGCAGTGCCTTGCGGCCCATGCCCTTGCGGACCTCCGGGAACCACTCCTGCTCCTCTTCCTCCACGTGGTGCCGGACGTTCTCGGTCAGGACCGTGACCTTGGCGTCGAAGCGCTCGTCCTGGGGATCCATGCCCTGCAGCTCCGACATCACCCACTTGACGATGTGGTGCTCCTCGAGACTCTCCAGGATGTGGTGCTCGGTCTCGGGCACGCAGACGCGCGCCGCGGGGTAGAACAACTGCTCTTCGATGAATGCGTGTACGGACAGCTCGGCGATGATCTGGTCGACCAGCTTCCGCTTGGTGACATAGGCCTCGTCGCCGGCCTTCTCGAACTGCTTGAACAGCCGCTCGACGGTCTTGTGGTCGTCCTTGAGCAGCACGATGGCGTCCATGATTCCTCCGGTACGGGTGCGTCGCGGGATGCCTGCCTGTCGTTCCGCCGCGAGTCCGCCGTTAAACCGGCCCGGCGCTACCGCTCGCCCTCCACGGGATCCGGCAGGCCCATCGCCGCCGCGGCCACGCGCACCTGGGCAGTGAACAGGGCGTCACGCGCTTCCTCGCTCAGCCAAGCGCCATCGTGAGCGGCCTGGCCGGCACGGCACGGGTGATCACGGCGGCAGCGGCGGTCATGATCGCGGTGTTCGCCGCGTTCATCCCCAGCGAGTTGATCTTCCTCAAGGTGATCGGCATAGGCATGGCCGCTGCGATCTTCATCGACGCCACGACCGTGCGCATGCTCCTGGTGGCGGCCGTGATGCACGTGCTCGGCACGGCCAACTGGTGACTGCCGCGCAACCTCGGCCGCTTCATCCCGCAACTGCACGTCGAGGGACGCCCGGAGATACACCGCCCCGCGCCGCAGCTCGGAAAGTCCGAGTATTGCAGCGCACGTAGCCGCCCAACAGGCCTTTGCACTGCTCGACATGGACCGCAGCAAGCAAGCCGCGGCAGTCATCGAGGAGGCCCGAGCAACGGCGGATGGCAAGATTCCCGGCCTACTACGCGCATGGCTACAAGCTGCGGCGGGCGAGACCTACGCCGCCCTCGGAGAGACCCGCCTGTCGCAGCAAGCGATGGATCCCGCAGCAGGCCAGCTGAGCCCCGATCCGGCCGACGACTTGCCGTTCATCGCACTGGACCCGGTTCATCTGGAACGGTGGCGCGGGCATTGCCTGGCGCGGCTGGGCGCGGCAGAAGCCATCGATAGCCTGTCGACCGCCATGGCGCGGATGGACCCGAGCTTTGCTCGCGCGGCCGCCAGCATGCATTGTGACCTGGCACTGGTGTACTCGTTGCGCGGCGATCAGGACGCATCCCATGAGCAAGCCAGGCGAGCGCAGGAACTGGCAATAAGGACGACATCGGCCCGCCAACATAGCTGCGTCAAGCACCTGTTGGCATCCCGGAGTCACCAGTAGCTACGCCGAAGGCCAGAACATGGAGCAAATCCACGAGCGTGCCCGAACTTCGGACCAGGCCGTCGCCGATGAGCCTGGAGTGCCGATCATCGGCTCGTAGGTCACCAGATGCTCGAGCGAGCGAGCCCGAAAAGTCCGGTACGAATCGATGCCGCCACAGCAGCAGGGCGTGGGTCAGGGCGTCGTTCAGAAGCACTGTCATCGCCGCGGCCGGCATCCAGACCGTGTGATGGTGGGTGCGCCGCCCGTCAGGCAACTCAAGATCGGCCATGGCGATTCGGATCCACGGGCTCTCGTACACGCTTCGTGTGCCGTGCACGATCCAGCGACTTCCGTCGCCCTGCCCCTCAGCCATCACGCGGATCCCGGTGGGCAGCAATCGCATACCGGCGCCGTCATCGTCACGGCCCCATCCTCACCTAACGCCGTCGGCGACGACCATGGCATGCGCCGGCGGACGCACTTTCGGGGATAGTGGGGCGATGTGTGAGTTGACCCTGACCCTGCGCGTACCCGACCAGCGACCGGTCGTCCGCACCCTCACCTGCGACCCGGCCGGTGGCGACCACCCGCACGCCGCCGAGGCGTGCGGGGCGCTGGCGGCCCTCGCCGACCCGTTCGCACCGACCCCGCCGGGCACCATCGCCACGATGATCTACGGCGGGCCGGCGACCGTGACGGTCGACGGACAGTGGCGTGGCCAGCCCGTGCACGCCGTATTCGACCGCACCAACGGCGCGGAGATCTCCCGCTGGGAGCGGCTCGGGCCGGTGCTCGACCTGGATGACACCGATACCCCGGGAGCATGACTCGGGACAGTGACGGGGCCAACCGGGGGAACGGCGGTCGGAGCCGGGGACCCGGGCGGGAGGGAGCCCGCGGCGAGCGTGACGGTCACCGGAGAGGTGCCGCCCGTGGTGAAGGCGCGAAGCTGTAGGGCCGCCCGACCGTGGCCGCCGTGGGTGGGCCGGAGACCGTGGCCGGCACGCCCAGGTCGAGACCCGCCAGGACCGGGTCGTGGTCACTGTTGCGGAACCGGTCGGGGGCGTAGAGCGCGGCGATCTGGGCGGGGGTCTTGAAGTTGGTGTTGTAGTCGAGCACCGACGGCTCGTCGGCGTTGTTGTGGGTGTCGCCGGCGCCGGTCACCTGCGGCAGCAGGGACCCCGAGGCAATCACGTAGTCGAGGTAGCCCCACTGCCCGTCGAAGACGTAGGAGTAGGCCTCGTCGCCGTGGAAGTGCTTCGGCAGGTTGGTGTAGCCGGCCGCCTCCAACGCCCTGATCGGGTCCTCACCGGCGTAGGAGTTGAGGTCGCCGACGATCATGACGTCGGGGTCGCCGGAGTTCGGGACAACGGTGCTCTGAATCCAGCCGGCCAGCTCGTGGGCCTGGTCGGTGCGGTGGGCGTTCCAGCAGCTCTGCCCGTCACCCTGGTCGCTGTCCGGCCCGGTGGTCGGGCAGGACCCCTTTGACTTGAAGTGGTTGGCGATCACGGT
>QHCA01000028.1 GCA_003244095.1 Pseudonocardiales bacterium | reverse complement strand
TGGATCCGGCAGGCGATCACCCGTGCCATGGCCGACCAGGCCCGCACGATCCGGCTGCCCGTGCACCTGGTCGAGCAGATCAACAAGATGGTCCGGCTCCGCCGCGACCTGTCGGTGACGCTCGGCCGGGAGCCGACGTCGAAGGAGCTGGCTGTCGAGCTCGACATCACCGCCGAGCGGGTCGAGGAACTGCAGACCTACGACCGCGACCCGGTCAGCCTCGACCTCACCGTCGGTGAGGACGGCGAATCGCGCTTCGGTGACTTCATCGAGGACACCGACGCGCCGGTCGCCTCCGACGCGGTGAGCTTCGGCTTCTTGCAGGACGAGCTCAACAAGGTCCTCCACACCCTCGAGGACCGCGAGCGCCGGGTGGTCGAGATGCGCTACGGCCTGACCGACGGAAAGCCGCGCACCCTCGATGAGATCGGCCGCGAGTTCGGCCTGTCCCGCGAGCGGATCCGGCAGATCGAGAAGACCACGATGGCCAAACTGCGGCATCCCTCGCGCTCCGACGCACTGCGCGAGTACGTCAGCTAGTCCTCAGCCGGTCCTCAGCGGTCAGAAGTGGTCGAGCAGGGCCGGCCGCACGTCGCCTCCCCCGCCGACTTCTAGCCGCCCGTACCCGCCGTCGAGCACCAGGCGGTGCGGTCCGGCGTTCCACGGGCACATGTCGTCGGTCAGGAGGAGGTCGACGCTGCCGGCCACGTGTTCCGGCCAGAGCATCCACGGTTGGCTCGACTGCACGGTGGCCCCCACGAACGGCGCCAGCAGGATCGCCGGGTCGGGTTCAGGCAGCCGTAGCTCCAGCGCGGGCGCGACGCTGGTCCACGTACCCAGCATGGCCAGGAGCGCCGTCGTGGCAGGGCCGGTGAGCCCCATCAGGTCGAATACGGAGAGCCGGCCGGAGGCGTCGTAGCCCGGCCCACGGTCCCAGCTGGCATAGCCCTCGATCGCGCCGCCGCCCCCCCACGGCCACGGTGATCCCGTCGTGGCCGGCCAGTACGGCTTCCGCGGTCGTGTCGACCGTCGGCTCCGACCGCTCCAGCAGGCCGCTGCCGGCCCGGGCACCGCCGGCACGTCGGCGGGCTCGGCGGGGCGCAGGACGACATCTGAGGGCTGGCGGATCGCGGCCAGGGCCGAGGTGGGCAGAACGGTCCACGCCAATGCCCCGGCGGCCTCGTAGCCGACCCGGCGGTAGGGAGCCTGGGTGGTGGGGAAGAGCGTACTGATCACCGCGCCGCGATCCCTGGCCGCCGCGAGGAGGGCGGTGAGGATCCGGCGGGCGAGCCCGGTGCCGCGGATCTCCGGGGCCACCGCCACGCTGGCGACCCCGCTCGCGGGCACCAGCCGGCCACCGAACCAGTGGCATTGTTCCCGGTCGACGGCCCGGGCCACCAGGCGGCCGGCATCGTCAAAGGCCCCCCAGTCGTACCGGCCAGGAGCGAGCTCCAGCAGCTGCGGCGGAGACTGTCGCGAGCCGCCGAAAGCGAGGCGGCTGAGCTCCCACGCGGCAAGGCGATCCTCGGCAGCCAGCAATCGCACGTCCTGTGCCATGGGATCATCCTGCCGTGCCTGCCCAACGTGCTCGAGCCGAGGTTAGGAGTCCTTCCCGTGGAAGACGTCGGTCTCGCTCTTGTGCCAGGCCGGGTGATCACCAGAGGTCTCCACGTTGAACCCGTACTCGTAGACCAGCGAGCCGCCGATGCTCGCGCCAAGGCTCACCAGCACCGCCACGACCACCGCCAGGAGCACCCCAGGCAGGGGGGTCGACCCCTCGTCTGGCCAGGCAAAGACGCGCAACGCGAGCAGGACCAGTACCAGCACGGTCACCACGATCATCGTGAGCGCGTGCGCGTTTATCGTGCGCCGGGCCTGCGTGCCCGGCTCGCTCGACCGGTGCCAGTCGGCCCAGCCGGTCAGCGCCGCCAGCAACGACACGGCGGCACCGCCGAGCAACGTCCAGGTTCCCGCCACGAAGAGCTGCCGGCCGGCCACCGGATGAGACCCGTGCAGCAGCAGGGAGAGGACGTCGAACACGGCGACGAACAGGTAGGCGGTGACCGGTACGTCGGTCAGCGGCGGGTGCAACGGCTTGCCCGCGAGTCCGCGCAGGCCCTTGTTCTTGCGACCGGACAGGGTCAGGGATGGTTGGAACGAGAGGCGGCGCATGTGTCCTCCGATGGCTGAAAGCGGGCGCTAACGGCGAGTCTAGGAGCGTGCCCCACTCAGACCCCAGACCCTCGAGCACGACATCGATGGCGCGATGCAGCGTTCAGTCCAGGCCGAGCAGCGGATAGACGGCGGCGCGGGTCGCGGCGATGCTGCGGTCGATCTCGGTCGCCATCTCACCGGGTGCCCATGGCCGCCACCGCGCGGTGGCGCCGTCGGTCATCACGGTCGGTGGCGTGGACCGTGGCCGCCGGCGACGGGCCAGCTCGCGCCAACCCTCGGGGATCGCGGTCGCCGGGTCCAGCGGCTCACCGGTCACCTCGGCGAGCAGGTGCGTCCACGCCCGGGGCACGACCTCCACCAGCCCGTAGCCCCCACCGCCGGTGACCACCCAACGCCCGTCGCACACCTCGTGCGCCAGCCAGTGCATCACCTGGTACGACGCCCGCTGGCCGTCGACGGACAGCGCGAGGTTGGCCAGCGGATCGATGGCGTGCGAGTCGCAGCCGCACTGGCTGACCATGATCTGCGGTGCGAAGGCGCGCACCACCTCCGGCACCACGGCGTGAAAGGCCCGCAGCCAGCCGGCGTCGCCGGTGCCCGGTGGCAGAGCGATGTTGACGGCACTGCCCGGGGCGCTCGGCCCGCCGGTCTCGGTCGGGAAGCCGGTGCCCGGGAACAGCGTGTACGGCGACTGGTGCAGCGACACGGTCAGCACCCGCGGGTCGTCCCAGAACGCCGCCTGAACGCCGTCGCCGTGGTGCACGTCGACATCCACGTACGCGATGCGTTCGGCACCGAGCTGGAGCATCCGGGCGATCGCGATCGCCGGATCGTTGTAGACGCAGAAGCCNNNNACACAGTGCCGCCCGCGACGAGCGCCGACGCGTCGTGCATTCCGGGGAAGACCGGGTTGTCCGGGGTGTTGAGGCCGAACCCGTGGAAGTACGGATCGTCCCGCGCGGCCTTGACGGCCTCGATGTAGCGCCGGTCGTGCACCAGGGCCAGCGTGCCGTCGCCGGCCGGCGGCGGTGCGTACTCCCGTACATGCGGTCGGTCGAGCACGCCGAGCTCGCGAGCGAGAGCCATCGTCAACTCGACCCGTACGGGGTCGAGCGGGTGCTCGCCGAGGTCGTAGGCCAGGAACCCCACGTCCCAGGCCACCGAGACCGTGTCGCTCACGCCTCGTCTCCGGTCGCGACCGGCCGGGCCGGATCGGTGATCCACTCGCTCCACGAGCCGGGATAGAGGGCGGCCGGGACGCCCGCGACGGCCAGTGCCAGCACCTGCTGCGCGGCCACGATTCCCGACCCGCAGTAGGCCCCGACCGGCCGGGACCCGTCGGCGCCGACCGCCGCGAACCGGGCGCGCAGCTCAGCGGGTGACCGGAACCGCCCGTCGTCGGCCAGGTTGGCCGCGGCGGGGGCGTTGACCGCGCCGGGGATGTGCCCCGCCACCGGGTCGATCGGCTCGGTCTCGCCGCGGTAGCGCGGGGCAGCGCGGGCGTCCAACAGGATGCCATCGCTGGTCAGCCGGCCTGCTCCGGCCGCGTCGAGGACGGGCAGCGAGCCGGCCCGCACCACCACGTCGCCCGGTGCCGGAGCCGGGACCTCGTCGGTCACCGGCAGCCCGGCAGCCCGCCAGGCTCGATAGCCGCCGTCGAGCACCCGGACGTCGGTCAGGCCGGCCCAGCGCAACACCCACCAGGCCCGGGCCGCCGCCGCCATGTCCGCACCGTCGTAGGTGACCACCCGGTCGCCGGCCCGGATGCCCATGCGCCGCAGGCCGTCCTGGAGGCGCGCGGGCTCGGGCAGCGGGTGCCGTCCGCCCGCGCCCGGCGGCCCCGCCAGGTCGACGTCGAGGGCGGCGAAGGCCGCGCCCGGTAGGTGGCCGGCCAGGTAGTCGGCACGGGCAGGCGAGCCACCGAGGCGCCATCGGACATCGAGGACGACCAGGCCGGCCGGGCCCGCCTCCGACAGCTCCACCGCGAGATCCTCTGCCGTCACCAGTGGTTGCATCGTCACAGTCTCGCCGATCCCGTCGAGCGAGCATCGAGCGGAGCGAGGCCGGAGCGAGATGACAATTTTGCCCGCTAGCATCAACGCGGGAGGTAGTGCCGCCTGTGAGCGATCTGATCGACACCACGGAGATGTACCTCCGGACTGTCTATGAGCTCGAGGAGGAGGGCACTGTCCCCCTGCGCGCCCGCATCGCCGAGCGACTGCACCAGAGCGGGCCCACGGTCAGCCAGACGGTCGCCCGGATGGCCCGCGACGGCCTGCTGACGGTCGAGGGCGACCGGCATCTCGAGCTCACCGGGCACGGCCGTCGCCTGGCCGTGTCCGTGATGCGCAAGCACCGGCTCGCCGAATTGTTGCTGGTCAACGTGATCGGGCTGCCGTGGGAGGAGGTCCACGTCGAGGCCTGCCGCTGGGAGCATGTCATGAGCGAGCAGGTCGAGCGCCGGCTGCTGGAGTTGCTCGGCCATCCGACCACCTGCCCGCACGGCAACCCGATCCCGGGTCTCAGCGACCTCGGCGAGCCGGCCGGGGGCGCTGTGCCCGGTGCCGAGTCGCTGAGCACCCTCGACGCCGCCGCCGGTTCGGGCCGCCACGTCATCGTCCGCCGGATCAGCGAACAGCTGCAGAACGACACCGGGCTCATGCAGCGGCTGAGCACCGGCGGGGTCCGGCCCGAGGCCGAGGTCGCGGTCGAGCAGGCCGGCCAGGGGGTACGGGTGCGCTGCGGCGAGCTGACCACCGACCTGTCGCACAGCGTCGCCGCCCTCGTGTTCGTCAACGACCGTTAGCCCTTCAGCCGGCGGTGGCCGCCTCGACGCACCGGCAGCCGGCCGGCCCCACCGTCGCGGCATGTTCGGTGTGCGGCGGCAGGTGCAGGCGGTCGCCGGACTCCAGCAGCAGGTCGCCGTCGGCCGTGTGGAACACGATGCTCCCCGCGACGCAGTAGAGCACCTTGAGGTAGGAGTGCTCGTGCCAGCCGTACTCGTCGCCGGGGCCGTTGCCCCACGCGGCGGGCCGTAGCCCCTCGGCCCGCATCCGGGCGAGCACGGTTGCCTCGTCGAGCCCACCGGCCTCGCCCCTGTCGACCCGCACCGCCGCCACGCCGACCATGGTGGCAGACCCTGCTCACCGCCGGCGGCGCACCGGCGACCGCCGGTGCGCCCGCCGGTCGCCGTCGCGGAACACAGCCGGGTCGACCGCGCGGTGCAGCGCCTCCCGCAGGAGCAGGGCGAAGCGGTAGGTGGCGTCACCGCGCAGGCAGCGGTCGACCGCCATGGCGGCGAGCGTCGCATCCCCGGCCAGATAGGCGAACCAGCCCACCAGGAACAGCGGCACCGAGCTCCAGGGGGGCATGCTCCGGCAGACCAGATCGGTCCACAGCCGCCGGGCCGGGTCCGAGCGGTCGGTGGTCGCCCAGGCGCAACAGGCGTCGCGTACGGCGACGTCCTGCAGGGCGACGATGAGCCGCGCCACCTCGTCGTCGGAGAGCACCGGCGTGCGGCCGACCCCTGCGCCGTCGACCGCGGCCGTCAGGCGGGCGATGGACTCAGCACGCACCGACTCCACGCCCGTGCCCTCCGCGCGCCGCGCGGCGACGTCGGCTGCCGCCCGCTCCAGGGCCCGGCGCATGCCCTCTGCGGCGAGGAAGCCGACCGGCTCCAGGGTCTCCTCTAGCGCTTCGCGACTCGGCCGGGCCACCAGTCCCGCGTACGTGGCTGTCGCGGCCACAGCGGAGCTGCTGCCGGCCACCAGCGGCGTGCCGTCAGGCGGGCAGCAGGCCGCGTTTGAGCACAGGTGCGACCACCAGCGACCGGCGCCGACGTGCAGGGCCTCGGTCACCTCGATCCCCCGCCGCGACAGCGCACCACGGATGCCCCGGATCAGCGCCACGTCCGGCAGCTCGCCGCCGGCCGCCACCCCGCTGCCGTAGGTGACCAGCACCGCCTCCTCTGCCCGGGCACGGGCGAGGTAGGTCGCCACACCACTGGCCAGATCTGCCACCTCGGCCGGATCGACCGCGTCCCCCAAAGCCGGCAGGTCCAGCCGCATGGTGAACACCACCCGCCGGCCGGCACCGCGCAGCGCCACGGCGACGAGGCTGTCCACCGGGTGAAATCCGAGCAGGTAGGGCACCGCCTCCACCAGGTCACCCGGTGAGGACAGGCGCAGCTTTGTGGCGGCGGGCTCGGTCATGGGATGAGGATGGTGCCTCGACCGCCACCGCGACCGGGTGACTTTGCCCGCTGTGGACAGCGGTGCCGCTCCCGTCAGCCCGTCAACCCGACCGGCCCTAGCGCCCGCGTGACCGGACGCCCCTCCCGCACCGCCAGGGTGGCGAAGGTCGCCGCGTTCTCGACCGCCGCTCCCCCAGGGTCGTTGTTGAAGTAGACGAACACGTCGGCCTCGTCGGACCAGGTGCCGGCCAGGCGGTGGACCCAGGTACGCAGCGCCGCCCTGCCATAGCACGGCCACGGGTCGGCCCGGCCCTCGTGCAGCCGCAAGTAACCCCACTCGGTGGTGCGCCACAGCGGGGTCAGCGGGCGGCTGTGCCGGTCGGCCCAGCACAGGGCAGCACCGTGCCGCTCGAGGACCCTTCGTACCTCGGGAACCCACCAGGTCTCGTGCCGCGGCTCGACCGCCAGCCGCGTGCCGCCCGGGAAGCACGCGAGGCAGGCGTCGAGCAGGTCGGGATCGCCGCGGAGCGAGGGCGGCAACTGCAGCAGGATCGGCCCCAGCTTGTCCCCCAGCCCCGCCACCGCTCCATCAGCCGGCCGACCGGCTCGGCCGGATCGCGGAGCCGCTTGACGTGCGTGAGGTAACGGCTGGCCTTGACCGCCACGCAGAAGTCCGCCGGCGTGCGCGAGCGCCAGCCCTCGAACACCGACGTCGCCGGCAGCCGGTAGAAGGCGTTGTTGACCTCCACGGTCGCGAAGTGTTCGGCGTAGTGCTCCAGCCAGAGCCGCTGCGGCAGCTTGTCCGGATACAGCCGGCCGCGCCAGTCGTCGTACTGCCATCCCGACGTACCCATGACAATGCCCATACCGGAAGTTCAGTCGAGATCGAGCAAGTCCGCGAGTTGACGGGCGTTGGTCTGCGCGTAGTCGGAGTAGCAGTTGTTCATCAGTACGTGGGTCTCCTTGGCCTGGCCGGCCAGCTCGCGCAGCTTCGGCGCCCACTCGGCGAGCTCCGCGTCGGAGTAGTGGTAGCCGAACCGCTCGTAGATGTCGCGGCTGGTCCACTTGTCGCTGTGCCCGTGGAACCGCACCACGGCCAGGTCCGAGGTCGCCGCCACAATCGGCGGCACCGACGAGGTGTGACCCTGCGGCATGTCGACGACCACGTACGGCAGGCCGTAGGAGGTCAGGAAGTCGAGTGTCTCGGCACGGTTGTCCTCGGACAGCCAGGTCTTGTTGCGGAACTCGATGCAGATGCGATAGGGCTGCGCGCGCTCTTTGACCTCGAGGAGGTAGGCCTTGTTCCGCCTGCCGATCGGGAACCACTGCGGGAACTGGAACAGCACCGCGCCCAGCTTGCCCGCGGCGTGCAGCGGTTCGAGCGCCGACAGGAAGCGGCCCCACACGTCGTCGACGACCACGGAATCGAGGTCCTTGAGGTAGAGGTTCTTCGCGCTCTCACCCTCCGGCCGCAGGTCCTTGTAGAGCGCGGAGACCTTGGTCGGGTGCTGGGTCAGCAGGGAGAAGGCCTTGATATTGAAGGTGAATTCGGATGGGGTGCGCTGCACCCACAGGTTACTGTTGCGCTCGTTCGGCGGGGTGTAGTAGGTCGAGTCGACCTCGACCAGGGGGAACCGCTCCGCGTAGTAGGCCAGCCGCTCGGCCGGGGTGGTCACGTCCTCGGGGTACCAACCGGAGGCCAGCAGAGTCTTGTCGGTCCACGAGGCGGTGCCGACCCGGATGGC
>QHCA01000027.1:327-10147 GCA_003244095.1 Pseudonocardiales bacterium | reverse complement strand
GGGGGGGGGGGGGGTTGCCCCCCCCCCCAACCGGGGCTGAAGGGGGGGGGGGGGCGGGCGCCGCGGGCCCCGCCGCTGAGGACGAGGCCCCGGCCGACGCCGAGCCGGCGCTGCACCGGGCCGGCCAGGAGCAGCCCGATGGGGACGCCCACCCCGCCGATGCCGACGGCCACACCCACGACGGCCGGCGACAGGCCGAGGTGGGAGACGGCGAACACCACCAGCAGCGCCTCGTAGCCGGCGGCTCCGGCGTTGAACAGCACGCTGGACCACAGCACCGCCCGCAGCGGCGGGCTACCGAGCACGTAGCGGGCACCGGCGCCGATCTCGGCGGCCATCGGCAGCTGCCTCGCGGCCGGCCGGTCGGCGGGTGCCCGGAGCGCGGCGAGGGTGGCGATACTGACCAGGTAGATGGCGGCGTCGGCGGTCAGCGCCCGCACCGCGCCGATCGCACCGGTCAGCACCCCCGCGAGGGCCGGCCCGCCGATCAGGGCGAACGCTTCGCTCGCGGTCAGCCGGGTGTTCGCCGCGTGCAGCCGACAGCCCCGAGCAGCGGTGGTGCGCCACCGACCTGAGCAGCCACCTGCTGTGGTCGGCCTCCCGGCTGTCGCACCACCTCGACCGCATGCAGCGGCGCGGCCTGATCCGCCGCGAGAGCTGCCCCGACCGCCGTGGCAGTGATGTCGTGCTCACCGCGTACGGTCGCGCGGCCATCGAGGGGGCGGCGCCGGCACACGTCGCGGCCGTCCGGCAGACCTTCATCGAGGTGCTGACCCCGGCCGAGGTCGCGACCCTGGCCGCCGTGAGCCGTCGGGTCATGGACCACCTCACGGCCAGTGGTGAGGCCGGGGCCACGCCCCGCGCGTCGTAGTGGGCGGGGCGGCCGCCGCGGACAGGTCGGCGGCGCGCTCGGTTCAGCCTGGTCGGGACGAACCGGAGTAGCCCATCGACGAGATCGACTGGAAGCGGACCACGTCACCCGCGGTCGGCGCACCGACCACGGTGTCGCCCCCGACGAAGATCGCCACATGGCTGATCGGGGAGTAGAAGAACACCAGGTCACCGGGGCGCATCGCCGAGCGTGACACGTGCGCCGTGACGGCGTACTGCATCCGGGAGGAGTGCGGCAGCGACACGCCCGCCGCCCGCCACGAAGCCATCGTCAGGCCGGAGCAGTCATAGGACCCCGGGCCGGCCGCACCCCAGGCGTAGGGCTTGCCCATCTGCGAGATGGCGAAGCGCAGCGCCAGGGCACCGCGGCCGCTGGCGGTCGCCGGCAGCGTCGGGAAGGCGAACGGTCCCGACGCGCGAGCGGACCGGCTGGCCCGTGGCCCGGGGGCGGCGCCGGCGGCGAGCTTGCGCCACTTGGCGAGGTCGGTCTCGATGGCGGTCTTCTTGGCCCGCAGCGTCGCCTCGGTCTTGCTCTGCTGGGCCTCTTCGTGGGCGACCGCCCGGATCTGCTCGTCGAGCGCCTTGTGGATCACGCCGAGGGCCTGCAGGTGCGTCCGCTGGTCCGCCGAGAGGTGCTGCAGTGTGGTCAGGTTGTCGAGGAACTGCTGCGGCCCGTCGGCAGTGAGGACGGACTTGACGGCGGTGGCGTTGCCGCCCCGGTAGGCGACGGCGGCAAGGTTGTCGGCCTGCTGCTGCAGTGCCGACAAGGTCAGGCGGCTGGCCGAGATTCGCGACTGCAGGCCGCGGACCAGCAACTGGGTGGCCTTCAGGTGCTCCCGAGCGGTGTTGTAGTCCTCCGTCGCCCGCTGCATGCGCATCTGGAGTGCTGCGACCTGACGCTGGGGCGAGTCGCCTGACGTGGTCGGGACGGCTGCCGCCCCGCTGGCGGTGCCGGCGCCGATCGCGACGATCACGGTGGAGATGAGGGTAGTGCGAAGGAGTGTGGACCTACGACAGCGCCAATGGTCGAAGCGCATGATGGTTGCTCTTTCTTCCAACGTTGCTCGCCGACCGGGTTAGCTGACGGGTTCGGGCGGGGAAGATGGCGCCCTACCTCACCTCGGTGAGGATTCACCCCGGGACAAATGGTGGGTCCCCGGTTCACGTCGCTGGAGCGATCGTGATTAAGCACGGCCCGCCGGTGACACCGCTATGGCGTCGGCTGCCGACGAGCGAGGCGAGCGTACCGCGAGGAATCGGATCGGAAGACCTCGACAGACTGTAATTTAAAAATCACAGATCGTTATGTATGCAATTGTGGTCGACTGGGAGGTGATCTTTGCCGGCCGACGCACCCGCTGTGGGGCGAAGATCGCCTTCGTCGCCGTACTGATCTTCGTGATCCGGCCGCGCCCGGCAAATGCCGGACCGTAGGGTTCGACGCATGTCCGCGCTGACCGGTGTCGCACCTGCCGGTGTCGCGCTGCGTGCCGCCAGGGGGCATCTGCGCGCGTTGGCGCCGGCCCTGGTGGTGTTCGCCTGGATCGTGCTCGGCCTGTCCGGAGAGAGCCTGGTCGGCATCGGCGGGCAGCGGGCACTCGGGGCGCTGACCTGGGTGTTGCTGCTGGCCCTGTTGTGGCACGAGTCGCCGCGCACCCGCGCTCAGGTGGCCGTGGTGGTCGTCTTCGCGACGCTCGTGGAGTACTGCTTCGCCGGCTGGCTCGGGGTGTACGTCTACCGCCTGCACAACGTGCCGGCGTTCGTGCCGCCCGGCCACGGGCTGGTCTACCTGGCGGCGCTGTGCATCGGCCGCAGCGCATTGGCCCGATCGCTTCGCCGGCCACTGATCGCCTTCACGATCCTGGCCGGTGGTCTCTGGGCGCTGTGGGGCGTCACGCTGTCGGCGCGCCCGGATGCGCTGGGCGCCTTCTGGTACCTGTGCCTGCTCGGCTTCCTGTTGTGGGGTCGGCAGCCGCTCGTCTACGTCGGCGCCTTCCTCGTCGTGTCGACCCTGGAGATCCTCGGCACGGCACTGGGTACGTGGGCCTGGTCGACGGTCGACCCGATCGTGGGCTGGGTGAGCATGGGCAACCCACCCAGCGGCGCCTCGGGCGGGTACGGCTGGTTCGACGCGGCCGGCATCGCCCTGGCCCCGGTCGTGGTGCGGGCATTCAGCCGGCGGCGGCCGTCGTGACGGCGACCCGGCAGGTGGTGCTCATCAGGGGGATCAACGTGGGCGGGCATGCCAAGCTCGCGATGGCCGACCTGCGGCGACTGCTGGCCGGACTCGGGTACGACGGCGTGCGCACGCACCTGCAGAGCGGCAACGCGGTCGTGACGAGCACGAAGGCGCCCGCGACCGTCGCCAAAGAGGTCGAGCAGGCCATCGCCGACGAGCTCGCCGTCAAGCCCCGGGTGCTGGTGCTCGCGCGGGACGAGCTGGCCGACGTGATCGCCGGCAACCCGCTCCCGGAGGCGACGCGCAATGGCTCGCGGTTCTTTGTGACGTTCTTGTTCGACAAGCCCTCGAACGGCGCGCTGGACGGGCTCGAACCGGCCGACTACACCCCCGACGAGTGGCGCCTAGCCGGCCGGGTGGTCTTCATGCACTGCCCCGACGGCATGCGCGACTCCAGGCTGGCCAAGGCGCTGAACGAGAAGCGGCTCGGCGTCGTCGCGACCACCCGCAACTGGAACACCGTCACCAAACTGCTGGCCCTCGCCGACGAGGAGTAGGCGTCCGCCGCGTCCGCCCTCCGCCGAGGGAGGGGCGGGGAGGCCGGCCTGAGGTACATCGCGATGGCGCCGTTGGCGACGTGCCACTCCCGCGCGAGGACGTATCTCTTGCTGTTCAGCGCTTCGACCGTCGCCGGCCCGATGGCCGCCGATGGGTCGGCGCAGGTGCCGAGGCAGCCGACCCAGATGCGTGGGGGTGGGCCGGCCGGGCGGCGGGCGGCAGGTAGGCGTCGAGGCCGATGCGGAAGCGGATCTTCTTGTCGGTCGGCACGTGGGCCAGCACCAGCACCGTCGTGGTGAGTTGCATCGTGCCCAGGGCCACGATGGCCAGCCCGTAGAGCGCCCAGCGTCGGGTCACCGGGCGGTCCACGGCCCGGACGAGCAGCAGGGTCGAAACGGCGACCAGCAGGAAGGTGATCGCGGACGGCCGTGCCTCCTGGCCCACCCACGACGCCGCCGGCAATCCGGCCAGTACGAGGCCCGCGAGCAACCCGGCCCGCCGGTCGAACGGCCGCGCGCCCAGCACTGCCGTCACGCCGGCCGCGGCGGACATCGCGAGGGCCGACGGCAGCCGTACAGAGACAGGTGAGGCGCCGAACGCCGACACCCATACGTGCACGAGGACGTAGTAGGCGGCGAGCACGCCGTCGACGTGCGCGCAGAGCCGGGCGAGGTCGGGCAGCGACCGGGTGCCGGCCGAGACGGTGGCGAGCTCGTCCTGCCAGAGCACCGCGCGCCCGATGCCCAGCAGGCAGATCCCGAAGGTGAGCGCCACGGGAACCAGCCAGACGTACGCGGGGACCTGCCGCGGGTCCTCGGCCTGCGCGGCGGTGCCGGCGGGGCGACATCGAGCAGGGTCATGGCACTGGTGACACCGTGAGCGGCCGCAAGGTTGAATATCGGTGCTCGTCCGGCGTGCTCACGTCGCCGGACGCCGCTCGACGGGCAGCCGGGACCGGCTGAACAGCCCGGCGATGCAGATCGCGAGGATCGGGACGACGACGGCGGTCAGGCCGATGTTCCGCCAGGGCACGGCAAGGGTGTGCCGCGGGGCCAGCGGGCTGTCCAGCGCCCGCTGCACCAGGATCAGCCCGATCGACGGCACGAAGCCGGCCACCGCGCCGAGCGCGGTGCCGAGCCCCGCGATGACGCCGGCCCGCGACATGGACAGCATCCGGCGCACCCGCGGGCTGGCACCTACCGCGGCCAGGGTGACCAGGTCCGGCCGGCTATCCACATTGGACAGAGCAGTGGCGATGACCGAGGCGCCGAGGGTGATGATGCCTGCGCCGATCACCAGGGCCAGGAGGGGGATGCTGTACCTGTCGACGTACCCGCGCTCGATCAGCAGGCTGACGTCCCCGCTGATCCGGTCGATCTCGGCCTGGGCGGCCTGCCCCTGTCCGGCGCTGGGCATCGTGCGGTCGTGGGCGTACACCGCGATGGGCACGACGTGCATCCCGAGCCGGGTCGCCAGCGCGTCCGGCAGGACGGCCTGGGTGATCGGGAAGGCGCCCTCGAGCGCCACCGCCGGGAACGTGTAGGACTTCGGCTTCTGCAAGTCCGGCGACTCGACCTCGAAGGTGACCTGGCCGTCCTTCACCAGTCGTGAGTCGAAGACCACGGCCTTCCCCGCCCGCAGGGCGGCGACGCCTGCCGCCGCCGGCCGGTCGACCAGGGCCGGCAGGTCGGCACCGTCGCTGACGATGACCTGGCCGACATATCCGCTGGTCAGCACCGGGTGAGCACAGCGCGGATCGTCGAGCAATCGCCCGGCGACAACCGGCGCGCCGACGACGTCCCCTGGGCAGGCCTGCTCGGGAGGGAAGACTGCATTGATGTTCAGGCACTCGCCGCCGTCGGACCGGCAGGCTTGGCCGCGCACGACCGTGACGTGCTCGGTGGGCAGCGTCGAACGCAGGGCCTCGGCGATCTGCGGCGCGGCGGCCGCCGCCTGGGCGCTCTGCAGTTGCACGAGCGCGTCGCCGACCGCGACGGCCGGCTGGTAGGCCCGGCGATCCAGGGCGGATTGGGTGCTGCCGACGATGCCGATAGCCACGCTGCCGGCGACGGCGGCCATGATGGCCGCCACTGCCGGGGTCGCCGACGAGCGGTTGCGGGCCGCGTCGCGCAGCGCCATGCGCGGCGACAGCGGCAGCCGGCGGCCCAGCCGGCCGGCTAGGCCGAGCAGGAGGGGGGTGCACGTGATCAGCCCGATCTCCCCGAGGATCGCTCCGATCAGGACAGCCGGGATGCTCCTGAGATAGGCCGCGCCGCCGATGGCGACAGCCGCACCTGTCGCTGACAGCACCAGGCCGATCAGCGGCATCCATCGTCTGCTGCGGACCGCTCCCCGGCGGCCGGCGAGAGCGGCGATGACGTCCTGCCGCGCGGCAGAGCGAGCCGGCAGGTAAGCCGCCGCGACCCCGGTGAGGAGCCCGAGCAGCGCGACGGCAGCCAACTCCAGCGGCCGGATGTCGAAGTGCCCGGCGACCGCGCCGTTGACCCGTTGCAGGGTCGGGAGCAGCGCTGCCGCAAGGCCGATGCCGATAGCAATGCCGACGATGCCGCCGGCCAGGCCGAGCACGACGCCACCGGCCAGCACGATGTTGCCGACGTCGCGCGGCTCACCGCCGGTCGCCGTGACCAAGGCCAGCTCACGCCGCCGCCGGCGGGCACCGACGGCGAATGCGGGCCCGGCCAGCAGCACGACTTCGAGCAATGCCATGCCCGCGACCAGCACGATGATGGCGATCCCGCTCACCCCCAGGACCGGGGGGTTCGACGGTTGGTCCTGGTAGTAGGGCACCTGCGAGCGCGGTGGCGGGTCGAGCAGCACGACCCGGGACCTGACGACGTAGCCCTTGTCGTTGAGGGCGAGCACCTGCTTCCAGTCCACCGGCTGCGGCGTGCTGGCATACCACTGCAAGCCTGGGTCGCCGAAGGTGCTCGACGGCACGCCGAGGGCGGGCAGTCCGGACGGCAGCGTGTAACCCTGATCGGCGTTCAGCTCTGTCGGGTCCTGCGCGAGGCCCACGACGCGGAACGTGTGCTTCGCCGGCCGGGTGGTGGTCACCGAGTCCCCGATGCCCGCTCTCAGGGCTCGTGCCAGCGGCGGGGGCAGGGNNACTGCCAGCGGCGGGGACAGGGCGATTTCGTCGCCGGTGCGCGGTGCCCGGCCGGACACCTGCCGGATCAGGCCACGGACCGGAGCGGCGGTGTAGTCGAAGCCGGAGAGGTCGGCCACCTGCACGCCGTCCTTCGTACCGTAGGCCGCTTGGGCCGTCCTCTTGGAGACCACCCGCGTCCCCAGCGGCAGCACGCGCAGGACGTCGGCGTCCGTAGGTGGCTTCGGTGCGGGGCCTGGCGCGAGGCTGGACTGCGACCCTTCCTGCGAGGCGTCGGGGGTCTGGGTCACCTTGCCCGCCCTCCAGGTGAGCGAGGCGTCGGCCGGGCCCAGTTGCCTGGCGACCTTCTCCGCCGGTGACAGCTGTGCGGTCCGGGCCAGGACGTCGGCCGAGGTGAGGGCGAGGACCGGCAGTGCGATCATCGCGACGACGAGCAGGCTGCGGGCGGGCGTGCGCACGGCGTCGCGCCGGGCGATCCGCAGTGCGGCCTTGCGGGCGGTCACCCTCATGTCGAGGTGTTGTCGGCGAGCAGCGACTCGACGACGTCCGGCGGCCGGGTCTGGTCGGCCACCACCCCGTCGCGCAGGAACACGACCCGGTCGGCCCACCCGGCGTGGCGGGCCTCGTGGGTGACCAGGATCCCGGCCGCGCCGGCGTCGCAGCGGGCCCGGAGCAGCCGCAGCACCGCCTCGCCGGTCTCGGAGTCCAGCGCGCCGGTCGGCTCGTCGGCGAGCACCAGCCGGCGGTCGCCGATCAGCGCCCGGGCGATCGCCACCCGCTGCTGCTGGCCGCCGGACATGTCGTCGGGGAAGCGGTCGGCCAGGACGGCGATGCCGACCTGCTCCAGCGCGGCCGCCGCCTCGTCCCGGGCGGTGCGGGCTGGAACGCCGTCGAGCTCCCGGGGCAGCATGACGTTCTCCGCGGCGGTGAGGGCCGGGATCAGGTTCAGGTCCTGGAACACGTAGCCCAGCGAGCGCCGGCGCAGGCCGGCCAGCGCCTTGCGGGACAGGTCGCCGAGCACGGTGCCCTCCACCATGACCTCTCCCTCGGTCGGGGCGTCCAGGCCGCCGGCCAGGGTGAGCAGCGTGGTCTTGCCCGAGCCCGAGGGGCCCATTACGGCGACCAGCTCGCCGGCCGAGACGGTCAGCGACACGCCGCGCAGGGCATGCACCCGGGTCTCGCCCACCCCGTGGACCCGGGTCACGTTGCGCAGCACCAGCACCGGATCGCTCATCGCCGGGCCTCCTGCCGGCCGGTGACGTCGGCCGTGCCGGTGATCGGCCGGCGGTCCGGCCGCCGGTGCCGGACCAGCCGGGTTTCACAGTGGTCGAGCCAACGCACCTCCGCCTCCGCCGCGAAGATCAGCGAGTCGACCACGAGCAGCCAGGACAGGTCGCCGTCCGCGGAGGCGCTCTTCAGCCGGGTGTAGGCCTGCAGCGCCTCGACGGTGGCGGTGCGCTGGGCCTGGATGACCGCGGGTACGTCGACGCCCGGGGCGTTCACCGCCAGGGCGAGCTTGATGGCCAGCTCGTCGCGGGGCGGGCTCTCCCGAGACACGGGGGTGGCGAACCACGCCCGGACCTCGGCCCGGCCGGCGTCGGTGATCGCGTACGTCCGCTGGCCCTCCTCCGCGGTGTCGACGGCCCGCACCAGGCCGTCGCGCTCGAGGCGGCCCAGCGTGGTGTAGACCTGCCCGACGTTCAGCGGCCAGGTCGAGCCGGTGCTGGCCTCGAACTCCAACCGGAGCTGATATCCGTACATCGGGCGCTGATCGAGCAGGGTCAGAAGACCGTGACGTATCGACATACTGCGTATGCATACCGGGTAGGTGTACGGCTGTCAACTGCGCAACGCCGCTCGGTGCCGCCTCCTCGCCGCCTCGCTGGCACAATCGGTGGTGTGACGGTCGAGCCCGGGCCCCCGCTGCGGATCGACCTCAATGCCGACCTCGGCGAGGGCTTCGGCGTGTGGGACCTGGGTGACGACGCCGGGCTGCTCGAGGTGGTCACCAGCGCCAACGTCGCCTGTGGCTTCCACGCCGGCGATCCGGCGATCATGCGGCGGGTGTGCGGCTCGGCCGTCGAACGCAGGGTGGCGATCGGGGCCCAGGTGGGCTACCGGGACCTGGCCGGATTCGGCCGGCGGGCCATCGATATCGTCCCGGCCGAGCTCACCGACGAGGTGATCTACCAGATCGGCGCGCTCGACGGCTTCGCCCGCGTCGCCGGTGACCGGGTGCGGTACGTGAAGCCGCACGGCGCCCTGTACCATGCCGCCGTCGCCTCGCCCGGGTCCGCAGGGGCCATCGTCGAAGCGGTGCGCCGCTACGACCCGGCGCTGCCGGTCGTGACGCTGGCCGGCGGCGAGCTGGCCCGGCTGGCCCTGGAGGCCGGGCTGGCCGTGGTACCTGAGGCGTTCGGCGACCGCGCGTACACCGCCGACGGCCGCCTGCTGTCGCGGCGGGTGCCCGGGGCGGTCCTGCACGACCCCCGGGAGATCGCGGCGCGGGTCGTACGGATGGTCACCGCCGGCACGGTGTCCGCGGTCGACGGCACCACGGTGCCGGTGACCGTCGAGTCGGTCTGCGTCCACGGCGACACTCCCGGTGCCCTCGCGATAGCCCGGGCGGTGCGCGCGGCGCTGGAGGCCGCGTCGGTGGCGCTCGCGGCTTTTGCTGCTGGGCCGTAGCGGTGCGGTTCCGGCGGGCTGGGCGCTTCGGCTTGCTGGTGGACGCCGGGGATCTCGACACCGTCCTGCAGTTGGCCGCGGCCCTGCGCGACGAGCCGCTGCCCGGGGTGGTCGATGTCGTGCCGGCCGCGCGGACCGTGCTGCTGATCCACGGCGGTAGGACTCCGCACGAGCGCATCGCTTCGCGGGTCAGGGCCCTGCGGCTGCAGCCGACGCCGTTCGATGTCGGTATTCCGGTCGAGATCCCGGTCACCTATGACGGTGCCGACCTGGCCGAGGTCGCGCGTACCACCGGGCTTACGGAGACCGAGGTGGTCACCCGGCACCTGGCGGGGAAGTACGTCGTGGCCTTCAGCGGCTTCGCGCCCGGCTTCGCC
>QHCA01000027.1:0-272 GCA_003244095.1 Pseudonocardiales bacterium | reverse complement strand
GCCGGCGAGTTCACCGGCGTCTACCCGCGCGAGGGGCCGGGGGGCTGGCAGCTGATCGGGCGCACCGATGCGCCGCTGTGGGACCTGTCCCGGGACTCGCCCGCACTGCTCCCGCCCGGTGCCCGCATCCGCTTCACTACCGCCACCGCTGATCCCCGCGCCATAACCCCCGCCGTCATCCGCCGTGATCCAGGCCTGTCTGGGCCGGTCGTAGCCGGACCGGCGAGGCCTGGATCACCGGAGGGGGGCGGGGAGGGTGGGGGCGGAGAGGG
>QHCA01000026.1:2012-4243 GCA_003244095.1 Pseudonocardiales bacterium | reverse complement strand
TGGGCACGTACGGCACGTTGGCGACCAGCACGTCGACCCGTCCGGCGAGTGCGCCGGGCAACGGCTCGTAGAGGTCGCCCTCGTACACCTGGGCGCCGACCAGGTTGCGGCGGGCGCAGCGCACCGCGACGGGGTCGACCTCGACGGCGGTCAACTCGATGCCGGGCCGGGCGGCGACGAGCGCGGCCCCCACCGCACCCGAGCCGCAGCACAGGTCGACGACGACGGCCGCTGCGGGGCTCGGCGCGAGCCGGTCGAGGCAGGCGAGTGCCTGGTGGACGAGGAACTCGGTACGGCGGCGGGGTACGAAGACGCCCGGGTCGACCGTGATCCGCATGCCGCAGAACTCCGCCCAGCCGAGGACGTACTCGAGCGGCTCCCCGGCGGCCCGGCGCTCCACCAGGGCGGCGAGGTCGGCCGGCGCACGCGCGGCGGCGATGAGCAGCCGCGCCTCGTCCTCGGCGAAGACACAGCCGGCGGCACGCAACCTGATGACGACCGCGGACACAGAGAGAGCCGACATGAGACAGCGACGCTATCTGAGCCGGACCCGCCCCGGGACGAACCGGGTCGCGGGATCGTGGTGCTCGTCGCTGACCAGATGGGAGAGGAACAGCCGGGCCGGGGCCGGCACCTCCGCCCGGGTGACGACATGCCAGGGCCGGCGCAGCGGCGTGCCCGGCGCGCGTACCACGACCAGCTCACCGGCGGCGAGCTCCCGGCTGACCGCCGAGCGCGAGACCAGCGTCACGCCGAGACCGGCCGCGGCGCCGGCGATGACCGCGCCGTTGGCACCGAGGGTGAGCCGGGGCGGGGCCAGCTCGTGCTCGGCGAGGTAGCCCAGCATCGTCTCGCGGGTCCCCGACCCCGGCTCGCGCAGCAGCCAGGGCATCGTGGCGAGCCGGGCCAGGCTGGCCGCGCCGGAGCGCACCCCGAGCACCAGGTCCGGGGTGGCGACCAGGACCAGCTCGTTGGGCGCGATCGCCTGGCTCACCAGGGCGGACGACGGCGGCGGCCGACCCGCGACGGCCAGGTCGACCTCGTGGGCCACGAGCCGGTGGAACACCTCGTCGCGCGAGCCCACGTCGAGGCCGACGTAGGCCTCGGGGAACCGGTCGCGGAAGGTGGCCAGGTAGGCCGGTACGACCTGCTCGGCCGCCGTCGGCACGGCGGCCAGCCGGACGTGGCCGCGCTCGGGCCGCTGGCCGTCCCGGGCCGCGATGAGCGCCTCGTCGAGCAGCCCGAGGACGCGCCGGGCGTACCCGGCATAGACCACGCCCTCCTCGGTGAGCCGCACGCCGCGCCCGTGCCGCTCGACCAGCCGTACGCCGAGCTCGCGTTGCAGGCCCGCCATCGAGGCGGAGACGGCCGACTGGGTCACCACGAGCTGCTCGGCGGCGTCGCTGACCGATCCGGCGTCAGCGACGGCAAGGAACGTGCGCAATTGATGCGGGGTCATGCCTCAAGCCAATTCTCATAAGCGATCACTCAAGTATATGAGGATTTCCGCCATAGACACGCGCAGTGCTGTGGGCAGAGGATGACGGCGTACCTCCACGATGTCCTCCAACCGTGTTGGGGGCCGCACCGGACGAGAGTGAGCGCATGACCGAAGTCGAGGAAAAGGCCAAAGACAAGGCCAAGGACAAGAAGGCGCGCTGGTCCGCCGGCGTCCAGTCCTATGCGAGCATGGGCTACTACAACGCCGACTACGTCCCCAAGGACACCGACATCCTGTCGGCCTTCCGGATCACGCCCCAGGAGGGCGTCGACCCGGTCGAGGCCGCCGCCGCGGTGGCGGGTGAGTCCTCGACAGCGACGTGGACCGTGGTGTGGACCGACCGGCTGACCGCCCACGAGCACTACCAGGCCAAGGCCTACAGCGTGGAGCGGGTCGGCGAGACCGACCAGTAC
Organism: Pseudonocardiales bacterium; assembly: GCA_003244095.1. GTDB lineage: Bacteria > Actinomycetota > Actinomycetes > Mycobacteriales > QHCA01 > QHCA01. Next base: position 2,329 of record QHCA01000026.1, on the reverse strand, counting down.
ATCGCCAAGATCGCCTACGACATCGACCTGTTCGAGGAAGGCTCGGTCGCCAACCTCACCTCCTCGATCATCGGCAACGTCTTCGGCTTCAAGCCGCTGAAGGCGCTGCGGTTGGAGGACATGCGCATCCCGACGCAGTACGTCAAGACCTTCCACGGGCCACCGCACGGCATCGTCACCGAGCGCGAGTACCTCAACAAGTACGGCCGGCCGTTGCTCGGCGCGACCGTCAAGCCCAAGCTGGGCCTGTCCGCCCGCAACTACGGCCGGGTCGTCTACGAGGCCCTCCGGGGGGGGCTGGACTTCACCAAGGACGA
>QHCA01000026.1:0-1960 GCA_003244095.1 Pseudonocardiales bacterium | reverse complement strand
AAGGGCCACTACCTCAACGTGACGGCCGCGTCGATGGAGGAGATGTACGAGCGGGCGGAGTTCGCCAAGGAGCTCGGCAGCGTCATCATCATGCAGGACCTGACGGTCGGCTACACCGCGATGCAGTCGATGTCCAACTGGGCCCGCGCCAACGGTGTGCTGCTGCACCTGCACCGCGCCGGGCACGGCACCTACACCCGGCAGAAGTCACACGGCGTGAGCTTCCGGGTCATCTCCAAGTGGGTGCGCCTCATCGGGGTCGACCACGTGCACGCCGGCACCGTCGTCGGCAAGCTCGAGGGTGACCCGGCGACCACGGCCGGGTTCTACGACACCCTGCGCCTGGACCACGTCGAGGAGAACCCCGCCAACGGCATCTACTTCACCCAGGACTGGCAGTCGATGCCCGGCGTCATGCCGGTGGCCTCCGGCGGTATCCACGCCGGCCAGATGCACCAGCTCCTGCACTACCTCGGCGAGGACGTCGTCCTGCAGTTCGGCGGCGGCACGATCGGTCACCCGATGGGGGTCAGCGCCGGCGCCGAGGCCAACCGGGTCGCGGCGGAGGCGATGATCAAGGCGCGCAACGAGGGCCGCGATTACCTCAAGGAAGGCGAGGACATCCTCAAGGCCGCCGCCAAGCACTGCAAGGCACTCACCCTCGCCATGGACACCTGGGGCGACATCACCTTCGACTACACGTCGACGGACGCCCCCGACGTGACTCCCACCCCGACCAAGAGCTGAGGAAGGAAGGCACCGTGAGAATCACCCAGGGCACGTTTTCCTACCTTCCTGAGTTCACCGACGAGGAGATCACCGCACAGGTGCAATTCTGCCTCGACAACAACTGGGCGGTCGGCCTGGAGTTCACCGACGACCCGCATCCCCGCAACGTGTACTGGGAGATGTGGGGCCTGCCGATGTTCGACGTCGAGGACGCCGCCGGTGTGATGTATGAGGTGAAGGCCTGCCGCGACGCCTATCCCATGCACTACGTCCGGCTGTCCGCCTTCGACGCCAAGCTGGGCCGCCAGACCACGGCCCTGTCCTTCCTGATCCAACGGCCGCCCGAGGAGCCTGGCTTCTCCCTCGAACGCCAGGAGGTCCACGACAGGGTGATCCGCTACACGCTGCGCAGCTACGCCGCCAACGATCCCCAAGGATCGCGCTACGGCCGCGAGGGCTAGCAGCCCCCGAGGCCTCCCACCCCACGTTTTCCCGGAAGGCGTGGGGTGGGAGGCCTCCGTATCCCACTATTTCCCGGAAGTCGTGGGGTACGGGCGGACGTCACCACCGACCCATCCTCGCGCGGCTTTCGTACCGCAGTGATCGGAAGGGACCCACCTCGATGAGCCCGACAGGCGGATTCCAGTTGCCGCGGCCACCGGGCGCGAAGCCCCCGGCCGCTGATCCGCGAGCGGCCGACCAGCCCGCGCCCGACAAGCCAACGGTGACCGACGCGTCGGACAAGCCCGAGGCGGACGACGACCCCCACGTGGCTGACGAGCCCGAGCCAGCCGACGAGCCCGAGCCAGCGGACGACGACCCGGACAAGCCGCTGGCCGACGATGCCGTCCTCGAGGTCGACAAGATGCGACAGGAGTCCGACGTCGACAGCGTCCTGCAGCGCCTCGATGACGAGCTTGTCGGCCTCAGGCCGGTGAAGACCCGCATCCGCGAGATCGCCTCACTGCTGTTGGTCGACCGGATGCGCGACCGCTTCGGGCTCAGTGCGGTGCGACCGGCCCTGCACATGTGCTTCACCGGCAGCCCGGGCACGGGCAAGACGACGGTCGCCCTGCGGATGGCCGAGCTGTTGCACGGCATGGGCTACCTGCGCCGCGGGCACCTCGTCTCGGTCACCCGAGACGACCTGGTCGGACAGTACGTCGGGCACACCGCGCCCAAGACCAAAGAGGTGCTCAAGCGGGCGATGGGCGGCGTGCTGTTCATCGAC
>QHCA01000025.1 GCA_003244095.1 Pseudonocardiales bacterium | reverse complement strand
CCGGTGAACGTGTCCTGCAACGCGGCCGGCGTGCTCGGTACGGCGGTTCTCAGCTGCACCGGGTCGAACAGCGGCGGCGGCTCGAGCAGTGTGAGCCCAGGTCGTTTCCACAAGGCGCCGTCGGCGGCCAATGGCAAGACGGCCAATGTGGCACCGGTTGTCCAGGCGCAGACGCAGTCGCGGGTCAACAACGCAGCGCTCGCCAGTCGTCTGCCGACGACCGGTTCAGCGCTCGGCGTCATGGCCGCGTTGGCACTGCTCCTGGTAGGTGGCGGAATGCTGCTGCTGCGTGCTCCTGGTCGGGCGCGACGCTCCGCGACGCACCGGGCGTAAGAGGCACGTTTCTCGTCAGTACCGACGCAGTCGGGTAACACCTGCGCACCGCCTCGGCCTTCGCCGCCGCTCATTTGCGGCATGAAGGCCGAGGCGGTGCGCTGCTCGGTGGCATGGCGACAGCGACCGGCTGACGGCGCGTCCGCGGACCCGACCTCGGGGGCCGTAGGCTGGAAGCAACCCCCCGGAGCCTTCCGTGCGGGGACGTTCGTGCTGTGCGTCGGGAGGACCTTGCCATGACTCTGGCCGGCCTGCTCGACGCCGTCCTCGCCGACACCGCCCTGGGTGGAGCTGTCGCGGCGGCCGGCAGCCCGGCGCTGGATCTGTCGGCACCGCCGGCGTTGCAGCCGTTCGCGGTGGCCGCGTTGGCGGCGACGACCGACCGCGGTGGCGCGGGCCGGCCCGTGCTGGCCGTGACGGCGACCACCCGCGAGGCCGAGGACCTGGTGGCGGCCCTGCAGTGCCTGCTGCCACCTGACGAGGTCGCCACGTACCCGTCCTGGGAGACGCTGCCGCACGAGCGGCTCTCGCCGCGGGCCGACACGGTCGGGCGCCGTCTCGCCGTGCTGCGCCGTCTCGCCCACCCGAACCCCGACGACCCCACCAGTGGACTGCTCACCGTGGTCGTCGCCCCGGTGCGTTCGGTCCTGCAGCCGCAGGTCGCGGGCCTGGGCGAGTTGCAGCCGGTGACCGTGCACGCCGGCGACACCTGTGATCTGGATGCCCTCGTCACCGAACTGGTCGACATCGCCTACACCCGGGTCGAGCTGGTCGAGAAGCGCGGGGAGATTGCCGTGCGCGGCGGGATCGTCGACGTCTTCCCGCCGACCGAGGAGCACCCGCTGCGGCTGGAGTTCTGGGGCGACACGGTCGAGGAGATCCGCTACTTCCGGGTGGCCGACCAGCGCTCGCTGGAGTCCGCAGAGCACGGCCTCTGGGCACCGCCGTGCCGAGAGCTGCTGTTGACCGCCGAGGTCCGGGATCGGGCCAAGAACCTCGCCCAGGAGCACCCGGAGCTGGCCGAGATGCTCGACCGGATCGCAGACGGCACGCCGGTCGAGGGCATGGAAGCGCTGACCCCCGTACTCGTCGACGACCTCAGGCTGCTGCTGCACGAGATGCCGCCCGGCACCCATGTCGTCGTCTGCGACCCCGAGCGGGTACGCACCCGGGCGGGCGAGCTGGTCCGGACCAGCCAGGAGTTCCTGGAGGCGTCGTGGGCCACCGCTGCCAGCGGCGGCACGGCTCCGGTCGACTTAGGTGCGGCCGCCTACCGCGACCTGGCCGACGTACGGTCGACCGCCGCAGGCCTGCACATGCCGTGGTGGACCGTCACGCAGTTCACCACCGACGCCGACCTGGGCACCACCGTGGAGGATGCGGCCATCGGCATGGCGGCCCGCCCCGCACCGGCCTACCGTGGCCAGACCGCCGAGGCCCTCGAACACCTCCGCGGGTGGGCCCGCGACGGCTGGCGGGTGGCACTGGTCTTCGAGGGGCACGGCCCGGCCCAGCGGGCCGTCGAGGTGCTCGCCGAGGCCGAGATCGGGGCCCGGCTGGTCGCCGGCATCGACGCCGTGCCCGAGCCGGGGGTCGTGCACGTCACGACCGGCCGCCTGGAGCACGGCTTCGTCGACGACCAGCTGCGGCTGGCGGTGCTCAGCGAGGCCGACCTCACCGGCCAGAGAGGACAGTCGACCAAGGACATGCGCCGCCTCCCGTCGCGGCGGCGCAACCAGGTCGACCCGCTGCAGCTGCAGCCAGGCGACGCGGTGGTGCACGAGCAGCACGGCGTGGGCCGCTACGTCGAGATGGTGCGGCGTACCGTCAACGGCGGCGAGCGCGAGTACCTGATCATCGAATACGCGCCGTCGAAGCGAGGCCAGCCGGGCGACCGGCTGTTCGTACCCACCGACTCCCTGGAGCAGGTCACCCGCTACGTCGGCGGCGAGGCGCCCTCGCTCGACCGGCTCGGCGGCGGCGACTGGGCCAAGCGCAAGGGTCGGGCGCGCAAGGCGGTCAAGGAGATCGCTGCCGAGCTGATCCGGCTCTACTCCGCCCGGATGGCCACGCCCGGCTACGCCTTCGGCCCGGACACGCCGTGGCAGCGGGAGCTGGAGGACGCGTTCCCCTACGTCGAGACGCCCGACCAGGCGGCCGCCATAGACGAGGTCAAGGCCGACATGCAGCAGCCGGTGCCGATGGACCGGGTGATCTGCGGCGACGTGGGATACGGCAAGACCGAGATCGCCGTGCGCGCGGCGTTCAAGGCGGTGCAGGACGGCAAGCAGGTCGCGGTGCTGGTGCCGACGACCCTGCTCGCCCAGCAGCATGTGGGCACGTTCACCGAGCGAATGGCGCAGTTCCCGGTCAACATCGCGGTGGTCAGCAGATTCAACACGGCCAGGCAGCAGGAACAGGCCCTCGACGGTGTCGCCGACGGCACCGTCGACATCGTCATCGGCACGCACCGGCTGCTCCAGCCGGGCACGAGGTTCCACGACCTCGGCCTCGTCGTCGTCGACGAGGAGCAGCGTTTCGGTGTCGAGCACAAGGAGTACCTCAAAGGCCTGCGTACCGCCGTCGACGTCCTGTCGATGTCAGCCACGCCGATCCCGCGGACCCTGGAGATGTCGCTGACCGGCATCCGCGAGATGTCCACGATCCTGACCCCGCCGGAGGAGCGGCACCCGGTGCTGACCTACGTCGGTGCCTACGACGAGCGACAGATCGCCGCGGCGGTGCGTCGCGAGCTGCTGCGCGAGGGCCAGGTCTTCTACGTGCACAACCGGGTGGAGTCGATCGAGCGGGCCGCCCGGCGGATCAGAGCACTGGTGCCCGAGGCGCGGGTCGCGGTGGGGCACGGCCAGATGGCCGAGCACGCGCTCGAACGGGTGATGCTGGGCTTCTGGGAGAAGGAGTACGACGTCTTGGTGGCCACCACCATCGTCGAGTCGGGGCTGGACATCCCCAACGCCAACACGCTGGTGGTCGACCGGGCCGATGCCTTCGGCCTGTCCCAGCTGCACCAGATCCGCGGCCGGGTCGGCCGGGGCCGCGAGCGCGCCTACGCCTACTTCCTCTACCCGCCCGACAAGCCGCTGACCGAGACCGCGCACGACCGGCTCGCCACGATCGCGCAGAACACCGACCTGGGTGCCGGCATGGCCGTGGCGATGAAGGACCTGGAGATCCGCGGCGCCGGCAACCTGCTGGGCGGCGAGCAGTCCGGCCACATCGCCGGTGTCGGCTTTGACCTCTACGTACGGCTGGTGGGGGAGGCCGTCGCCGACTTCAAGGGCGAGGCGCCGCCGGATGCGGTGCTCGACGTCAAGGTCGACCTNNCTGGAGCTCTACCGCAAGCTGGCCGCGGTCGGGTCGGAGGTCGATCTGGCCGCCGTACGCGACGAGATAGCCGATCGCTACGGCCCAATGCCGGAGCCGGTGCAGAACCTCGTCGCCGTCGCCGACTTCCGGCTGCACGCCCGCCGGCACGGCATCACCGAGGTGACCCTGCAGGGCAACTCCGTGCGATTCGCGCCGGTCGACCTGCCGGAGTCCAAGGTGATGCGGCTGCAGCGGCTCTATCCCCGGTCGCTCTACAAGACGACGGTGCGCACGGTCTCGGCGCCCCGGCCGCCGCTGCGGGACACCCCGCTGCTCGACTGGGCCCGCGGCCTGCTCGACGGCGTCATCGGCGAGCCGAGCGCCCTGTGAGACGCTGAACGCTGCCCCGCCCCCCGTACCAGTTGACCAGGCCAGATCACCAGCGCAAAGGAACACTCGACCGTGACCCGCAAACCCCTGCGTCGCCTCGCAGCACTTGCCGTCCCGTGCCTGCTCCTCCTGTCCGGGCTCACCGCATGCGAGACCCAGACCGGGGTGGCCGCCTTCGTCGGGTCTACGCGCATCACCGAGTCCCACCTGCGCGCGGTCGTCGACGAGGCCCTCAAGCAGAAGGCCATCGCCCAGAAGGTCGGCACGAATGTCGCGGCCTACCGCCAGGCGATCCTCAGCCGGCTGGTCAAGCACGTGCTGATCGCGTCGGCAGCCGGCAAGCTGCACCTGTCGGCCAGCACCGGGGACGTCGACAAGCGGGTGGACGATCTGCTCCACCCGGCCAACCAGCCGGCCGGCACGATGGCACAGCTCGATGCTGCGTTCGTCACCGCGGTGCAGTTGCCGCCGAGTGAGCTGCGGCCGTTCCTGCGCGACCAGGTGCTGATGGACAAGATCGGCCAGCGGCTGACCGCCGGGGCCCCGTTCACCGACGCGCAGTTGCAGAAGTTCTACGACGAGCACGGCGGCCCGGCCAGCGGGCAGACGCTGGAGCAGGTCAAGCCGCAGGTGATCGCGGCCCTGACCGATGGTGTCGTCCAGGTGTACGTGACGAGCAGTACGAGTCACCTCCGGCTGAAGGTCAACCCGAGATTCGGTCGCTTCGAGCGCTCCAAGATCTTCGCCCCGACCGGCGCGATCGTGTCGCCGCCGGACGAGCTGGTCCGCGACACCGCCCCGTCCCCCAAGGTGACTCCCAGCCCGTCGGCGTGACCGACCGCCTGATCCTGGTCGCGACCTCGCCGCGGCTGCCGGCCGGGCTGCTGTCCTGGCCCGCCTGGCAGGTGCTGCGTTCGGCCCGGGTGTACGCCGGCGCCGACAGTGCGCAGCTGGCGGCGGTACGCGCCAGCGGCATCGAGGTCACCGTACTGGCGGGGGATCCCCCCGAGCAGGCCCGGGAGTTCCGTGACCGCGCCCGCGACGGCGGCGCGGCCGTGTGGCTGGGCGCCCCCGACGGCGACCCGCAGTTCGCCCGGGCGGTCGGCAACCTGGTCGCGCGCGAGAGCGGGCAAGCCGAGCTCGAGCTGGTGCATGGCTCATGGGATCCGCCGGGTGCGGCGCTGCTGGGCGCTGTCGAGGTGATGGACCGGTTGCGTTCGCCGGGTGGCTGCCCGTGGGATGCCGAGCAGACGCACGCCTCGCTGATGCCATACCTGCTCGAAGAGGCCTACGAGGCCTACGCGGCGTTGGAGGACGACGACACCGACGCCTTGCAGGAGGAGCTCGGCGACGTGTTGCTGCAGGTGTTGTTCCACGCCCGGCTGGCCGATGAGCTGCCCGAGGGCGAGCGCTGGAACATCGACGACGTCGCGGCCACCCTGGTGGCCAAGCTGATCCGCCGGCACCCGCACGTGTTCGGCGACACCACGGTGAGCGGGGCGGCCGAGGTGCACGCCAACTGGGACGTGATCAAGGTGGCAGAGAAGGCCCGGACCTCGGTGACCGACGGCGTGCCCCTGGGCCAGCCGGCCCTGACGCTGGCCGCCACGCTGCTGCGCAAGGCGGACAACGCGGGCCTGGCGGTCGAGTGGCCGGCCGGCGCCGACCTCGGTGAGCGGCTGCTGGCCCTGGTCGCCGAGGCGCGAGGGGCCGGTCTGGATCCCGAGGTGGAGCTGCGCCGCGTGGCCCGCGAGCTCCGCGACCGGATCGTGGTGGCAGAACGCGCCGAGCGAGATGACAAATAGGATTCCTGCCATGTCTGAAGACTTCGCTGTCCTTGCCGAGCGGGTGGTCGACGAGCTGCTCGCCGCCTCACCCAGTCGGGCCCACTGGGCAGGTGACCACCGCTACGACCACCACCTCGACGACCTTTCCGACGACGCGGTCGGTCGGCAGGTCGGGCAGTTGCGGGAGGCGTCGCGCGAGCTGTCCGTGCTCGACGTCGAGGCGCTCGGCCCGCAGGACGAGGTCGATCTCCAGCTGCTCGCCGCCGAGGTGGACGCGCGGCTGTTCGAGCTGACGTCGATCGACGAACGTACCTGGAACCCGCTGGTGCACAACCCCGGCCAGCTGATCTTCGGCCTCATCGCCCGGGGGGTCGGGGAGCCCGAGGAGCGCCTGGCGGCCATCGGCTCGCGGCTCGCGGCAATCCCCGACGCGCTGGCGA
>QHCA01000024.1 GCA_003244095.1 Pseudonocardiales bacterium | reverse complement strand
CCGACAGGCCGGTCTGGCCCTTGCCGAGGTTGCGGCGGTAGAGGGCGTTTGACTCGCGGGCCGAGGAGTGCCCTGCGTAGGTGCGCATCACCCAGGACGGGTCGCGCGCCTCGGGGGTCGACGGGTACGGCACGCGGGGCTCCTCGGGTCCGGTGCGCCCAGCCTACCGGCGGGTAACCGNNCCCGGCGGGTACCCGGCGCGCAGAGCCCCGCTCGGGCGACCGCCACACCCGTGACGGACTCCTCGTGCAGCACCCGGTCGAGCCGCGTGACCCGCAGCAGCCGCCCCACGCGGAACGGCACGCCGCGCAGCACCAGGTCACGCCCGGCGCGTTGCGCTCGCCGCTGTGCCCCGATGAGCATGTTGATCCCGGTGACGTCGATCGTCTCGACTCCGGCCAGGTCGACGACCAGGCGCCCGGCACCCGAGTCCACCGCGCCGTGCACCCGCTCGCGCAGCGCACTGACGGTGGACGCGTCGACCCGGCCGCTCAGCACAACGAGGCGGCCCGGCTCTTCGGCGCTGCTCCACATGGCGGCTCCCCCCGTATCACCCGTCCTGCTGAACAAGACGCTACGACCGGGCAGAAGGTTGCACCACTGACCGAACGGCTGATATCTGGCCGTCGTTCAACGCTCCGGCAGGCGCACCGGCGCGGCCCAGCCGAACTGGGTGTATGCCGCCTCGTGGCTGGCCAGGCTCATCATCTGGCGGTAGCGGGTCCAGGTGAGGCAGGGCACCCGGTAGTGCCGGGAGTACGGCGGGACGGTCACCTGGTAACCGGCCAGCCAGGTGTAGGGGACCGTCCTGCCGTCCATGGCGCGCACCCAGTTGGGGAAGTGGGCGGCGGCCGCCAAGACCTCGGCGTGCGCCGACGCCGCGCCGATGACGCTGAGACCGGTGACATGCCGCCCGGGTTGCCAGTGGGCGCCGAGGTCGACGGTGACCCGCCGTACGCCCGGCTCGTGGACGATGCCGGCCGCCAGCCGGACCGGCTTGAGGCCGCTGCCCGGCTGGTTCCAGTACCAGTCGTCCCAGCACCAGGAGTTGGGCTGCTCCAGCACTGCCATCAGCCAGAGGTCGTCGGCGGTGTGCCGGACGGGATCCAGGTCGCCCTTGCCCCTCAGGTAGATCGCGATGAGGTCCACGACGAGCGGGTCGCGGTGGACTCGCGGCGTGAGGTCGATGGCGTCGAAGTCCTCCGGGGAGAACTCCCACCGGCGCATGGCGTTCCACTCGCGGACCTTGTCCAGCTGCTCCTCGAGGGAGGTGAACATGTCCTCAGGCGGTGCCTGTGGCAGGGGCGGCAGCTCGTACGCCTCCCAGGTGGCGTCCTCCACCTAATCGATGATCTCTGCCCCCGGCCGCTCGGGCAAGACCGGCGGCGCGTCGCGCGCCCATTCCGCCCACTCTGCGAGCGCGCCGTAGAGCCGGATTCCGGCCTCGATCGCGATGCGTACCGACTGGGTCGGCGGGGCGCTGCCGAACTCTCCTCGGTCCTTGGCGGCCGCGAAGGACCGCAACTGCTCGGCGGCCGCCGAGAAGAAGGCGGCCTCCTGCCGGAGGTGCGCGTCGAGTTGCTCAGGCGTCATCAGCCAGAAGAAGAAAGCGCGCAACAGGGGCTCCTGTCGCAGGGTGTGGTCGACCGGCTCCTCGGCCAGCCAGCGGCGGATCTCGACCAGCCCCGATCCGGTGATCCGGTAGGCCTTGCGCCCGCGCGGTCCCAGGCTCTCGACCTCGATCAGGCCGTCCTCGGCCAGCCGGGTCAGCTCGGCGTAGATCTTGGGATGCTGCGCGGGCCACACCGTGCCCAGCGCGGTCTGGAAGTGCTGGGTGAGGTCGTAGCCGCTGGCGGGGCCTTCGGCAAGCAGGCCGAGCAGGCCATGGCGCAGGGACACGGCGACTCCTTCGGAACGGATGCAGATTCATCTTGACATGTCCTCAGGGACACCTGCAGTCTTCACATGTCCCTAGGCACATGTCCTCTCGTCCATCTTGGAGTCCTGTCATGCCCGAACAAGCACGCGCAGTATTCATCACCGGGGCCGCCGGCGGCATCGGCGCCGCCACCGTCCGGGCGCTCACGGCCGCGGGCATCCAGGTGTATGCGGGCGTCCGCAGCGGCCTGCCCGACGCTCTTGCCGGGCTGCCTGGCGTCCAGCCGGTCGACTGCGATGTCACCGACCCCGGCAGCGTCGGCGCCGCCGCGGAACACGTTGCGGGCCGGCAGGCCGGGCGCGGGCTACACGCCGTCATCAACAACGCGGGGCTGATCGTCCAGGGGCCGGTCGAACTCGTGCCACCCGGCGAATGGCGCCGGCAGTTCGAGGTCAACGTGTTCGGGCCGGCGCTGGTCACCCAGGAGTTCCTCCCCCTGCTACGGCTGGGGCACGGTCGGCTGATCAACGTCAGTGCCACGAGCGCCCGGACCACGCTGCCCTTCTTCGGGCCGATCTCGGCCAGCAAGGCGGCGCTCGAGTCGTTCTCCGACGCCGCGCGGGTCGAGCTCGCCCCGTGGCGCATTCCGGTCGTCATCATCGAGCCCGGCGCCACCCGGACGACGATCTTCGACAAGGCCGCCGCGACGGCGCGGACAGTTCAGGACACCGCCGCCAACAGGGGGCTGTACGAGCAGCAGATGCACGCCTTCAACAGGACCATGTCCAGGCAGAAGCTCTCTGCGCCGGAGGTCGTCGCCAAGGTGATCGTGCGGGCCGTCCTGTCCCGGCGCCCCCGGGCCCGCTACCTCGCCGGCCCGGACGCCCGCACCGCCGCGCTGCTGTCGCACCTGCCGATGCGGACCCGCGACCGGGTCCTGACGCGCTTCCTCGGCCTGCACCGGATCGCGAGCCCCGCCTGAACCGGCCCGCTATGGGGTCGCGGGTCCGCGGCGGACGGCGTCGAGGTAGGCGCTGATCGCGTCCCGGTTGCGGGTCAGGCAGCCGATGCGGGAGTCCATCCGTGCCCGCTCGTGCTCCAGCGTCGCGATCAGCTCGGGCGTGGCGTCGGTCACGTGGATCGTGCAGGGGTTGTCGAGGGTCGGCAGGATCTGCCTGATGATCTTGGTCGGCAGCCCGGCGTCGAGCAGACCACGAATCTGCGTGACGCGGTCGACCAGGCTCTCCGCGTAGTCGCGGTAGCCGTTGGCCCCGCGGTCGGGGCTGAGCAGTTCCTGCTCCTCGTAGTAGCGCAACAGCCGGGTCGGCACCCTCGTCCGTTCGGCCAGCTCTCCGATCCGCACCGCGAACCTCTTTCCTTCACATTAGTGTCAATGTCTGAGGATGGTCCCATGACCCTCCGGCGGACTCCCGCCCCCTCTGCCACCCTGGTCCTGCTGTCGGTGGCGCAGTTCGTCATCGCCCTGGACTACTCGATCATCTACATCGCACTGCCCAGTGTCGCCGGTGACCTGGACCTCGAGCCGGCGCTCGCCCAGTGGGTCGTCAGCGCGTACGCGGTCCTGTTCGCGGGATTCCTCGTCGTCGGCGGTCGCCTGTCGGACCGGCTCGGCGCCAAACGCCTCTTCGTCATCGCCATCGTCGGCTTCGGGATCGCCAGCGCGATCGGCGGGGTCGCCACCGACGCGGCGATGATGCTGACCGCGCGCGGCGCGCAGGGGCTCAGCGCCGCGCTGCTGCAACCCGCCGTCCTCGGCCTGATCGGGACGACCTTCCCCGCCGGGCCGGCCCGCAGCACGGCGCTGGCGGTCTGGGGATCGGTCGGCGCGTCGGGGCTCGCGGCCGGCGCCATCCTCGGCGGCGTGCTGACCTCGGCGTCATGGCGGCTGACCTTCGTCATCAACGTGCCGCTCACGCTGCTGTGCGCTGCTGTCGCGACGGTGTGGGTCGGCGGGGACCGCGACCGCACGCCGGGCGGCCCCGTCCCGCTGCTCGCCTCGGTGCTGGGTACGGGCACCGTGCTCACGCTGGTCATCGGGCTCACCCTGGGCTCGAGCCAGGGGTGGGAATCGCCGCTTACCCTCGGCTGCCTCGGGCTCGCCCTGGTTCTGTTCCTCGGGTTCGTCCGCAACGAGCGCACCTCACGCATCGTCCTGATCGAGCCGGTGCTGCGCCGCACCCCCTCGCTGCGTTTCGGCGCGGCAGCGACGGCGCTCTACATGGCCAGCGTCGGATCGGAGTTCTATCTGCTCACCCTGCTCCTGCAGTCGGCCAAGGGCTACCGGCCGCTGGCGGCGGGGCTCGCGTTCCTGCCGCTGGCAATCCTGGTGACGGCGGGCAGTACGACGGCGGGCCGTGCCGTCCGGCACCTCGGCCCGGCCACCGTCCTGATCGGCGGCTTCGGCATCGCCACGGCGGGCCTGCTCTGGCTCTCCATCACCCTGGACGGGGATTCCTACGCTGTGGACCTGCTCCCGGGGCTGCTCCTCAGCGGCTTCGGGCACGGTGCCATCTACACGTCGATGTTCATCATCGGCACCCGAGACGTGCCGAGCGCGCACCAAGGCACCGCCGGCGGCCTGCTGACCACGTCGCAGTACCTCTCGGGGGCGGTCACGGTCGCCGTCCTGACCATCGCGCTGGGCGCCGTGCCGGATCCCACCCGCTTCCGGACGGCATTCCTGATCACCACGGCGGCGGCGGGCGCGGGCCTGGTACTCACGGCGGCGCGGCATCGCCGGCTCGCCGCCGTCCCCGGTGCCGCCGTCGCCCTGTCAGGCGGTTGATTCGTACGAGTAGAAGCCCTTGCCGGTCTTGCGGCCGAGGTCACCGGCGCTGACCATCCGGGCCAGCAACTCGGGTGGGGCGAACTTCGGGTCGCGGGTGTCGCCGTAGATGTTGTTGGCGGCGTGCACCATGATGTCGATCCCGGTCAGGTCCATGGTGCGCATCGGTCCCATCTTGTGGCCGAAGCCCAGCTGGCAGGCGGTGTCGATGTCCTCGGCGGTCGCGACACCACTCTCGACCAGCCGGGCCGCCTCGTTGGCGAGGACGGCGACCAGGCGGGTGGTGACGAAGCCGGCGACATCGCGGTTGACCACGATGCAGGTCTTGCCGACGCTCTCGGCGAAGTCCCTCGCCGCGGCCAGCGTCGCGTCAGAGGTCTTGAAACCGCGGACCAGCTCGCACAGACCCATCATGGGTACGGGTGAGAAGAAGTGCGTACCGACGACCGACTCCGGCCGGCCGGTGAACGCCGCGATCTGGGTGATCGGGATCGCGCTGGTGTTGGACGCGAGGACCGCGTCGGGGCGGCAGATCCGGTCCAGCGCGGCGAACACCTCGCGCTTGACGTCGAGTGACTCGAAGACCGCCTCGACGACCATCTCCGCGTCCCCGACGTCGGCCAGGTCGGTGGTCGTCGCGATCCGGGCCAAGGCCGCCTCCGCGTCGGCACCGGCCAGCTTGCCCTTGGCGACGAATCGCTCCAACGACGCGCGGGCGGCCGCCACACCGCGGTGCAGCGCGGCCTCCTCGACGTCGCGGACGACCACGTCCCAGCCGGCCTGAGCGGCGACCTGGGCGATGCCGGAGCCCATGAGCCCGGCGCCGATGACAGCCAGCTTGCGTGCCACGGGGTGTGCTCCTCACTCACTGATGGGTGCTGCGTGCGACCCTAAGGCCTGCGGTCAGGCCGGAAAGAGGACGGGCTCGAGGCGGCCGGAGCGCAGCCGCAGCAGCAGGTCGGAGAGACCCCGCGCGAACATCGCGTCCTGCTCGACCAGCAGGATGGCCACCCCGTCGTCGAGCAGGTCACGGAAGACCGCTGCGCAGCTCTGCCGTAACGCCGGCGAGAGCCCGGCCGACGGCTCGTCGAGCAGCAGCAGCACGGGGCCGGTGGTGAGGACGCGGCCGATCGCGAGCAACTGCTGCTCGCCGCCGGACAGCGTGCCGGCGAGGACGTGCAACCGGTGCGCGAGGGAGGGGAACCGCTCCAGCCACTGCGCCCGGCGGCGCCGGATGGCTCCCACGTCGGGATGACCGACCCCGTGCTCGACGACAGCGAGGTTCTCGGCGACGGTCATGGTCGGGAAGACCCGGCGGGACTGGTCGAGCAGCCGGACACCGCCGGCAGCGCGGCGTTCGGGGCTCCACCCGGACACCGGCACGCCATCGACGCTGACCGTCCCGGCCTGGGCGGGCAGCAGCCCGGCGATGCAGTACAGCAGCGAGGACTTGCCCGAGCCGTTGCCACCGAGGACGCCGACCGCCTGTCCGGCGGTCACCGTCACGTCGAGCTGGCTCAGCACCGAGGAGCCGCGCCATCCCGCCGATAGTCCTTGCACGCTGAGGCGGGCAGCACTCACGCCGCCTCCGCGGCGACGAGTGCGTCGGCCGGTCACGGGACGACTTGCAGGTGGGCGGACAGCTCCGGAGCGCGGACCACCTCGGCCAGCGGCCCGCTGGCGACCACCCGCCCACCGGCCACCCCCACGGCGCGGTCACACAACCGCTCGAGCAGTTCGACGTTGTGCTCGACCACGAGCAGGCCGCAACCCTGGTCGCGGTGCGCCCGCAGCAGCAGACTGAGCACGGCGGTCTGCTCCGGATCGAGACCGGCCCCCGGCTCGTCGAGGACCAGGTACGCGGGCCGCGCCGCGAACGCCCGGGCCAACTCGACCCTACGCCGCTGGCCGTGGGAGAGCGCGCCGACCGGACGCCCGGCCAGGTCCAACAGGCCGACCTCGGCGAGCGCCTGTGTCGTCGCCGTACGCAACGCCCGCTCCCGGCGCCGGAATCCCGGGCCGCGCAGGAGTGCCGCCGGCACCGAGAGCCGGCAGCCGCGCTGCGCCCCGACGAGGACGTTGCCGAACACCGTGAGCCCCTCGAACAGCCGCAGGGCCTGAAACGTCCGCACGACGCCGGCTTGCGCCGGCCGGGTCCTGGCCGAGCTCGACACCGCGACGCCGTCGACCAGCAGCCGGCCCTCGTCGGCCGCGAGCGTTCCAGTCAGCACGTTGACCAGCGTCGTCTTGCCCGAGCCGTTCGGGCCGACGAGACCCACCACTTCGCCGGGGGCCACCTGCAGGCTGACCCCGTCGAGCGCCCGCACCCCGCCGAAGGACCGGGACACCGACTCGACCACCAGCCCCCGGTCCTCGTTGCTGACCTGCCAGGCCACGGGGGCCTCGGGCGCCGCCTCGCTATCTACCGGCGGGAGGGACACCGGGCCCTCGTCCGGGTCGGACTGCTGGGGCCGCAGCCGCTCCCGCCAGCCGCGCAGGCGCCGGTTGAGGGCATCGGCCAGGCCCAGGCGAAACGCCACCACGAGCAGGATGAGGGTGCCGGTGAGCCCCTCGGAGACCGTCCCGTACCCGACGAACCGGTTGGTGACCACCGTGAAGGCGACCGCCGCCAGCACTGTGCGGACCAGCCGACCCGACCCCGCGACCAGCACGATGAGGATCACCACGACCGTCTGCGCGAGGCCGAAGGAGACCGAGGAGACGAAGGCGTTCTGCACGGCGTAGAGCCCGCCGGCCAGCCCGGCGATGCCCGAGCCGAC
>QHCA01000023.1 GCA_003244095.1 Pseudonocardiales bacterium | reverse complement strand
AACTACATCACCCGCAAGAACCGCCGCAACGATCCTGACCGGATGGAGCTGAAGAAGTTCTGCCCGAACTGCCGAGAGCACACCGCTCACCGCGAGACGCGCTGAGCCTGTTGCCCGGCGTCTGTCGCTGCCGACTCGATCTGGGGTGTTGCTGATGCCGGACGACCCGTACGGCCCGCGCGTCGACGACCCCTGGGTGCCCGACGACCCCTACTCGACCGGCAGCGACTCCTCCCTGTCCACCGAGGCCGTGGAGCCCAAGGTCGACAGCGAGCCGTTCTGGCGCTCGGAGTCCTGGTTGCTCGAGCCGCTGGCCGACGACCCGGCTCCGCCCGCCAACACCAGCTTCGACTGGGGTAGCGGCGCCGACAGCGATGCCGAGCTACCCACCGCCTACGACAGCCCGGCGACCTGGGATACCTCCCCGGCGTGGGAGAGCCCGGCATGGGACACCAACTCCATGTGGGAGACCACGACTCCGGTCGAGACACCGCCTCCGTACGACACGGGCGCCTACGACGTTTCGACCGGCAGCTACGCCACGACGCCCGGTTTCGAGACAACCGCCTACGACAGCTCCAGCGCCTACGACACCCCCGATGCCTATGACGCGCCGACGTCCTACGTGTCGAGCGAGGAGCCCGACCCTGCTCCGGTCGCAGGGGCCGAGGTCGGCTACGAGCCGCCGGTGGCCTACGACACCAGCGCGGCATTCGAGCCGACCGCGGCCTATGACCCTCCGGCCGAGATCGATTGGGACGCGCTCGGCAAGGACGACGTCGAGCCGGTCAACTGGAGCGACCTGTACAACCCTGACGGCGCCGAGAGTTGGGCGTCGTCCCTACCCGACGCCGACGAGTCGGCGCCCGCCGACGCCGAGGAGCCGCCGGCCACCGCCCACCCGTCGCTCCCGCGGGACAATCCGCACCACGAAAAGGGCCTCGACCCCCGCGCGGTGTCGACCAACGCGACCGACTTCGCGGCGCAGAAGACCTCGACCAGCAACGACGAGCCGCCGACCGCGGGGCTGCCATCCTTCGTCTACCGCTTCACCGGCGGCCATGTCCGGATGAAGCCCACCAAGGAAGAGCAGGTGCGCCGCCGGTACGAGGACGAGATCCGGCACAGCATCGCGGGGCTGCGCCAGATCACCTTCACCAATCCCAAGGGCGGCAGCGGCAAGACCACGGCGGCCCTGCTCACCAGCATGACCCTGGGCCAGTTGCGCGGCGGCTACATCCTGGCCTGGGACAACAACGAGACGCAGGGCACGCTGGGTGTCCGGGCCCGGCCGGACCACCACGCCAACACCGTGCGCGACCTCATCGCCGACCTGCCTTCGTTCTCCGGCCCGGTGCCCGGGCGGGTCGGCGACCTGGCCAAGTACATCCGTTCGCAGGGCAACGCGATGTACGACGTGCTCGCCTCCGACGAGCAGGCCACCGCCGGGGAGATGATGACGGCCGCGGCCTTCCAGGCGGTCCGCGAAGTGGTGGGGCGTTTCTACAAGCTGATCTGCGTCGACACGGGCAACAACGTGCGGGCGGCCAATTGGGCTGCCGCGATCGACAGCACCGACCAGCTCGTGGTGACCTCCAGCGTGCGGTGGGAGTCGGCCTACAGCGCGTCGCGGATGCTGGACTACCTCGAGCAGTCCGGCCGCGGTGACCTGGTGGCCAACGCGGTGACGGTGCTGACCATGCCCCGGTCCATCAAGGGCCTCAACCTGCCGCAGGTCGAGACCCACTTCGGCGTGCGCACCCGCGAGGTGCTGCACGCCCCGTTCGACCCGCAGCTGGACAACGGCGACCAGATCCGCATGTCGCGGCTGTCCGACGAGACCCGCCAGGCCTGGATGGAGATTGCCGCGGCGATCACGCGCGGGCTCTGACCGATGCCCCTCGACCCGTCCTTCATCGGCAAGGTGTACCCGCCGACCGAGCCGTACGAGGTCGGCCGGGAGAAGATCCGGGAGTTCGCCGAGGCGATCGGCGACACCAACCCGGCCTACCGCGACCGCTCGGTGGCCCAGGCCCTCGGCCATCCCGACGTCGTCGCTCCGCCGACCTTCCCGATCGTCCTGTCGAGCCGGGCTGCCGCGCAGGTCGTCCTCGACCCGCAGCTGGGCCTGGACTACACCCGCGTCGTCCACGGCGAGCAGCACTTCCGCTACAGCCGCCCGGTCCGCGCCGGCGACGTCCTGACCGTCACCGTGATCGTCGACGACATCCGCTCGGCGGCCGGCAACGACATCATCACCACCCGTGGCGAGATCTCCACCGTCTCCGGTGAGCACGTGGTGACGGCGCTGTCGACCCTGGTGGCTCGCGCCCCGGCGCCGGTGGGCGCCTGATGACCCCTCAGGTGCGATACGCCGACGTCGAGGTCGGTACCGAGCTGCCGGCTCAGACCTTCCCGATCGAGCGGGCCGATCTCGTCATGTACGCCGGGGCGTCCGGGGACTTCAACGTCATCCACTGGAACGAACGCGTCGCCACCTCGGTCGGGCTGCCCGACGTGATCGCGCACGGCATGTTCACGATGGCGCAGGCCGGCCGGGTGATCACCGACTGGGTGGGCGACCCGGGAGCCGTCCTGGAGTACGGCGTGCGCTTCACCAGGCCCGTCGTCGTGCCCGACGACGGGCGGGGTGCCCTCCTCGCGGTCTCCGGCGTCGTGACGGCGAAGGGCGACGACAACGTGGTGGTGGTCGAGCTGACCGCGCGCAGCGGCGAGGCGAAGGTGCTGGCTAAATCGCGGGCGCGGGTCCGCCTCGGGTGAGCACTCCTCCTCCGGAGGTGAGCGCCCTCGCCGAGCGCCGGGCGACAGCACGCGAGGCTCGTGACTTCGCCACCGCCGACCTGCTCCGTGCCGAGATCGCGGAGGCGGGCTGGGCCGTCGCCGACCGGCCGGACGGATTCGATCTGACGATACGACCGCCGTACGACGTCGTACCGTCGGTGAACGACCTGCCCGACCACGCTGGCGACCCCGATACGCACCGGGCCAGCGTGGCGGTGGTGGTGGACGGCTGGCCCGACGACCTGGCGGCCTTCGCTGCGGCGGTGCTGCAGCATGCCCCGCCCGACGTGGTGCTGCTGGCCCTCGACGTCGACAATCGAGACGGCGCCGGCGACGTCCTGCATGCACTCGCCAACTCTCATCCCGGCCGGGTCGTGGAGTTTCACGTGGAACGCTCGACCGGCTGGGCCGCGGCGGTCGCCGCCCTGGCGCGGGCCGACAGGGCGGCCGTCCACGTGCTGGCCGACCTGTCGACGATCTTCGACGGCGACGCGCTCACCCCCTTGCTGACGGCCCTGGAGGACCCGGCGGTGGTGGGTGCGGGCTGGCGGGGGGTACGGGTGAGCAACGACTGGCTGTCGTTCGAGGACGCGCCGGCCGGCGAGGTGGAGGCCGTGCTCGGCTATCTGTTCGCGGTGCGGCGGAGGGCACTGCTGGAGGTCCCGCCGCACCCCAAGGCCCGGTTCTACCGCAACGCCGACATGGAGTTGTCCTTCGCGCTGCGGCAGGCCGGCCTCGGGCGCCTGGTCGTGCCCGCCGTGGACCTGCCCGTGCACCAGGCCCGGCATCGCGGATACCACGACTCCGATCCGACCCTGCGCGACAAGGAGTCGAAGCGCAACTACGACCGCTTCCTCCAACGGTTCCGCGGGCGGGACGAGTTACGGCTGCCTGGCGGCCAATCGAGCGGAGCGAGATGACGGTTAGCGTGGGCCGATGATGCTGCGGCGGTCGTCCTGTGTTGCCGGGTTGCTGTTGCTGCTCGCCGGCTGCTACCCGCAGAAGAACGGGGCCCAGCCGAAACCGACGGGCTCGCCCACCCTGGAGGTCCGGCCGTCGGTCACTTCGACGCCCGGGACCGGCTGCCCGGCCAGCTACATCGCACCCGACCCGCACCGGCCCGCTGTGACGCTGGTCTTCGACCTGTCGGCCGACCGGCGTACGGTCACCGGGCACGAGAAGGTCAGGTTCGACCCCGACCTGCCGGTGCACGAGGTGGTGTTCCGGCTGTGGCCCAACGGCGTGAGCGCCCCGGTCGGCACCTCGCTCACCGTGAGCCGGATCACGACGGCCGGCGCCGGTAACACCCTGGTCTCCGAGTCCCTCGGCGCCAAGCCGGCCACGCAGGGGACGCTGATCACCGCGCCGCTGGGCCACACCTCGCCGGCCGGCGCGGTGATCACGGCCGACGTGACGTTCACGCTCGTGCTGCCCACGCCGCACTTCGAGCGGTGGGGCTCCTCCGGCGCGACCGCGTGGTGGGCGACCGGACACCCGATCCTCGCCTGGGAACGCGGCCACGGGTGGCAGCGCCAGCCGGCCGTACGGTTCCCCTCCGAGGCGACCGTCAGCGAGGCGGCGGACACCGACATCACCGTGACCACGCCGGCCGGCGACACCGTGCTCATGACCGGCAGCACCGCGGCCCCCACGCCGGTGGCCGGTGGCCGGCTGTCGTGGCATGCGACGAGCACGGCCGCGCGGGACGTCAGCGTGACGGTCGGCCATTTCACGGTACGAAAGGCGACTGTCGCCGGTGTCGCGGTCACGGTCGGCATCGCCCCGGAGGTGCGGGCCAGCGCCGACGAGTTGCTGAGCCAGACGCGGCGGTCCATCGAGGCGCTGGTCCGACGTTACGGGCCGTTCCCCTATCCCAGCCTCGTCGTCTCGGCGCTGCCTGGCCTGTCCTCGGGTGGCATCGAGTACCCGGGGGCGATCCAGGTCGGCCCGCAGCGGTGGGATGTCGTGCTGCCGCACGAGGTGGCCCACGAGTACTTCTACGGGATGGTCGGTGACAACCAGGCCCGCGACCCCTGGCTCGACGAGGCCTTCGCGACGTACTCCGAGGCGCTGATCAACTCCGACGAAGTCGACTATCTGCCCGCGCTCGCCCTCCCCGGGCCGGTCGACGCTGCGATGGCCTCCTGGGGCGATGACAAGGACGGCTATTACGGCACGATCTACAGCAAGGGGGCAGCCGCCCTTCTGACGGCCCGGACGGCAGCCGGTCCGGCGGCCTTCGACGCGGCCATGCGGTGCTACGTACGGGCCAATGCCTGGACCGTGGCCACCCCCGACGACGTGGCCCGGGCACTTGCCGGCCTGCCGGCAGCCCTGGCCGTCCTGCGCAAGGCCCGCGCCATCCCGTAGCCCACCCCGCACCGGCCGGCGGTCAGCCGGGCCGTCAAAGTGACGACTTCGGGAAGTCGCTGCATGGCGGCGCGGATCTACGCCGGGGTGAGGGCGGCGGCGGCCTGCCGCAGATCCGGCAGGAGTCCCCACAGGGCGGCCCGGCGGCCAGCCAGGCCGGCAGCGTCGCTGAGGCCGAGCAGGTCGGTGACGGCAGCGCGAAATGTCAGCTCGCCCGCGCGGCGCTGGGCTGGGCTGGCGTCCACGGCGAGGATCTGCTGGCAGCGGGCGAGGGTCGCGATGATCCAGAAGACCGCTTCGCGGTGGTCGCCGTCGTCGATCAGCCGCTGGCTGCCGTCGATGGCGATCGGCCGGGCCGCGGGCGTGATGTCGGTGGAGCAGAACAACGGTGTTCGGCCCACCGTCGCGGCCAGGTCGAAGGTGGACGCGAGCTCGTCGAGGTGCCGCTGCACGGCCTGCCGATCAGCGTCCGCGCAACCGAGCAACCCGAGCAGCGCCTGGTAGAGGTCGTCCCGACCTTGCGGGCGCAGCACCTCCCGGGCCGCGAGGTAGCGTAGCCGTACCGTCGGGGGCCGCAGTCCGGCCACAAGTACGAGGACCGTCGTCAGGCTCGTCGGGAACATCCACGCGGTCACCTGCTCATGCCAGGCGGCGGCCGGGTCGAGCGTGCGCAGCCGGTCCGCCATCGTGCCCAGCACGTCGTCGCAGCGGACCCGCACGGCGTCGGGATGGCCGAAGGGGGGCGCGATGTGGTCACGAAGCCGGCCGAGGAGTCCGGTCGGGTCGGAGATCACGTGGTCGCCGCTGAAGCTCGGCGCCAGGTAATGGGAGGCGGCCACGTCGTCGGCGACGCTGAGCGCGGCCAGGGGCAGGTACGTGACCTCGAGCAGCACGCCGCCGTAGCCGAACTTGCCCGGCTTGGGCGGCGCCTGGGCGCCGGCGAGCACCACGACCACGTCAACGTCCGACGTCGCCGGCAACACGCCGTTCGCCGGCATGGCCGGCGTGGAGCCGCTGAAGAAGGCCCCCTGAAACCGGGGATCGCCGGCTGCCTGCTCCTCGACCCAGGCGGCCGCCGCCGCACGCCCCTCCCGGACCAGCACACCAAGGACTCTAGGCGCCAAACCCACCGAGCAATGTCCCGGCACCGCGGGTGGTCCGCACCGGTGGGAACGCTTGGAGCGAGCTGACAATCAGTCGACCGCGTCGCGGCCGATATCGGCCACGGACGGTCGCCCGGCGAGCGCCATCGTGTGTTCGAGATCGTCGGTCAGCATGCTGAGGACGTGTTCCACACCGTCGGCGCCGCCGACCGCCAGCCCCCACAGCACGGGCCGGCCCACCAGCACCGCGTCGGCACCGAGGGCCAGGGCGATGAACACGTCGCGCCCCCGGCGGACTCCGCCGTCGACCAGCACCGGGCAGCGACCCGCGACCGCGCCGACCACGTCGGGCAGGGCACGCAGGCTGGCGATGCCGCCGTCGAGCTGGCGCCCGCCGTGGTTGGACACGATGATGCCGTCGACCCCGTGCTCGACGGCCAGCGCCGCGTCCGGCGCCGTCACGATCCCCTTCAGCAGCAGCGGCATGTCGGTCAGCTCCCGCAGCCAGGCGAGATCGGCCCAGGTGAGCGTCTGGTCGAAGATGTCGCGGGCGGTGGCGGCCAGGCCGGAGATCCCCTCCTGCCGCTCGTGCAGAGAGACAGGAAGCCCCGCGCGGACGTTGGCCGGGCTGGCGCCGGCGTTGACGACATAGCTGTTGCGCTCGTCGCGCAGCCGACGGCCCAGCCGCGGGGTGTCCACGGTGAGTACGAGGCCGGAGAAGCCGGCTGCGTCCGCCCGGGTCACCATGTCGACGACCACGCCCCGGTCGCGGAGCAGGTAGAGCTGGAACCACAGCGGTCCGGCCGCGGCGGCCGCGATGTCGGCCAGCGGCCGGCTCGACATCGTGCTGACCACGAACAGCGACCCCGCGGCCGCGGTGCCGCGCGCCGTCGCCGGCTCGGCGTCGTCGTGCACCTGGCCGTGGAAGGCGGTGGGTGCCACGATCACCGGCGAGCGCAGCGGGGAGCCGAGCACGGTCGTCGCCGTGTCGCACCGGGACACGTCGACCAGCACGCGCGGCCGGATGCTGATCCGGTCGAAGGCCTCCCGGTTGGCGTGCAGGGTCAGCTCCGCACCCGCGCCGCCCTCGATGTAGTCCCACACCGCCGCGGGCAGTCGCTCGCGAGCCAGCGGCTCGTAGTCCTCGACACAGACGATCGACACGTGCACCTCCGCTGGATTCACCTGGACTGCGGCGATCGGGGCACGCTACAGCGGGCGGGTTCGCCGCGCTTGGTCGTTTCCCGGTGTTCAGCCGGCTTCGGCGAAGAGTTTCGCCAGCCGCTGCACGCCTTCGGCCAGGTCGTCATCGCCGAGCGCGTACGACAGCCGGAAGTAGCCGGGCGTGCCGAAGGCCTCACCCGGGACCACCGCCACCTCGGCCTCCTCCAGAGCGATCGCCGCCAGCTCCAGTGAGGTCGACGGCACGCGGCCGCGCAGGGTGCGGCCCAGCAGCCCGCGTACCGAGGGGTAGCAGTAGAACGCGCCCTGCGGCTCCGGGCAGGTGATGCCCTCGATGTCGCTCAGCATCGCGGTCATCGTGCGCCGCCGCCGGTCGAAGGCGGCCCGCATCTGCCCGACGGCGACGAGGTCGCCGGATACGGCTGCCAGCGCTGCCGCCTGTGAGACGTTGGCCACGTTGGAGGTCGCGTGGGAATGCAGGTTGGTGGCCGCCTTGACCACATCGGCCGGGCCGATCATCCAGCCCACCCGCCAACCGGTCATCGCATACGTCTTGGCCACCCCGTTGACCACCACGCACCGGTCGGCCAGCTCGGGGACCAGCACCGGCATGGAGGAGTGCACGGCGTCGCCGTACACGAGGTGCTCGTAGATCTCGTCGGTGACCACCCAGAGGCCGCGCTCGAGTGCCCATCTCCCGATGGCCTCCACCTGGGCCGGGGGGTAGACGGCACCGGTCGGGTTGGAGGGGGAGACGAAGACCAACAGCTTGGTCCGGTCGGTGCAGGCGGCGTCGAGCTGGTCGACCGAGGCGAGGTAGCCGGTGGACTCGTCGGTGAGCACCTCGACCGGGACACCGCCGGCCAGCCGGATCGACTCGGGATAGGTGGTCCAGTACGGGGTGGGCAGCAGTACCTCGTCACCGGGGTCGAGCAGGGTGGCGAAGGTCTCGTAGAGCGCCTGCTTGCCGCCGTTGGTGATCAGGACCTGGGAGGCCTGTACCGCATAGCGGGAGTCCCGCAGGGTCTTGGCGGCCACCGCCTCCCGCAGCTCGGGTAGCCCGCCGGCCGGGGTGTAGCCGTGGTACTTCCGCAGCCCGCAGGCCTCGCGGGCGGCCTCGACGATGTGCGCGGGAGTCGGGAAGTCGGGCTCCCCGGCGCCGAAGATGATCACCGGTGCGCCGGCCGCCCGCATCGCCTTGGCCGCCGCGTCGACCGCGAGGGTGGCAGACTCGGTGATGCCGCTGACGCGCGCGGAAACCCGCTTGAAGTCCGTCATGCCGACATCGTCCCAGACGCGGGAGGACGCCGGGGCGGCGACGACGCACTTCCCGCCGCGGAGGAGCCATGAAGCGACGACGCACTTCCCGCCGGGGAGGAGCCATGGAGCGGTACGGTTGGGCCGGGCCGGACGGACCCCGTACACTCGTTGTCTTGGGGTGTCCTGTCCTGCCTGCCCTATGCAGTCGGCGAATGCGCTCCAAGGCGCATCCTCTCCAGGGCGAGAGTGTTCCGAAGGGGCGTGGCTCAATTGGTTAGAGCACCGGTCTCCAAAACCGGCGGTTGCAGGTTCGAGTCCTGCCGCCCCTGCGCACCATCGACAATGTCACCGACAGGCCGACTCGACCCGACATGAAGAGGACCTCGTGACCCAGACGAGCGGGGGGACCACCAAGGTCCCGCGGAAGCCCCCGGCCGACGTCGCCACCGACGGCCGCGCCAGCCCGCTGCGCCGACTGTCCCGGTTCTACCGGGAGGTCGTCGCCGAGCTGCGCAAGGTCATCTGGCCGACGCGCAAGGAGCTGATCACCTACACCACCGTGGTGGTGGTGTTCGTGTCCATCATCGTGGCGATCGTCGCCGGCCTCGACCTTGGCTTCGCCAAGATCGTGCTGATCGTGTTCGGCTGACCGACCCTCGCTAGACCACCGTAGGACCACTGAAAGAGAGCGACCGCGTGTCCGAGTTGGACCAGTCCACCACCACCGCCGTAGGCGACGTGCCCGAGGCACGGACCGCCGAGAGCGACATGACCGAGCCCGCAGCCGAGGTCGCGGAGGCCCCCGCCGAGGAGGTCGATCCGGTCGAGGAGCTGCGCCAGGAGCTGCGGTCCGCCCCGGGTGAGTGGTACGTCGTGCACTCCTACGCCGGCTACGAGAACAAGGTCAAGACCAACCTGCTGAGCCGGATCTCCTCGCTGGACATGGAGGACTTCATCTACCAGATCGAGGTCCCCACCCAGGAGATCACCGAGGTCAAGAACGGCAAGCGCCAGCAGGTGCAGAGCAAGGTGTTCCCCGGCTACATCCTGGTCCGTATGGAGCTGACTCCCGAGTCCTGGTCTGCCGTACGCAACACCCCCGGTGTCACCGGCTTCGTCGGTGCGACCTCGCGGATGGACCAGCCTTCGCCGCTGCACACGGAGGAAGTCGTCAGCATCCTGCTGCCGGCCGTGGAGCGCGAGGCCAAGCCCAAGGTGACCGTCGTCGACTTCGAGGTGGGTGACTCGGTGACGGTGACCGAGGGGGCGTTCGCGACCCTGCCGGCCAGCATCGCCGAGATCAACCCCGAGTCGCAGAAGCTCAAGGTGCTCGTGTCAATCTTCGGCCGCGAGACGCCGGTCGAGCTCAACTTCAACCAGGTCTCCAAGATCTAAGAGGAATCCCGATGCCCCCCAAGAAGAAGAAGCTGGCCGCTGTCATCAAGCTGCAGATCAAGGCCGGCCTCGCCAACCCCGC
>QHCA01000022.1 GCA_003244095.1 Pseudonocardiales bacterium | reverse complement strand
ACGAACTCCTCCCCGCCGAACCGGCCCAGCACGTCGCAGGCCCGCACGTGCTGGCCCAGCGTGCTGGCCGTCGCGGCCAGGAGCTCATCGCCCGCGAGGTGCCCGTAGGTGTCGTTGACCCGCTTGAAGTGGTCGACGTCGAACATGAGCACTCCGACGCCCGGCCCGCCGGTGCCGCGGGCGAGTTCGTGTTCGATCGCTTCCATGGTGTGGCGGCGGTTGAACAGGCCGGTCAGCGGATCGACCCGGGAGCGTTGTTCGGCTTCGGCGCGGGCTCGCTGCTCGGCGGCGAGCTCCTCGGCGGCCACGGCGCGCGAGCGCCGGAAGAAGGCGATAGCCAGACCGAGCAGCACAACCGACAGGCCGAGGACTGCGGCCTGGGTGGGTTGCAGGGCCAGGGCCAGCGCCGACGGCGAGTGGGCCGCAGCGACGACGTACCAGTCCGGTGCCTGCGGCACCTGGCGCACTGCGTAGCGCCAGGCGCCCGCACTGGCCAGACCGTCTCGGGCCACGTTGGTGCGCGGACCGGCGTACACACTCTTGCCGGCCACGCGGTTGCCGGTGCCGGTTCGTACCGATAGGCCGAGGCGGGACTCGACGTCGGAGGTCAGGAGCCGGTCGAGCGTGGCCGTGGACAGCTCGAGTTCGACGTAGGCGCGCACCCGGCCGTCGACCGTCACCGGAACGGTGGCCGCAACCACCCGCACGTGTGCGGTCGGAGACAGGAAAGGCCCGCTGATCCGGGCCGTACCCACCGGCGTGGTCACACCCGGCTGGAACGACGCCCAGGGGTGCACGTCACGCAGCAGCGACGCGGGCAATGCCGGTTTGCCGTTGACCACCCGGGCCACCTCGGCACCGTCCACGTCGACGTAGCCGGCCTCGACCAGCCGGTCGGGATACAGCTTCCACAGGTAGGCCAGCGCTTCGTTGATCTCCCGGCCCGGGCCCGCGACGGCCGCAATCTGAGCGGCCTGCGAGCCCTTATCGGCATACAGCTCGGCAAACGGGGGGATCCGGGCGGTTACCAGGGCAAGGGCCTGGATGCGTTGCAACTCCGTATCAACCAGGGCCGCCTTCTCGCCCGCGGCGGTGGACAGGCTGCGATCGAGCTGGGCCCGGTCCGTCGAGTTGCGCGAGGCGACAAGGGCCGTCCCGAGCACGGCCAGGAGAAACCCGATCACAGCGAGGGCGACCGAGACACGCATGAAAGCGTTACGCATCATCCTGATGCGATCGGCATCGGCCCTGCCCATCTTGACCGTGAACACGTTGACAAGGTCTCACCCCACTCAAAGAACGGTCGAGGCTACGCGCCCGGCGGCGAGCGGCGGCAGGTCAGCTGGATCAACGGGTCGGCGGCGGACTGCAGGGCTCCGAGCTTGCCGCCGCCGCCCGGGTTTTGCAGGGACTGAGCAACCGTTTGGACACCAAGCCGCCCCCGGGCGGCAAGGATATGAGTGAGGATCTTGCAGCTCCCAGAGATGGACCAACACACCACCTACCTGCAGCAGCTGCAGCACAACGGCGGTCCGGTCGTGCTGATCAACCAGTTCGACGTCGCACCCGAGGACGCCGAGCGATTCCTCGACGCGTCGGCTGACGATGCCGGCTTCATGCGACAGCAGCCCGGCTGCATCTCAACGCAACTGCACCGCGGCACGGCCGGCAGCTCGACGTTCGTCAACGTCGCCGTCTGGGAGTCCGCCAGAGGGCTCGGCGACGCGTTCCGCTCTCCCGAGTTCCGCACGCGCACCGCGCAGTATCCCGACAGCACCGTCGCCTCACCGCACGTCTTTGAGAAGGTCGCCGTGCCAGGAGTCTGCGTGGCATAGCGGCGTTGTCAGGCCGTACCGAAGGGGTTGTCGATGACGTAGCGCCACTTGCCGTCGGGCCCGCGGCGGGCAATGTCGGTGGCGGTACCGCGGATGTCGACCTTCGCGCCGTCTGGGGCGTCGCCGTTGATGGACCAGTCGACGATAAGCAGGGCGATGTCGCCGGCGACATAGACGTGACGTGGCCGCACGTCGATCGGCAAGCCCAGCCCAAGCAGTCTTGTGTTGGCGGCTTCCCGGTCGGCGCCGGCCACCGGGCTCCCAGGTTCGGCCACCAGGACGCCAAGGTCCTCATAGACGTTCTCAACGGCCGCCGGGTCACCGGTGTTGAACGCCGCAGCGAACACGGCCGGGTGTCGCGCGGGGTCCTCGGTCAAGGCGATACTCCGACCATGGCTGCCCATCCTGTTCGTCATGACCGCAGTGAACCCGCCGGATTCGTAGCTCACCAAACGGTGAGCCGAGCCTGGGACCGCGATCTGGTCCCCGGCCGGCAGGGACAGACCCAACACCCGGATCCACAATGTCCGGTGGAGGTCGCGCTGGCCGCCGTCGCCGGGCGCTGGACGACGTTACTGCTGCGAGACCTCATGCACGGACCGCGGTCCTACCACCAGCTCCGCGACGGCCTGCCATCCCTGAGCGACAAGGTCCTCGCCGACCGGCTGAGGCAGCTCGTGGCACAGGGCCTGGTCGACCGCCAGCAACAGCGCGGATTTCCAAACCGCAGCCTTTACTCCCTCACCGCAGCCGGCGAGCACATTCGGCCGCTGCTAATCGAGCTCTACCGCACGGGGCAGCGCTTACAACAAAGCCAGTGATTCGGTCGGCGCCTCGGATCTGCTGGGTGGATTTCCTGGCTGAAGCCATCCGTACACTTCTGGGCTGAGAGTCGGTGCGAGGAGAGGTGCGATGCTGGACTTTGTCCTGATCGAAAAGGGCTGGTGGACGACAGGGGTGACGACAGCCGGTCGCGGTGTGGTCGTGGTGAATCCGCGGTACGTCGCGTTCGTACCCACGCAGCGCCCGCAGAACTGGGCCGCAGGTGTCGCCTGGGCCGCGGGTGGCTTCGTCCCGGTCGGGGGCAAGGGGAAGATCCCGACCGAATGGGTGATCTATCAACTCCAGACAGGTCCGCTGGATCAGCGGGTGCACCATCTCTGCGCAGACCTGGGCGGCCAGGTCTGGGTCCCGGCTACGGCGCGGGCGCACGAACAGCGAAGCCCCGTCCTCCGCAAGCAGCGAGGCCTCTGGTTTCGTAGCGGCAAACAGAGTATTCGCTGCGGGCGCAGCTTCGGCATCGCGGAGTTCGACCACCTCCGGCTCCAGATGGCCGGCTGGACCTGGGACACCTGACCGGCCGTCCTCGGGTCACCGGGCCGGGCTAATGCTCGACGGGCCGAGCTGAGTCAGTCTCGCCGTGCGGCGATCAAGGACAGCGCACAGCAGGTGGTGGCGATGATGAGGACAGCGACCACCGAGGGACTGAGTCGAGCCGCGAATCTCGAGTGCGGATCGGTTTCCAGAACCCGCAGCAGGCCAGCCACCGGTGACCACGGCACGATCAGGGCGCCGACGACCACGCCGACGATTGCCAGCGCGGCGGTGCCGGGCGCTCGCACGAGTGGCCGGGACAGAACCGCGCCGAGTCCAACTCCGCACAGCGCGAGTACGGCGTGGATGGCGAGGCCGCCGAGGTAGGCGCGCCAGCCGGTGACGTTCCCGGCGTTGGCGACCGAGGCCCACCCCACGGCCAGTACGACCAGCGGGGCCGCGGTCCCGACAGCCGAGACGAGCAGGGCGGTCTGCACCCGTAGCTGACCGCCGGCGGTCGCCGCCGTCACCTGGCGGGCGGCGTCGTCCTCGACGCTCAGAACCACCCGCGTGAGCCACGCCGACACGGGCAGAAGCGCGACCGCGGTCACCCCGAAGGCCGGCACAGCCGGCCCGGCGTCGGAGGCGTAGAACGCGGCCAGGAGCAGGGTGTAGGCAAGCAGCGGCGCCACCCACCGCTGAGAACGAAGCAGGTCGGCAAGCTGGTAGAAGCACAGTGCGCTCACGGGCTCGGCTCCACCCGCCGCACGGACCAGCCGGCGAGTAGCACCTCCACCAAGAGCGCATCGCAGTGCTCCGGTTCGACCGTCAGGCGTACCCCGCCTACGGCAGTCTCGGCATGCACCACACCGGCAAGACTGGCCGGGTCGAGACGGTTTGGTCGGCCGGCCAGCTGCACGTCGACCAGCGCCCGGGCCGAAACGGTCGGGGCCAGCCGGACCGAGCCCTCGGCGACAACCCAGCTGATGTGCGGGATGAGCGCTGCCGCGAGGCGGCCATGGTCGGTAAACACGACCGTGTCGCCTCGGTCGCATCGCTCGCCGACCTCCGCGGTGAGGAGCGCCTGGGCGGTGGCGTCAAGGCCAGTCCAGGCTTCGTCCAGCACCAGCAGGGCAGGGTCACCCATCAGCGCCTGGGCGACCGCTACCTTCTGGCAGGAACCCTTCGACAATTCGGTCATCGGAATGTCCACCAGATCAGCCCCACCGAGCCGGTCCAACAACGCCAGCCCACGCCCGGGCGGAATGCGCCGCACTCGGGACAGATGCCACAGATACCGCCGCGGCGAGAATCGCACCGCAGGCGGGAACCGCTCGGGCACGTACCCCACATCATCCGGACGGCCCAGCACCCGCCCCTTCGATGGCGCCGTCACCCCGGCTATCACCCGGAGCAGGGAGCTCTTCCCGCTCCCATTGCCCCCACCCGCGTGCACGGTCGTCCCGCGCGGCACGGTCAACTCGACATCCTGAAGGACCATCGGCCCACGGCGGTGATATCTCTTGCCGACCGCCGCCAAGCGCAGCTCCGTCTGCCCCAACCCGTCCGACACCATCCCAGCATCCCAGGCCCGCTGGCCGCCCCGACGCCCCTGACCGCCTGCCCGGCCGGCGACACGTGCCAAGGCGTTCAGAATGGAGCGCCGTCTTCTGGGGCGGACGTCCACCCCAAAGGACAGGAAGGTTCCCCCCAGGGGTATCTGCTCGCGCGCAAGCCCTCACGACACCTGTGTGCGGCCACTTCTCGTTCGCTACTCGCTCGGGCGCCTGGTCACGTGGCAGATCGACATCCGGAACGGCCAGCGCCGGCAAGCGTGGCGATCCCTACTGCAGCGACTCCCCAGAATCCGCTGGGTCGGCGACCGATCGCCGCCGATCCCATCAAGCCGACCGCCGTGAGGACGACGCCTGCGGTTCGCTGAGCATCGACGTCGCCCGTCGACTCAGCGGACCGAAGAAGCCGGCCACCAACCCACAGAGTTGGCGCGGCTGCCATGAACCAGAACGCCGTGGCCTTGTCCCCCGAGCCAGGTACCGAGTCGAGCAGCTTGTGTCGAGCAATGTCGCCAAGCGCATCCCGGTACCGGACTATCCCGACACCAGCGTGCGCGACACCCAGGAATTCCAGCCACCAGCCGGGTGATCGAAAAGGCATACTCCGCAACGTACCAACCTGACGGCAGCCGAGGCGTCGCCGCGCACTCTGACCGGTACGCACGCACGAGCGGTTTCGGCATCTGCCCGGGGCCGCACAGTGGGACGGACCGCGAGAACCTGAATGCCGCCTACCGTGCTGGGGTGCTGGCGTTGGTCGGGTCAGGGACTGGGTGAGGTGCGGCGCAGGGTTGTGATGAGGACGGCGCCGACCGCCAGGTGCATGAGGGCGAGGGTGATCTTGGCCGTTGTCGTGACGGCGCCGGTCAGGGGAAGGGCTAGTGAGAGAAGGAGGACCGCGAGGGCACCCACGGTCCAGATCGTGCGGGCATATCGGGTGGAGAAGTGTTCGAGGAGGGCCAGCACTGCCCAGCCGATGAGCGCGGCGATCAGGCTTTCGAAAAAGATCGAGGTGACCGCCACGGTGCCGCCGCTGACGAGCAGGTCGATGCCGAATAGCCCCACGCCGATGGCCCATACGGCCAGCGCGGCGACTACGGCGCCGGCGACGCCGAGGATCCGGGTACGGCGGCGGCGGAGGGCGGCGACGCGTTCGGTCGGCTGGCTCAGCTGATCCATTTGGCTCATCAGGTCCCTCCCGGGTGAGTGGTCATAGCGGTCTGCCCGTGGCGGCGACCTTCTGCAGGTCGGCGCCGCTGAGCGCTGCGATGTAGACGGTGCCGTCGTCTTTGATCAGCGCGGAGACGAGCGCTGAGGTGAGTAGCCGGCCGCCGGTGACTCGGGTCGTCAACCGGTCGAGCGTCGCCGTCGCGCCGCGCTTGGCACCACCGGCCGGTTGGGACGAGCCGGTCAGCATGTCGCCGGCGTTCAACACCAGTACGGAGGTCCAACCGGCGCCGATCGTCCTGGGCGTGTTGCCTTCCCCGGATCCGGGAATCACGCGGTGCTTGGAGGCGGCGGCCGGGTCGGGCGCGAGACCTTGGAGGTTCTGCTGCTTGACCTTCGTACCCGCGGGCGGTACGAAGCGGAACACGTTGGCCGCCGGCGTGCGCATCCTCAACTCGGTGAAGCCGACCTCGAACGCCGGCTTCTTGCCGCCACGGGCGAAGATGCGGACGCGCAACGGTAACGACGTCTGGCTGTCGAGGGCGAGTTGGACACTTCCGACGAGCGTGTGGCCGTCGCGGGGAGTCAGTACCAGCTGATAGGCGGCGCGCCCGGCGACCCGCGCAGTGCGGTCCACCGTGACCATTGTCGTTGCCGCCATGGCACGAAGCACCTGATCCGCCGCCTGCTGAGGCGTCACCGAGGGGACGACCGGTGCCGTGGCCGGCTTGCCGGTCTTCTCGCCGGGGAGGACGGCGTGGGTCACGGCACGGGTCGAGGAGCTGTAGCTCCACACATCCCGGCCGTTGTGCACGATGTCGCTCTCGGCTACCTGGCCGAGCAGCGCGACGCGCTGGTGGTCCGGCCCGGCCTGCCAGATACGTAGCTGCCGTGAGCCGCTGGCGAAGGACTGCCATGAAAGCGTCGCGTCGCCGACGGCGGTAGGTAACCCCGAAATGCCTAGCCGGCTGGTCTGCACGATGGTGCCGGAGAATCCTGGGACCTTGACCTCTTGGACGGCCGCCAGCAGCTGCCCGGCGGTGCGGCTCGGCAGCTTCGGCTTGGAGGCGGCCGCGGAGGTGGTCACGAGCGCTGTCGCGGCGATCGCAGCGCCGACCACACCGGGCGCGATCCACCGCCAGCGGCGGTTGTCGGTCATCATGGGAGGAGTCTGCGTGACGGCGGCTGAGAGCAGCCTGTGAGCCTCTGGCGCACTCAGGTAGCTCTCAGCGAGGCTGCGGGCGGCAGAAGGAGGACGACGTGCGGCTGCTGGTCGTGGAGGACGAGGTACGGCTGGCGACCGCGCTGCACCGTGGGCTGTCGCGGGAAGGTTTCGCGGTCGACATCGCAGCAGATGGCCTGGCCGCGCTCGATGCGGCTGAGACCACGTCCTATGACGCCGTGGTGCTCGACATCATGCTGCCGAAGCTGTCCGGCTACGAGGTGGTCCGCCGGCTGCGGGCCCGCGCCGACTGGACGCCGGTGCTGCTGCTGTCGGCCAAGGACGGCGAGTACGACCAGGCCGACGGCCTCGACCTGGGAGCCGATGACTACCTCGCCAAGCCGTTCTCCTTCGTCGTGCTGCTGGCCCGCCTTCGCGCGCTGCTGCGGCGCAACGCGGGACCGCGACCGGTCGTGCTCGAGGCGGGCGAGCTCCGTCTGGATCCCGGGTCCCACGAGGTCAGCCTGGCCGGCTCGGCGGTGGTGCTGACGACGCGGGAGTTCACGTTGCTGGAGTACCTCGTCCGGCGGCCCGGACAGGTGCTCACCAAGACCGAGCTGCTCGAACACGTGTGGGAGGCGGGGCCGGACGCGGACGCCAACGTCGTCGAGGTCTACGTCGGCTATCTGCGCCGCAAGCTGGGCGCCGAGATAGTGCAGACCGTCCGCGGTGCCGGGTACCGGCTGGCGACGTCGTGAGCCGGCGCGGCTTCTCGCTGCGCCTACGCATCACCGCCGTCGCCACCGTCGTACTCGCCATTGGACTGAGCACCGGAGCCACCGCACTGGCCGTGCTGTTCGCCCACGAGCGGGTCGCCAGCCTCGACCGGCGTCTCGCTGCGGAATCCCTCTCCCTGGTCGCACTCACGGGGTCGGGGCAACTGCCGGCGCCGTTGCCGGCTTCGCCAGACGTCTTCGCCCAGATTGTCGACCCGGCCGGCACGGTGCTTGCGGCCAGCATCGCGGCGAGCCGGGTCGTCCCGCTGCTGCCCGGTGTCGCACCGATCCCGCGGACCTACACCGCCGGCAACGCGACGATCGGGATCGACCGGTTGCGCGTCTCCGTCGCTCTTGCCCGAGATCAGGGCACCGAGGTCACCGTCTTGGTGGCGCTCCCGCTCACCGACGTCGACGAGGCAGTCGGTGCGCTGCGGCGGACCATGCTGCTGCTCGTCCCGCTGGTCGTCGGCGCTGCCGGGCTGGCGACCTGGCTTGCGGTCGGGTCAGCGTTGGAGCCGGTGGACCGGTTGCGGGCAGCCGCGGACGGCGTCGCCGACGTTCGCGGCCCGCAGGCACCGGTGCTGCCGGTGGCCACGACCGGTGACGAGCTGGAGCGACTCGCGGTGACGCTCAACCGGATGCTTGCCCGGTTGCACACGGCCGACGAGCGACAGCGCGTTTTCGTCGCCGACGCCGCCCACGAGCTGCGCTCACCGTTGGCATCCGCGCTGACCCAGCTCGAGGTGGCTCTGGGCGGCCCTCCTGACGCTGCCGCCCGCGACGAGCTGCTGCGTGACGTGCTCGTCGACGTCGAACGGCTGCGCCGGCTCGTCGACGACCTCCTCCTACTCGCCCACCTCGACGCCGCCCCCGAGCTGCGACGGGTTCCGGTCGACCTGGCCTCCTACGCCGACGAACCACACTCCCCCGTACCGGTTGCGGCCGAACCGGCGGCGTTGCAGCGGGCTGTCGGCAACCTTGTCGCCAACGCCCGGCGCCACGCTCGCGAGGTCGTCCGGATCTCCGCCTACACCGAAGGGGAGTGGGGAGTCCTCGCCGTGGACGACGACGGAGACGGCATCAAACCAGCAGACCGGGAACGGGTCTTCGACCGGTGGACACGCCTGGACGCCGCGCGCGCCCGGGACGCCGGTGGCGCTGGGCTCGGACTCGCGATCGCTCGTACGGTCGCCGAAGCCCACAGCGGGCGGCTGCAACTCACCGACAGCGACCTCGGCGGCGCCCGCTTCGAACTGTGGATCCCCTCCGCCTAGACAAGACCAAGCGCGGCGGGGGCCGAGGCCGGGACACCGGTCGCGTCCGGCGGACGACACCGCCGGCATTGTTCCCAGTACGTCACGGCGACCGAAGCGATCCATCGTCACCCGTACCACCTTCTCGGCCTGGGCGGTGTCGCGGACGTCGAACCGGACGACAGAGCAACGGTCCGGGGCCGCAGCCCGCAGGTCGGCCACGGATTCCGGTTTCCGGACCGCGGCCACGACGGATCTCACCACGCGCCAGGCGCCGATGTCCGCTGCCCGTTACGTCATCAGCCAGACTCAGCCTGCTGCGCTCTTCCCAAGCGGTTGCCGCGAACCGAAGGTCGAGGTGTCCTCGAACACGGCCTCCAGTTGGGTCGACTCGACGACTTCGGCCAGCCGGTTGGTGGAGTCGGGGTGAACAAGGGAGGCCAGTACGTCAGGAAGGTCTTGGGCGGCAGCGTCGACTTCGAAGATCGAGATGATCTGTCGGTCGTCGGTGATGCCGTGGCTGACGGTCACCGCTGAGGGGTACGAATCGGCGACCAGCCCCTGGGGCAGCCAAGCCTGAATGAATTGCTCGTCGGTGACACCTGGCTTCAAGGTTCGGGCGAACACGGCTCGCAACATGCGTCTCCTCTTCGGTTGGTCACTGGGGCGAGATCGTTCGGCCCGTCGACCGACCACGATTCACGTAATGTACGTTACATGAAAGGGTGGTGGGATGCCGCGCACCGTCGACTCCGCGCACCGCGAGCGCCTGGTGGCCGCCGTAGCGCGCGATCTGATCGAGCACGGCCTGGTAGGGGCATCACTCGACCGTCTCGCAACCTCGGCCGGAACCAGTGCCCGGATGCTGGTGCACCATTTCGGGTCCCGGCAGGCGTTGATCGACGCGGCCCTCGAACATGCCCGAGGCTTGGAGCTGGCCCGGGCCCGCGCCGAACTCGCACCCGGTCGTGACTTCCTCCGGGTCCTCGCCGGGGCTTGGACATGGTTCAGTAGTGACGAGGCACACCGGTATTTTCGACTGTTCGGCCAGGTGGCCGCCTTCTACCGGCTCGGTGAGGAAGAGCGGGACAGCGTGCCCCGATCACGGCTGACCGCCGAATGGTTGACGATATTGGCAGACGGCTTCATCGCAAGCGGATGCCGACCGCGAGCCGCGCACCGACTGGCCACCGTTGTCGTCGCCCAGGTACGCGGGCTGCTTCTCGACTTGGACGCTACCGGCGCGCGGCCGCGAATAGGACGCGCCTACCAGGATTTCATCGGGCTGCTGGCCAGCAGCCCGGACATCCCGAGAGCGGCACTGTCAAAGGCCGAAGCGAAACGCTGACCAGGGTACGAGCCACCTCCTCAGCCGACCGTCGCTCGATTGTCAGCCGGCTTTCGAGGCCGGACGTCGCGCTTACGCCACACCAGTGCGGCGATGGACAACGTGGCTATCGTGCAGGCGAACACAACGCTCGCGATGAATGGGTCGGTAAATCTCGAGAGCACACCGACACCGATGACGGGTATCGAGTTCCCGACGAAGCAGGCGATGAGGTAGCTCGAAACGACTTCCGCACGGCGGTCGTCGGGGGCGATCTCGTTGATCATCTCCAGGCTGCCACGGTAGCCGAGCGCCATCGTGGCACCGGCGAATGCGGTGGCGATCAACAGCAGCGGCATCGAGTGCAGGGCCTGAGCGGATACAACGAGCGCGACAGCCGGCAGCAGGAGAACCAGCCCACCCGACATCGCCGTGACAGGCCGCAATCTGCGGCCCAGGACGATGAACGAGGCGGCGAAGAGTCCCAATTCGAAGACGACGAGCCCGCCGACGGCGACGTTGCGCACATGCAGGTCCTGGATCAGGATGCTCGGAATGAGCGCGAAGTACAGCCCGCCTACCGCGAAGGTGACAAAGCCGGTGACGGAGGGCGCGGTGAACGAACCGATTCGGTCCCGTGGAACGCCGAGGCGCGGGTGGACTCGGAGATCGGTCAGCTTGTGAATACGCTGCTGCCTGGTTTCCTTGGTGCAAGCGATGGCGACCGCGACGATCGCCAAGGTGAGCATGTAGGCGAGAAAGGGCAGCTTGAGCGGCGCTGGTGCGTATTGCGCGAGCAGGCCGCCCACGAGTGGCCCGATGGCGATGCCGGAAAGATTGGCGGTCGCGGCCGTTAGGGTCGCCCTGGATCGCCCGCTCCCGCCGTACTGCTCGGCCAGCCAGGCGGTACCGGTGCCGGACAGGATTCCGACGGCGAGCCCGATCGACAGACGCCCGAGAAACAGCC
Organism: Pseudonocardiales bacterium; assembly: GCA_003244095.1. GTDB lineage: Bacteria > Actinomycetota > Actinomycetes > Mycobacteriales > QHCA01 > QHCA01. The sequence continues at coordinate 3,903 of QHCA01000022.1, read as the reverse complement.
AGAGCGTGCTGTGGGCGAACAAGAACAGCAGGGCGCTCATCGCGGCCAACGCCAGCGCCGGCAAGGCGACGGGCTTGCGGCCAAGCTGGTCGGAGATCTGACCGAAGAGCAACAGGGCCACGACGTTTCCCACGACGTACACGGCATAGATCAGCGTCAGCGTGATCTCCGAGAACCCGAACTTCCGCTGATAGAGCGAGTACAGCGGTGTGACGATCACGCTGCCCATGAACGCGACCGCGATGATCGAAGCGACCGCGAGCACCGCTCGGGCGCTCGGTTGCCTCGTCTCATGGGAGCGCTCGGCGCGCGGCAGAGAAGTCAGCGCCCGACGTGCCACCGGATCGCGCGCGTCGCTCTGCCCCGTCATCTGCTCCTTCCTAACACGCCGAACCGTCGAGCGAAAAGGCGCCAACGAGATGTCCGCCCAGGGCTGCCAGCTCGTCGTCGCCTCGTGGCAGGTTACTGATCCTGGAATCGGCTAAGAGTGCCGACCTGACTGAGTTCCCGGGTTGCCCGTCGGTCCCTCGCTCAGGCGATCATTCGGGCAGCTGGGCACGGCTGGCCGACCAACGGCGGCGGCGGCCCCGCGGCGCCGCGGCGGCCACGCCGAGCACCCCCAGCACCGCGAGGCCGGCGAACAACACAAGCCGGCCCGCGGAGGCGCCGAGTCGGTGGGCATCGGCGGCCCGGCGCAGGGCCGCGCGATCCGGGCCCGGCCGCACGAGGGGGGGCGCCGCACCGGCCGGCCGGACTCCGCCCAGGCCGTCGGTGACGGCGCGGTACGGGTCGACGACGCCGCTGCCGTACGCCATGCTGTTCTCACCGCCGCGAGCCGGGCTGGTCGTCGCCAGCAGGCGGCGGGCCACCCCCGCGGCGGACAGGCTGGGCCAGGCGGCACGCACGAGTGCGGCGGCGCCGCTGACGAACGGCGTAGCGAAGCTCGTACCGTCCCAGAAGACGTGCCCGTGCTCCCGGGTCGCCGCCAGCACGCCCCCGCCCGGTGCCACCAGGTCCACGTACGGCCCGACCTGCGACGCCGGCAGCCGCGAACCGTCGATGGTGATGGCGCCGACCCCGAGGACCCCCGGATATGCGGCCGGGTACGGCGTCGGATCCCGGCCGGTGTCGCGGTGCGCGTTGCCCACCGCGGCGACCACCACGACATCCTTGTCCTGCGCGTACGCCACGGCCCGTCGGACCGCCGGCACGTCGGCATACATGACCACGGACAGGTTGATGACCCGCGCGCCGTGGTCGGCGGCGTAGCGGATCGCCTGGGCGAATACCGTGGGGTTGACCGAGGCGCCGCCGCGGTCGTCGCCGGGCTCGGTGTCGCTGACCCGCACGGGCAGGATCCGGGCATCGGGTGCCACGCCGTGGAAGCCGATGCCCGGCGCCTCGTCGGCCGCGATGATGCTGGCCACGGCCGTCCCGTGCGAGACGCAGTCGAAGTCGGCCCGTGGCTGGTTGCGGATGAAGTCGAACCCGTCGAGCACCTTGCCGTGCCTGAGCAGCTGCGGATGGTCGTAGTCCACGCCCGAGTCGATCACCGCGACGAGCACCTTCGCTCCCCGGCTGAACGGCCAGGCCCGCTCCGGGGCCAGCGCCTTGTCCGCCCATGGCTGCTGGCGGATGGGCGGCCCGCCCGGCTGCGCGTTGAGGCAGGCACCGGCCGGCGGTTTCGCCGTGGCCGGGGCCGCCGGCGCCGCGAGGGCAGCCGCGACGAGGATCGAGACCACGGCGATGCGCGCCGGCCAGGTAGGCATCGGCCCATTCTCGACAGGGGTACGGGCGCCTCCGGCGCACTGGCAGCAAGCGGTCAGCGCCGGCTGAGGAGGGGCCTGCAGCAGGCAAGCTTGGCCGGTTCGGGGATCGTCTGCCGGAGTCTGGAGGGCTGAGCCATGACGGATTGGGGAGCCGTGACGAGCGCCGAGCAGGCCTGGGCCGAGTACCAGCGGCTGCGCGAGGAGGTGATCGCCCTGCGCCGGTCGTTCGCCGGCATCGTGGAGACGGCCTACTCGCCCGACGGCCTGGTCCGCGTCACGGTCGACGCGCACGGCACGCTGACCGAGCTGTACCTGGATCCGCGGATCTACCGGGCGTCCGACTCGGTCGCCCTATCCGAGACGATCACGGCGACGATGAGGGAGGCGGTCTCGGCGGCGGCGGTCCGCATGACCGAGTTGACCCGGCCCTTCCTGCCCGAGGGCCTGCGCACGTCGGGTGACGGCCAGGATGACAACGCCGAGCTCACCTTCGACCAGGTGCTGCGGCAGATCGACCGCCAGCTCGGCCGCAGCGAACACCGATGACCGTCCCGGGCGAAATGTTCCTCGACGCCCTCGGCGCCCTCGGCGGCGCCGAGCGGCTGGCCGGCGCCGCTGCCGGCTGGCAGTCGATCTGGGGCCCGGTCGGCGGCCAGATCGCCGCCCTGGAGGCCCGCGCGGTGTTCGGCGACGACAGCGGGGGGCGGCAGTTGCGGGAGATGTACTGGTCCTACGCGCGCCCCCTTCGCGAATCCGCCGACGGGATCGCCAAGGACTGCCAGACGCTCGCCGACGACTGCCGCACCGGAGTCGAGAACATCAAGGGCATGGACCATAGCCTGGCCGCGCAGCAACAGGCCTGAGCCACCGCAGCCGTCGAGCAGCGGAGCTCAGGAGAGCCTGGAGAGCCGGCCGCCATGGAGGTCCCTGAACCGATCTGCGAGTTGTGGTTTTTCGTGGTCCGCGCGCTGTCCGGCCAGGCGTGGCCGCAGACGATGGCGCAGGATATGTTCGCGCTGGCCGAGCTGTGGCTCCCCGCCGGGCACGGCCTCGAGCCGACGATCGCGGACGCGGACACCGCGCGCGGGGTCGTGCTCGCTGCCTGGCCGAGCGCGACGGGCCGGGCCTTCCACGACGCGACGCAGGCCATCGTCAACGGCGGAACGGGCGACGGCGGCGCCGTGCGTACCCGTACGGACATGCTGGACCTGGCGAGCCGCATGCGTCAGGCCGGCGTCGACGTCGAGTCCACCAAGCTGCAGATCAGCTACACGGTGCTCGCCAGCGCGGCGCTGTTCGCGGCAAGTTTTCTGCTCGGCGGCGGCCCAGGCGCGATCATCGGCAACTTCATCCGCCAGCGGATGGTCAACAGCGTCGCCGCCAAGGTGGTGGAGTTCATGACCGGCCTCGGCTCCCAGCTGGCCGCCGGTCCGGCCCGGACCGCCGTCCACCTGGCCAAGGAGACGGCGGCCGAGCTGTTCCGGGAGAACTTCGAGGAGGGGTTATTCACCAACCTCCTGCCGCAGCTGCACCAGATGGCGCTCGGCCACCAAAACTCGATCGACGGCAACAGCCTGCTGTCGTCCGTGCTCGGCGCCTCGATCGGCGTGCCACTGTCCTCCGGCACCGCCAGCCTGCTCCAGCGGGTGTTCAGTCCGAAGCTTGTCAACCACTTCTTTCCGAGCGCCAATCTCAACAGCGCCCTCGATCTGGTAACCGGCAAGCCTCTCGGTGCCCTGCGCGACGGCGCGCTGAACAACTCCATCTCCTCGCCAGTGTCCAGCGTGGTCGGTCAGGCGATCGCCGACGGCAACCTGGCAGAGGCCACCCCGTCGAACATCGTCAACGCGATCGCGCAGAACGGCTTCGACGCAGGACTGCACGGCGTGGCGCGTGGCGGGGGGGTCCCGCTGGCCGGCCAGGTCGGCCACGCCGTGCTGCCCAACGGCGGAGTGCTCGGGCCCGGGCTGGACGGGCCACCGCCGCACATCGTGCCCGCGTCCCTCACCACGCCTGCGGCTGCCGCGCCGCTGGTGACGCCGCCAGCGGCACCGTCGGTGGCACCCGTCGCTAACCCCAGCTTGGGCCAGGGCGACCTGGTGACCGCGTCGCCGATCAGCGCCCCTGTCGGGGG
>QHCA01000021.1 GCA_003244095.1 Pseudonocardiales bacterium | reverse complement strand
GCGCTGGCCGAGGCCGAGCCGGCATGTTCCGGACCGGCGGCCGCTGCCGTCCTCGCCGCCGACCTGCTCCGGCGGGCCGCCGCGCTCACCGGGCTCGGGATGTCCTGCCTGGTCAGCGCGGTACGCCGGACCAGGGGCCGGCAGCAGTTCGGCCGGGCGCTCGCGGACAACCAGTCGGTAGGTTTTCGGTTGGCCGGTCTCGCCGTGCACGGACGCGCCGTACGCGCCCTCTGCGGGCAGCTCGCCGGGGCGGCCGAGCTCGACCACCGGGCGGCCGCAGGAGCACTGGCCGAGGCGGCCGCATTCGCCACCGCATCGGCGGCGGACGCGGTGCAGCTGCACGGCGCGTTCGGCATGGTCGCCAACTCCCCGGTGGCCGGGCACTACCGGTTCGCGCCGCTGGCCATCGCCAGGAGCCCCGCACCGGACGCGCTGCGCCGGCACGTCGGCGGCACCCATCCGATCAGCCGAGCACTGGCCGGATGACCGACGCCGACCCGGCGACCGCAACCGACGCCGGCAGCGGGCCGGCCGGCGGTGCGCCGGTCCGGCCGGCGGGCCGGTTCCGGCGGGGGGCCTGGGCGGAGCCGGACTTCCGGCGGCTGTGGCTCGGGCAGACCGCGTCGCAGCTCGGCTCGCAGATCAGCCTGGTCGCCTCCCCGCTGGTCGCCATCTCCCTGCTGCACGTCGACGCCGGCCAGATGGGGGTGCTCGGCGCCCTCGCCCGGCTGCCGTTCCTGCTGTACCTGGTGGCCGGGGTGTTCGTGGACCGGGTCCGCCGCCGGCCGGTCGTGCTCGGCACCGACCTCGCACGTGGCCTCCTCCTGCTGCTGATCCCGATTACGTGGGCGGTCCACGTGCTGAGCTTCTGGTTGCTCGCCGGCATCACCTTCGCGGTGATGGTGCTGACCGTGTGGTTCGACATCGCCTACATGAGCTACGTACCGCGCCTCGTGAGCCGGGGCAACCTGATGCAGGCCAACACGATCATGGAAAGCTCCCAGTCCACGACGATGATCGTCGGCCCGGGCCTCGGCGGTCTTCTGGTGCAGGCTCTCACCGCACCGTTCGCCATCCTGGCGGACTCGGCGTCCTACCTGGTCTCGGCCTTCGCCGTGTGGCGGATTCGGGCAGCCGAACCGGCACCGGCCGCCGCCGAGGGTGCGCGGCTGAGCGGGATTTTCGGCGCGGTCGGCGCCGGCCTGCGATTCGTGGTCACCGACCGGATCCTCGGCCCGCTCGCGCTGGCCATCGGGTGGTCCAACCTGGTGTGGGCGGCCGAACTCGCCTTGTACCTGCTGTTCGTGGCGCGCGGGCTGGGCCTGAGCGCGGCGCTGATCGGCCTCACCCTGGCCGCCAGCGGGCCGGGCGCGCTGGTCGGCTCCATGCTGGCCGGCTGGGCCCAACGCCGGATCTCCCTGTCGGGGGCGATTGCCGGCGGCCTGGCGCTGTTCGCGGCGTCGGCGCTGCTGATCCCGCTCGCCCCGCACCGGCTGCCGCTGGCGGTCGGCGTCCTGATGCTGTCCGGCTTCGGCATGGCACTCGGTGGCCAGTTGTGCGCGGTGAACGTCCTGACCACCCGGCAACTGATCACCCCCGACGCGCTGCTCGGTCGGGTCAACGCCTCCTTCCGGTTTCTCGCACTGGGCGTTTCCCCGCTGGGCTCGCTGCTCGGCGGCTTCCTCGGCCAGGCCATCGGCGCCCGGCAGGCACTGCTGGTCGCCATCTCCGGCATGTTCGTCCCGCCGCTGATCGTGTGGTTTTCCCCGGTACGCGGTCTCCGTCAGATGCCGGTCGAGACCCGGCCGCCGAGGGAGGCAGGCTCGTGACCAGGCACGTACGGGACATCTACCCGCTCACCTCGATGCAGCAGGGCATGCTGGTGGAGTCGCTGGCCATTCCCGGCCCTACCTACCTGCAGCACTACCACCTGGCCCTGACCGGCGTCCCGGACGCCGAGGTGCTGCGGGCAGCCCTGGCCGACCTGGTGGCCCGGCACGATGCGCTGCGTACCGCCTTCGTGTGGGACGTCGGCACCCAACCACTCCAGGTCGTACGCGCCAAGGCAGAGCTGCCGATGACGCTCACCGACCTGCGCGACCGGCCCGACCGGGTCGAGGCGACGGCCGCAGCCGCACTAGCCGAGGAGCGGAGCGCCCCGCTGGACCTGCGCAGGGCCCCGCTGGCCCGGGTGCGGGCACTCCGGGTGACCGACGGTGAGTGGCGGCTGATCACCACCCACCATCACCTGGTGCTGGACGGCTGGAGCGTGCCGATCCTGCACGCCGAGCTGGCCGCGCTACTCGATGCCCGGCTGACCGGCCGACCGGCCGTGCTGCGCCCCGCGGCCCCGTTCCGCGAGTTCGTACGCTGGCAGCGGGATACGGCCGACGCCGAGGCGGAGCGCCGCTACTTCGCCGACCTGCTCGGCGACGTCGACCGGGCCACCCCCATCGGCGCGGACCTGCCGCGGCATCCCGCCGACCGGGCCGACGGGCCGGACCACGATCGGCGCGTCACGGTGCTGCACCGGGTAGCCCCCGCGGACCACCCCGACCTGCTGGGCAGGGCAGCCGGGGTGCTGCCCAGCACGCTGGTGCACGCAGCGTGGGCCCTGCTGCTGGCCCGCTGGGCCGATGTGGACCGGGTGGTGTTCGGCACCACCGTGGCCGGCCGGCCGCCCGAGCTCTCCGGCGCGGCCGAGCGGATCGGCATGTTCCTCAACACCGCGCCGTTGCGCGTCGACCTGCCGGACACCACGATCGGCGCCTGGCTCGCCGACGTGCACGACCGGCTGAGCCTGGCGCGCCGGCACGAGCACGCTCCGCTGCTCACCGCGCAGCAGCAGAGCGCGCTACCGGCGGGTGCCGCACTGCTGTCCAGCGTGCTGGCCTTCCAGAACTTCTGGCGCGTCGGGCAGGACGCCGTCAGCAGCGGGGCGGTCACGCTGGCGGTGCGGCAACGGGCCGAGCGGGTTGACCTGCCGGTGGTGGTCGCGGTCGCGCTGCCACCGGAAGGCGTCTGGGTGCGGTTGGACCATGACGGCACCCGGCTGGACCGGGCGGCCGCCGAGCGGGCAGCGGACCGGCTCGCCCGGCTGGTCGCGCTGCTCGGCGCGCTGCCGGCCGGCACCCCGCTCAGCGAGGTGCCCATCGACGATCTGCCGGGCAGCGATGCGCCGCAGCCGGCCGCCGACCTCGCAACGTACGCGGCGGGCGCGGTGCTGCAAGGTCCGGACGGCACCGCAGACGCCGCCGCGCTCGCCGCCGCCGCCGAGACCACCGCTGAGGCGCTCGCCGGCGCCGGCCTCGACCCCGGCGACCGGGTCGGCATCGCCGCGCCGATCGGGCTGGCCACCGGGTCCGCGGTGCTCGCCGTGCTGCGATCCGGGGCGGTCGTCGTACCCGTGAGCCCGTACCTGGCGCCCGCCGAATTTGCCGCTCTACCGGCCCGGCTCGGCGTCGCCGCGCTGCTGGTGCCCGAGCCGGCCGGTGTGCTGCTCGATCCCGGCGTGCCGGTGCTTCCCATCGCGCTGCCGGCGGGCGCACCGTCTGCCACCCCGCCCATCACCGGCCCGATGCCGGCCCGGTTCGCCGCCGGCGTGCGGCTGCTCGCCGACCAGATCCGCATCTGTCCCGGCGACCTGGTGTCCGTGCTGCTCGCCGCGGACGACCCGGCGCTGCCCAGCGCGCTGGTCGTTGCGCTCGGGGCGGGCGCAACGGTGACGCTGGCCGAACCCGCCGACGAAGGTGCGATCTCCGGTGCCACGGTGGTGCTGGCCCGGCCGGCGGTGCTCGGGCGGCACGCCGGCCTGCTCCGGCCGGACGCCCGGGTGGTGCTGCTCGGCGATCCTCCCGCACCGGGCCTGGTCGCGGCGCTGGTGAGCGGTGGCCGCCGAGTGTTCCGAGCGACGGCCGGCGCGCGCACCGGCGCGATCTACGCCTGCACACCGCTGGCCGGGCCGGCCGAGGCAACCCGGATCGGCGGGCTCCGGCATGCGCTGGTGCTGGGCCGGTCCGGTCGGCCGGTGCCGGCCGACGTGCCGGGCGAGCTCGCGTTGTCCGATGTGGACGGACTGGAGCCGCTGGGGATCCGGGTCCGGACGAGGAGCGACGGCGGGCTCGACCAGCTCGGCCACGGTGCCCACGACGATCTGGCCCACCTGGAGTACTTGCTCTGCCGCGACGCCGACGTGGCCGACGCGGTGCTCGTGCCTGCCGACTCCGGTCGCCAGGCCTGGGTGGTGCCCGCCGACGGCCGCGTGCTCGACAGCGCCGCGCTCGACCGGCGGCTGCGCGCATTCGTGCCACCGAGCGAGCTACCGTCCGGCTACCGGCAAGTCGCCGAGCTGCCCCTCGATCCGGCCGGTTCGGTGGACCGCGCCGCACTCGAGCCGCCTGCTGCCGCGGTCACCACCGCCGGCCGGCCGCGGACCCCCGTCGCCGACCGGCTCGCCGCGTTGCCGGCGGCCACCCGCGACGACTTCGTCGCCCACCTGCGCGGGAACACCGGCCGCACGCCCGGCCTGCGCGCAGCGGCGCGCGACGACACGCCGTCCTCGGTGCAGCAGGACCAATGGCTCGCCCTGGCCCCGGCGGCGGCGCGGGCCGAAGCGGTGGTGCCGCTGGGCGCCGACCTCGATCCGGCCGCGCTGGCCGATGCCCTGGCGTTGCACGGCATCCCGGCTGGCGCGCTGCGGGTCGAGCGACAGACGGGCACCGGGTGGGTGGCGACGGCCGACCCGGCCGAGCTGGACGTGCCGTCGGTCCTCGCGCTCGCCGCCGGCGCACCGGTCGGCAAGGTGTCGGCTGCGGACTACGCGGCCTGGCAGACCGGCCCGGACCAGGCGGCCTCCCGGGACGAGCAGCGGGCGCGGTGGCGCGACGTGCTGGGCGGCGTCCGAGCGCTGCGCCTGCCACTGGACCGGGGCGGGTCAGCGGCGGGGGGGGGGGGGGNNGAGGACGCACCATGCGGCCGCGGAGACCACCGACACCGCGGTATGGCTGGCCGCCGTCGCAGTGGCGGTATGCGTACTGTCCGGCAGCGAGGATGTGGTGATCGGCCTGCTCCACCGCCCGAGCCTGCCGGCCGAACTCGACGGCGTGCCGGGACCGTTCACCCGGATGCTGCCGGTCCGGTTGACCGTCGACCTCGACGCGGGGTACGGCGCACTGGTCGCCGCCGCGCGGGATGCACTGGCGGACGCGGTGCGCGACGGGGACGTGCCGTGGTCGGACCTGACGGCGCTGCTGCCCGAGCCGCTCCCGGTGAGCCTGGCGGTGCACGGCACACCAGCCGCGCTGGCCGCGCACGCCGGCCCGCCGCTCGCCATCGACGTGGCACCTACCGGCCCCAGAACCAGCGGCACGACGGTGACGGTGCTGGCCGCCCCCGGCCGGGCGCACCCGGCCACGGCCGACCGGCTGGGCAGCCTGGTCACCGAGGCCGTCCGGTACGGTCTCGCCGAGCCGGACCGGCCGCTGCGGGCCGCCGGCCTGCTCACCGAGGAGCAGCGGGCCGAGCTGGTGCGCCGGGCGGCCGGTAACCCGCCGGACGACCCAGCGGGCAAGGCCCCCGGCGACCCGGTGGGCGACCCAGTGGGCGACCCGCCCGGCGACCCGGCCGCGGCGACCCTGCCGGACTGGATCCGGCAGCGCGCGGTCGAGCGGCCCGCGGCTACCGCGGTGCTGGCCGGGGACGGCGAGCTGAGCTACGCCGAGCTCGTCGACCACGCCGACCGGTTGGCCGCGCGGCTCGGCGGGCTCGGCGTCGGCGTCGACGACCGGGTCGGGGTCTGCCTGCCGCGCGGCCTGCCCATGGTGTGGGCACCGCTCGGGGTGATGACCGCCGGTGCCGGCTACGTACCGCTCGACCCGCTGTACCCGGACGAGCGACTGCACCTCGTGTGCGCGGACGCCGGGGTGACGGTCGTGGTCACCACTGCCGCGCTGGCCGGCCGGTTCCCGTCGCGGCACACCGTACTGGTGGACGACGGATCGCCGGCAGGCAGCGCCGAGGCTGCGGTGGCATTGGCCGCACGACCGGACTCGGCCGCCTACGTGATCTACACCTCCGGCAGCACCGGGACACCCAAGGGAGTGCTGGTCGAGCACCGGGCGATCACCGACTTCTGCCGGCACATCGCCGACGCCTACCGCATCGGCCGGGACACTAGGCTGCTCGGCTTCGCCGCGCTGACATTCGACGTGTCCGCCTTCGACCTCTGGGCAGCACTCACCGCGGGCGCGGTGCTCGTGCTGGCCGGCGACGAGGAGCGGGCCTCGGTGGAGGCCCTGCAGCGGCTGCTGCGCGAGCGCCGGGTCACCATGGCCGAGCTGCCGCCCAGCCTGATGCCGCTGCTCGACCCGACCGCGCTGCCCGACCTGCACCTCGTCTCGGTGGGTGGCGAGGCGCCGCCGGGTGCTCTGGTCGACGGCTGGGCCACCGCCGACCGGGAGTTCTGGAACGGATACGGGCCGACGGAAACCACGGTGGCGGTGACCCTGATGCGCTGCCAGCCGCCGGCCGACGGGCGGGTCCCGCCGATCGGGCTGCCCATGCCGGGGCACCACGCCTCCGTGCTCGACGCCGACCTGGCCCTGGTGCCCGACGGCGCGCCCGGCGAGCTGTGCATCTCCGGCCCCGGCCTGGCCAGGGGCTACCTCGGCCGACCCGGTCTGACCGCGGAGCGGTTCGTACCCGACCCGCTGGCGAGCCACCCGGGTGCCCGCATGTACCGGACCGGTGACCTGGTGCGCTGGACCACGGACGGCGTGCTGGAGTTCCTCGGCCGGATCGACCGGCAGGTGAAGATCCGGGGATTCCGGGTGGAGCCCGGTGACGTGGAGTCGGCGCTGGCCCGCGACCCGGCGATCCGCCAAGCAGTGGTGGAGCCCTGGGACGATCCGGCAGGAGTGCGACACCTGGTCGCCTATGTGGTGGCGGCCGACCCTGCCCGGCCGCCGACGCTGGCCTCCGTGCGCGACTCCGCAGCCGCCACACTGCCCGGCTACCTGCTGCCGACGCGGGTGGCCGTACTCGACCGCCTACCGATGGCGCGCAACGGCAAGGTGGACCGCGCGGCGCTGCCCGAGCCGCTCGCCGACGAGCCGGCCGATGCCGCCTCGGCAGACCAGGACTGGACGGAAACCGAGCGGGTGCTCGCCACCGAGGTGATCGCCCCACTGCTCGGCCGGTCGGCTGTGGCCAGGGACGAGGACTTCTTCCAGGCTGGCGGCAACTCCCTGCAGGCCACCCAGGTCACCGCGCGGGTGCGCGATCGCTTCGGCGTCGAGGTGAGCCTGCTGGACTTCTTCACCACCCCCACGGTCGGGCACCTGGCGAGCATGGTGGACCGCTCGGTCCGGACGGATCCGGCGCTCGCGGTGACCGCACCGTCGACCTTGATGACCGGCGGCGCGCGGCTGCCGCTGTCCTACCCGCAGCGCGCGCTGTACGACGCCTGCCGGCTCGACGGCGACACGGTCGGCTACCACGCCCCCTTCCCGCTGCGGTTCAGCGGGCGGCTCGATCTGGACGCCCTGCGCCGCGCCTTCGACTGGTTGGTCGACCGGCACGCGCCGCTTCGGGTCAGCTTCGTCGAGGACGGCGACGGGCCGGTCCAGGTCGTGCACGAGCGGGTCGAGGTGCCCTTCGCGGTGGTCGACGTCCCCGGGCCGGACCCGGCGGCCCGCGCGGCCGCGGTGCCCAGCCTGCTCACGGCGGAGAATCGCCGCCCGTTCGACCTGGCGACCGGGCCGCTTCTCCGGGTCACCGTCTACCGGATCGACACCGAGGATCATGTGGTGGTCTGGAACACCCACCACATCGTCACCGACGGCTGGTCCACCGGCGTGCAGGTGCACGACATCGACGTCGCCTACGAGGCCTTCGCCGGCGGCCGAGTGCCCGACGCCGAGCCACTCGGTACGGACTACGGCGAGTTCGTGGCGTGGCAGCAGGACTACGTGACCGGCCCCGACTATGCCGACGACCTGTCCTGGTGGCGCGCCCACCTTGCGGACGCGCCGCCCGCACTGGGTGGCTCGGCCACACCGGTCACACCGGCGGACTTCGTGCACGGCTGGCGCAACCTGCGGTTGTCCGGTCAGGCCGCGCGCGACGTACGGGCGCTGGTCAAACAGGGCAACGCGACGCTTTACATGGTGCTGCTCGCCGCCTACGCCGTCCTGCTGTCCGTGGAGTACGAGCAGGACGACCTGCTGGTGGTCACGCCCAACGCGCTGCGGGTGCGCTCGGCGTGGGAAGAGTTGATCGGCTGGTTCGTCAACCGTGTGGTCGTGCGGTTGCGGGTGCGTGCCGACCTGACCTTCGCCGAGCTGGTCGAGCAGGCGCGGGCCGCGAGCCTGGAGGCCTTCGCGCACGGCAAGATCCCGCTGGAGCTCCTCCGCGCCGAGCTCGCCCTGCCCGCCCAGGCCATGGCCGCACACCTGTCCGTACAGAACGCCCCGGCCGTCACCCTGCCGGGATTCGCCGGCCTGGAGCTGAGCCTGGTGGGTGACGCCAGCGGGCGTGACTTCACGCCGATCATGGAGGTGTACAGCCCGGTCGGCGCCCGGTACCAGATCAGTGTGATGCTGCGGGAGCGGCACGACGGCAGCATCGCCGGCGGGTTCGAGTTCGACGCCGGCCGGCTGCCGGAGGACCGGGCGGACGCCGTGCTCGCCGCCCTTCTCGCCGTACTGGGCACCGGGGCGGCGCAGCCCGACATCGGCGTGGGCATCCTGCGCGACATGGTGACGGCCACACTGACCGGACCGGAGGCGGCGCCCTCAGAGCGGTGACAAGGTGCGGCGCCGCAGCGGTCAGTACCCTGTGCCGATGCGCCACGTGCCCCTGCTTGTGTTGGCCGCCGGCCAACGCTGCGGGAGCACGCTGGTCCAGCGGCTGCTCACCTCACATCCGGAGGTGCTCATCTGGGGCGAGCACGACGGGCAGGTCGACCGCGTGCTCGAGGCCGGTGAGGGCTTGCTCGCGTGGTCGGCGGATGCCGGCCACATCGCGCGCGAGGAGTTCGAGCGGCACGCGTACCAGGGCTGGATGGCCAACCTCATCCCCGACACCGACCGGATCCTCGACTCGCTGCGCCGGTTCGTCGAGGCGCTGTACGCCGAGCCTGCCGCAGCACTGGGTCGGCCTATCTGGGGTTTCAAGGAGGTGCGGTACGGCCCTTCCGAGGTACGGCGGCTACACCGGCTGTTCCCTGATCTGGCCGTCATCCTGCTCGTGCGAGACCCGAGAGACGTGCTGCGGAGCCTGGACGAGTGGGAGCGGTGGTCGCGCGGGATCTGGACCCGAGAACGCACCAAGCTCACGGTGGAACACTGGCAGCGCCTGGCGAGGAGCTTCCTCCCCGGGACGGCTTTCGACCCTGTCCCGGTGCTCCGCCTGCGCTACGAGGACGTTGTCAACGACCCGGCGCTCACCTGCGAGATCGTCGGAAAGCACACCGGCCTCGACCCGCACGCGTTCGACCGGGCCGTCTTCGCCAAACGCGTCCACGTTGAAGAGCCAATCGCGCGCTTCGGTCGCGACCTGCGCGAATGGGAGGGACTGCCGGACTCGCTGCGCCAACTGCTCGCTCCGCCGGAGCTCCGGCGGATCGCCAATGCGTGGGGCTACGACATCTGACTCGGATGGAGCGCCAGACCCGTGCCTACTTCGCCGACCGGGTCAACTGGCCGACTACCACCCGGGTCAGCAGGCGCAACACCTCGGCGGCACAGGCCGCCGTACCGGCGCCCGGCTGGTCGGACGTCGCCGTCATACCCCGACCATCGTCTGCTCCGGGCACGCCTCACGGCTGGTAGGAGCCGGGGACCAGGCCCGGGTGCTGACGGCGATGGCACTCCAGGCATTGATGGCCGTGATCAGGCTGACCAGGGCGGCGATCTCGTCGCCGGTGAACTGCGCGGCAGGCCTCCGCGGGGCATGGCTCCGCGCCAGCAGGGTCACTGCCTCGGTGAAGGCGAGCGCGGCGCGCTCCCGGTCGGTGAAGTACGGCGTCTCCCGTGTCACGCTCCCTTGTCGGCGTCCGCGGGACAAAGAGTGGGAGAGACGATGAGCGGGAACTAGCCCGGCAACCGGCGACCTGCACACCTTGGCACCTGGCGCGCTGGCCGCATTTCCAGCGATGATCGCGAGCCTGCTTCTGCGCCCCAACAGGTCGCAACGGTTGCCGGCAACATCGACGAAGACCGCGAGTGGTCCCGGTCATCGATCCTCGGACGGTGAGCCGCGTTCGCGGCGCGCTCGCGGCGCGCTCGCAGCCTGGCGGCTGCTCTCCGCGGGATTGTTCTCGTGGTGGCGTCGATGTCGACGGTCGCAGTTCCGCCCTCGGACACCAAAGCCGGCCGCGAGGACCGCAGGGCAGTGGTCGACGGATGCCGGATACGTGCGCGGGTCAGATTGGATTCTGCCTGTGTCCCGGTGTTGCGATTTCGTGGGTGCGCTGTTCGCGCAGTACGCGCAGGTGGACGGCGGCCCAGGTGCGGTAGGGGCGCCAGGCCTCGGAGACCTCGGTGAGGCGGCAGCCGGCGCCGTACCGTTCGGTGATCTCGGCGTCTAGGCGTCGCTCGGTGCGGGGCAGGACGTCGGGCGCGTTGGCGCCTCGCAGCACGACCAGCTCGGCGGCGAACGGACCGAGGCCTTTGATCTCCTGCACGGCCGTGATTGCGTCGTCGGGGTCGACGGTCCGCAGCGTCTCGCCGCTGAGTCGGCCTTCGAGGGCGGCGTCGGCGACGGCGTGCAGGTACTCGGTCTTGCGGCCGGGCAGGTCGAGATCGAGGCGACGCAGGCGTTGCGGTGCGGGGAACGCTCCGTGATCGCCGTGGCGCTCAACGAGGTCGTCGCGAAGTTTCGCGGCTTGCAGGATGCGGATTCGTTGGGAGAGGACCGCCCAGGCGGCGGCTTCGTAGGGCGAGTGGAACCCGCAGGGGCGCAGTCCGGGTAGTTGTTGCTGCGCGTCGGCGATGACCGGGTCGCGGTCGGCGACGTCGGGCCACCCGCGGCCGTCGATGTCGAGAGAGAGGAATCGGCGGACCTGCTCTGCGGCGGCCGCGAGGTCGCCTTCCCCGGTGAGACTGATGCGTGCGTGTTCGCCGTGTTGAGTGACGTCGGTGGCGGCGCTGGACCAGTCCGACTCCACTCGGAAGTCGGTGTGGATCTGATCGTGCACCGGCTGCAGGCCGAGTGCACTGGGGCTGAACCCTTCCCAGAACGTCCGGCTGGTCGGTAGCGACCATGGCCCGAGCACGTCGACCTCGATGGTGTGTCGTCGCATTGCCATGCCTTCCTCTGTGTGGACTAGAGAGGGAGACCTCTCAGGCCCGGTCGTGGATGGTGAGGTGTAGTCGTTGGCAGCCGCGATCATGGAAGGCGCGACGTTCCCGTGGCGGTCGCAGGTTCGGTTTCGGCTTCCGGGGCTGTCGTGAGGTCCGGGTTTTCCGGTCGTTCGGACGGTGTGTCTGCGCGTTCGTGCTGGCCGTCGTGTGAGCGGTGCACGGCGTCGAGTCGCAGCCGGCGATGGCCCCAGACGTGTCCGGGTTAACGCTCCGAATCCGAAGTCGGCGATGGCGGCGAGCGTCACGCCGGCGAAGGCGGCGAACAGCAGTGGGACACCGAGCCGGACGCCGAGTGATGCACCGGGGGCGGCATGGTGGAAGGTCATCGAGAACGGGAACGCGATGAGGGCGAGCCCGAAGACGAAATAGAAGACCGACAGTCCGCGGCTGTCGTCACGCCGGACCCGTTGGCGCCGGCGTAGGAGATGTGCACGGTCCGTCCAGCGGTGAAGTCCATAACTGCGTAGACGTCTCGGGAGCGCAGCGCGGTGTCGGCGGCGTCGGCGGTGTCGTAGGTCTGGACGTCCAACGACCCGGGTGAGGCCTTCTCGAAGGCATGCTCTGCCTGCGTCGCGTTCTGTCGCGTGCCGACGACCGCGATCGACAGCCCGTGCGGTTTTCGGGTTGTGTAGGGCGGCCAGGAACACCGCGACGAACGCAATGGCCATGCCGATCCCGACGGCGATTGGGCGAAGGACGCCGGCGACGCTGGCGGGTGCGCTAGCCGCGAACGGATGACGCCGGAACTGATGGAGTTCGTGGGTCATGACAGCTTCCTCTCGGTCTGGGGGACGGCTGCCCGCACAGGCGGGCGGGTGCGGAACCTCCGGTCACGGCTTGCGCTCTCCGCGGTGCGAGCCGGTAGCGGGTCAGGCCTGATCGTGGATGGTGATCGCGTAGCCGTCGAGGTCGGTGAAGGTGAAGGTCCGCCCGAACGGGGAGTCGAACGGCGCAACGGTAATGGGGACGCCGTCGGCAGCCAGGCGGTTGTGCACGGCCTGGGCGTCGTCGGCGTGCAGCCACAGGGCCACGCCGATGCCCGGGTTCGGGCGGGCGGCGTCGAGGTCGACACCGGGCAGCGGTTCCCGGACCGCGAAGGAGGCCGGCTGCGTGTCGAAAACGACCGCACCGGGCGGCGTGACGGGGGCGCGGGTCAATCCCAGTCGGGTCTCGTAGAACGCGGCAGCCCGCTCGAGGTCGCGTACTTGCAGCGCGATGAATGTCGGTCCGGTCACGGTCATAGTCGGCTCCTCATAGTTTCGTGTCAGCACATTGACACCTAGAGTGTGTGTCAGAATGTTGACATGAGTCAAGTGGAGATCGTCGGCCCCCTGGACGAGGCGGTGGGATACGTGCTCAAACAGGCGGCCACCGCGTTACGCGCGGCGATGGACGCGGTGCTGCGTCCGCTGAAGCTGACGGTTCCGCAGTACGCCTGCCTCGAAGTGCTCGACCAGCGGCCCGGACTGTCCAGCGCTGAGTTGGCCCGGGCCACGTTCGTCACCCGGCAGTCCATGAACCTGGTCCTACGCGGCCTGCAGCAACGTGGCCTGCTCACCCGGGCCGCCGTCGCCGAACACGGCAAGGCTCTGCCCACCGAACTCACCGACGCCGGCCGGGCGCAGTTGCGTGCGGCCAGCGTCGCGGTCTGCGCCATCGAGAGACAGATGCTCGCCCCACTTGCGCCGAACGCCCAACACCGTCTACTCGCCGATCTCGCCGCCTGCGCCGCCGCCCTCAGCGGTGAATGCCAGGCCCGATCGACCGAGCACGCCGTCATGGAATGACCCGAAGACCCCCGCAGCGATCACGACAGGAAGGAACGGGGTTGGTGGCCGTAGCAGCCAACCGAATCTTGATCGTCGTCGCGGACTGGTGCCGTAGTCCGCCATGCGGGACGGATATACAGGACACTTCGACGTCTGTCCCGGTACGCCCCTCTCCGGTCTCAACTCATCGTGGCCGCGCTAGTGCAGCAGTTCGCCGCGCGGACAAGGCTCGCAGAGCTATGTAGGCAAGCGCATACCAGTCCGCCGATCGAATTTGCGGTCATCGGCATGTCCGGTCGTATTTTGACGTTCGCCGGCTGTCCCGATAGCGAACCTCGATCGGTGACCCTTCGGGCGTAACTCGCAGGATCGTCCGATGATCAAGGTCGTCCCATAGACCGCCCGTGACCGGGCGGGTGCACGCGAACGATCGTCCTGCGGGACGTCGACGGACCAGGTTGGCGTTGCCCAGATGGACGAGTAGACACCGGGCGGGCATTGTCAGGGTCATCCCCGATGTGTGATCGGAGCGGTGGATGCACACTTGATTCGTGACCTCCACCAGGTTCGAAGCTCTGGATCGGGCCCGGCTGAATTCGAGCGGTCTCAGATTTGCACTGGCCGGAATGCTTGTGGGGCTGCTGTATGCCGCCTTGAGTGTCTACTGGGGCTTGGGCGGCACAACTTTGTTGGGCACCGTCGGCGGGTCGCTGGAGCGTGGCGGTCGAGCCGGTGACCTGGTCGTGGTCCTCGCGTTGTGGGTAGCCGCCGTCCTGAAGGTGATTGCCGCGGTTCTGCCGCTACTGGCGATCTACTGCCTGGGCGGTGCGAGGTGGCAGCGGCTCGTGGTGGTGGTGACGTGGATCGAAGCAGCGGTATTGGTGATCTACGGCTGGTACTGACCACCGTGGGGCTGATGGTGCAGTTCGGTGTCATCGCCGCCTCTGCATCGGCCGATCACCGAGCTTTGGCCTGGCACGCCTACCTCTGGGATCCGTGGTTCCTCGTCTGGGGACTCCTGGTCACCGCTGCCTTGCTTCGCGCACGACACCGCAACTAGAGGACGACGGAGCCGGACGGCTATGGGTAACCGTCCTGATTTGTCGGCGCCCCGCTGAGCGATCTCTGACCGCCGCATCACCTGCGGCATGGTCGCGCTGCGCCGCGATGGCGACATGCGACTGCGATTCATTGCCTGGCGCCGCTACTTGTCTGAGTCGAGGGTTTCCGTCCAAAGCGGTCGGCGACGAACGAGGCGAGCGCTTCTCTACCGGGAAACCGGGGACCGCCACAGCGAAGGCCAGACGCTGACCAAGGCCTTGCCCTGGCCGAAGTGCGGCGCTTCGACGAGGCGATCACCGCCCACCAGCAGGCCGCCGGCATCTTCGGGGAGACCGGGGACCGCCACGGCGAAGGTCAGACGCTGGGCAACCTCGGTCTGGCGCTGCGCGACACCGGATGTGTCGCTGAGGCGACGCGGTGCTGGGTGCAGGCGGCCGAGGCGTTCGCTGATAGCGGCTCGGCCGAGGATGTCGCTGCGGTCCGAGCTCTGCTCGACGGAACCCCGGCGGCATAAAAGCCGGGTGTCCGTTCGGGAAACGTACGTTCCTCGACACCCCTGTGGCAGACCGCGACTCGCCCGGGATGGACCGTCGAAACCCGTGTAGAAAGCCGAGGGTCGCCAGCGGCGGGGGAGGGTTCCCAACAGTCCGCACCCATGACGCATCTACTGGGCGCGCTCGGGTTTCCTCCGGCGACCAGGACCCCCCACACTGCAGCACGACGCCCTGCCCGGGGACACCGTGTGCGTGTGGCGGCTGGACCGCCTCGGCCGCAGGCTCCGGCACCTCATCGCCACGGTGACCGGCCCGCACGACAGGGGAGCGGGCATCCGCTCACTGCAGGAATTCATCGACACCACCACCGCGACGGGCACCCTCGTCTTTCACCTGCTGGCCGCTCTCTCAGCATTCGAGCGGGACCTGCTCAGCGAACGCACCCGGGCGGCCGGCGAAGATGACCCCAATGAAACTCGACGTCGCCCGCCGGATGCTCACCGAAGGCCTCCCCAAGGCGGTCATCGCCCGCACCATCGGCGTCAGCCGCACATCGCTGTGACCACCTCCTCGGCCCGGCCACCTCGCGGAGTTAGACCGCCAACCGCCCCATTGGGTACCTGACACCCCGTACGGCGCTGTGGAGTCAGCGGCGCCACGGGCGATACCCACCGGCCTCAACGGCGGGGCCCCCGTTTGAGCGTATGCTGGCAAGCCGTGCACGACCTCGATCCGGCCGCCCAGGACGAGGCCGGCCTGTCGGGAGCCCGCGAGGGTCATCTCGTCGAGCTGTTCGAGCGCGCCGGTCTCGACCACGTCGAGCAGACGACGCTCGCCGTCCGGCTCCGCGACAGGTGCGCGGAGCTGCTGCCGCCGCCCTCATCCCACATCGACGCGGTGGCCTGGACCGCACTCGGCCGCGCCTGACCCGCGTCGACCTTGATGATCATCGTGTTGGGCGAAGCGACCGCCGCCGGGTCGACCTTAGACGAACTGATCGCGGCGAGCCTGGCCCACGTCCGTCGCTCGCGCACCGAGCCGGGCTGCCTGTCGCACGACGTCGCCCGAGATCCGGAGAACCCGAACCGGCTTCTGTTCACCGAGCGCTGGGCCGATCGCGCCGACCTGGAGCGCCACTTCGAGGTGCCGGCGTCCCGCGAGTTCGTCGCCACCGTCCGCCGGTGCTGCGGCGACCAATTTGCGATCGCCACCTATGCGACAGGTGACGATTGATCTGGGGCCCCTCGCCATGACGGTTTGACTGGCCCGACCAGAGGGGCACGTCAGCCAAGGGCACACAACTCGCAGACGGCTGTCGCGGCCGTTGCAGGCCGTGCAACACAACGACTCGCTGTTGCGTTGAGCTTCAGGAGGTGAGCTTGAGACCCGGCCGGACAACCGCGGTACTTGTGGCTTCGCGCTTGTCCGGCGGCACCTCCGACGCGTGGCCGGATTCGGGGTCGCCGTAGTAGCCGAGCAACCGAGCGAGTCTGGTCCCTTTCCGCGTTGCAGTTGTCGCACGGTCACCGGGCATTAGCTCGGGCGGGGTATGCGGGCACCTCCATGTTCGACAATCCCGCCGCGCTCTCTGCGCGGTCGCCCATCCCGTACGTGGTTCATCTTGCGGGAACGGTGCCAAGTGTTGTAGCCGGCTGATTCAGATTGCCGGTTCTCAGCGTCCGAGTGTGCGGGAGTGGTTGATTCGGAAGGTGTTTGTCGGGTCGATTTCGCGGTTGATTCTTGTGAGCCTGGCGAGGTCGGTGGGCAGGTACGCCGAGCGGAGCTGTTCGTCGGTGACGTCCGGGCCGGCGAGGAAGTTGAGGCACACGCCGCCGGTTCCCCATGGCGCCATTGCATAGTGCAGGCGGCCGAGCGCCGAGTGCAGTGGTGCGATTTCGTCGGCGTTGGCGACAGCGCTGCCGGAGTACAGGCAGAACTGGCCGTCTCGTCGGCTCAGCGCGTTCGGCATGGTGGAAGGCCTGGCCAGCGCCCCGCCGAGGTGGCGTAGCTCGACCAGGTATGGTGCCCCGGCGTCGGGGCCCGCGTGGCTGAGCAGTGTGTCGACGGCGTCGGTGTTGAGCGTGTCGAGTATCGAGTTTCGGGCGTGGAAGGCGACCGGTGTGGTGGGCTCGTTGTGGATGGTGCCGACGTCGCTGTAGGGCATTTCGGCGACGGTGTCGGTCAGTGGGGCGAGGTCGCGGAAGGGGCGGACGAGCCGCTCGCCCTCGTCGGGGCTTCCGGTGTAGGCGAAACGCAGGTGGCTGAGGAACCGGCCGCGCAGCTCGGCGGGTACGCCATCGACGTCGGGCATGTGCATCAGAAGCACCGATGAGCCCATCTGTTCCGGTGCGGTGGCCGCCCATGCGGAGTAGGTGTGGAGGACCTCGGCGGTCGTCTCGGCGCTGAAGTGCATGCCTCCGCCGTGCAGCCGGGTGACGGGGTGTAGGTCGATCTCCATCGCGACCACGATGCCGAAGCGGCCCTTCCCTGCCCCGCGCAGTGCCCAGAACAGGTCTGGTTCCTGTTGCGCGGTGACGTGACGCAGCTGGCCGTCTGCGGTGACTACGTCCATCGCACGGACGTGGTCGGCTGCGTAGCCGAACTGGCGGCTCAGCATTCCGATCCCACCGCCGAGGTGGTAGGAGACGGCTCCGACGGCGGGTGCGGACCCGTTGAGGGGGGCGAGGCCGTGTTCTGCTGCCGCGTGGACGAGGTCTCCAGAGCGCACCCCGGCCCCGAAACGTGCCGTGCGGGTGGCGGGGTCGACCTCGATCGTGTTCATCCGCGCGGTGTTCACCAGCACGGCGCCGTCGGCGGGAGCCGTCGGACCATGGCCGGTGGCCTGCACCGCTACCGGTAGGGCGTGCTCGGCGGCGTAGCGAACGGCGGTCACGACGTCTTCGACGTCGGCGACGCTGAAGACCACCACCGGATGGTGCACGACCGAGAGGTTGTATCCGCGTCGTGCGGCCTCGTAGCCGTCCTCGCCCGGTTGCACGACCGGGCCGGTCGTGACGGGCAGCGTGGGAGTAGGCGTGGAGGTGGACGTGGGCATGGCAGGGCTCCGTTTCCTTGGTTGTCGCCGGCGGTGGTGGTCAGTGGACGGGTGCGGGTTCGGTGCTCACCGGGCTCGGCGCGAGCACCGCGGCCTGGGTGCGTCGATGGGCGGCCCAGGTCAGGGCGGCGGTGGCGAAAATCCCGATCGCCGCGGCGAGGGTGGCGATACGCACCTGGTCGGAGGCGATGTCGACCAGTCGGGATGTCAGGTCGCCGGCGGTGGCGGCCTGGGCTATGGCGATGAGTACGGCCAGGCCGACAGCGCCGCCGATCTGTTGGGTGGTCGAGGCCAGTCCGGCGGCGGTGCCCTGCTGGTGGGCGGCGACTCCGGTGGCCGCGATACCGAACATCAGGGTATAGCCCGCACCTTGGCCCAGACCGGTGACGATCAGCGCCGGCATGAGGGCCGGGTAGCTGACGTTCGTAGAGATCGCCAGGAAGAGCAGGACGGTGCCGCCCCCGCCGATCAGCAGGCTGGCGATCATCAGTCGGATGGCGCCGAAGCGAGGGGCGAGTCGTCCCGCCGTCTGTGCCCCGATGGCGATCGCGGCCATGGGGACGAGGAACGCCAACCCGGTCGCGAGCGGGCCGCGGTGCTGTACGTCCTGGAAGAAGGTGGTGAGGAAGTACAGCAACGTGCCGAAGGTCGCCATGTATAGAAAGGTGATCGTCACCCCGAGACGCAACTGGCGGTTACTGGTGAGCTGGGCCGGAACGAGCGGATCGCGGCTACGACGGTCGAGAAATGCGTAGGCGAGCAGAGCGCCGACTCCCGCAGCGAAAGCCACCATGACCGGGGTGGATACCCATCCCGAGACGGGTCCCTGCACGATGGCGAAAACGATCAGCGTGATCCCCGCGGTCGCTGTTAACGCCGACGGCAGCCCGAAGGACCGCGTCCCGGACTTCGGTGCGTCCGCGGTGAGCAGCGGACGCACCAGCAGTACGGCGATCGCGACGAGGGGGACGTTGACGAAGAACACCGCCGACCAGCCGAACCAGTCGGTCAGCACGCCGCCCAGCAGGGAGCCGAGGATCATGCCGCTGCCCCCGGCGGTACCCCAGACCGCGAAGGCGCGGTGACGCTCACGGCCCTCGGCGAAGCTGACCGAGATCAGCGTCAACGTCGCGGGGAACAACAACGCACCGCCGAGGCCTTGCCCGGCGCGGGCGGAGATCAACAGCGCCGGGCTGGTGGCCAGGCTGCCGGCCAGGGAGGCGACGCCGTAGGTCAGCAGACCGATGGTGAAGATACGCCGGGGTCCGACCCGGTCGCAGGCCCGGCCGCCGAGCAGCAGCAGGCCACCGAACGCGACGGCGTAGGCACTGATCACCCACTGCAGCGACGACACGGAGAACCCCAGGTCGCGGCCGATGTCGGGCAGCGCAACGTAGACGATGTTGTAATCGACCGAGATGATCAACTGGGCGAAGGCGAGCAGTGCCAAAGTGGCCCCCGGTCGCTTCACAGTCCGAGGAACATGGATAGTAGACATCCAGATTTACCCTTCGGATAAGGCCGGCGACGACGCGAGGGCGTCAGGCGGGCAAGTTGAGGAACCAGTCGCGGGTGCGCTGGGGCGTATGTGGGTAGCGCTGCTCGACCGAGGCCTTCAGGTCGGCAATGGTGCGTGAAGCCAGCTCGCGGCGCCACGCCAGATCTGCAGTGCGCATCGTCTGCGAAATCAGACAGCTCTCGACGTAGTCAACGGCGGACGATCCGCCCGGGCCGGCGGCGAGGATCTGGTCACACAGGAACGCCGGCTCCGGACCCTCGATCGCCACCACCACGTCCAAGACGGTGATGGCCTCCGCGCTGCGACCCAGTCGGAATCCGCCACGTGGCCCGGGGACCGAGGACATCACGCCCGCCCTGCTCAAGGCCTGTAGCTGCTTGTTCAGATAGTCCCGCGGCAGACCGTAGAAGCGGGCAAGCTTCGTAGCGGTCACCGCCTCGCCCTCCTCCACCCAGGTCAGATTGAGGCAGCAGTGCAGCGCCCACTCCACTCCCTCACTCATCCGCATAACCTGGATACTACACATCCAGATTGAGCTGATCAAGCGGCGCCCTCGAGCTCAACAGCCGGTTGTCCCGTAAGAACTCGCCGCATCCATGCCCGGTCAGCCATCTCAAGCGGAGCAGGTCACCACGCTCGGTTGAGCCCGCCGGCGACGTCGAGGGTGGTGCCGGTGATGTAGCTGGCGGCCGGGGTGAGCAGAAAGGTCACGGCGGCCGCGACCTCGTCTGCTCGACCCAGTCGATCCAGATCCACGCCTCGCTGGTGTGCTTCCCGGTCTGCCCACTGCCCGAAGGATTGCTCCGATGCGTCTCGCTGGTGGCGTTCGTGAACTCGGGCGGTGCTGATGACGCCCACGTTTACGGTGTTTCGGCGACCGAGACCGCCCTGGCCGAGCTGCTCGCCGCCGACCTGTCCGGGCTGGATCTGGTGGCTGGCGATCGACGGGCTCCAGTTCGGTGAGCACGTGTCCGTGGCCGCGCTCAGGATCGGCGTCGACGGCGTCGAGCACCGACTTGGGCAACGTGAAGAACTGGCAGAACGGCACCATCGCGCTGCGCTGGTGCCGTTGGCATGATCGAAACCCTCGGCCAATTCCGCCGCGTCAACGGCCACCTTCACCTGCCCGTACTACACATAGCGCACGCCGCCGCCCAAACTGTCAGTGCCATACGTCATGATGAACCCGTGATCGCCGCCTGACGATCACACCGACCGCCACCCAAATTCAACGAAGTGCAGGACAACCTCCACGCCGCGGAGCAGTGGCCGACCATCAACGGTCCCACGCCCGCCCGGGGTGGGCCAACGAAACCCGCCGGATACCTTAACCAGTTGGAAGGATCACCATGAATGGGACCACTCTCAAAACCGCGCTGTGCGCCGGTGTCGCTCTCACGGCACTGACCGCGTTCGCATCGGCGGCCACCGCGTCAGCCTGGGCACCCAGTCGGGCAGCCTCGGCCACGAAAGCATGCAGCCGCCCAGCCAACGTGCTGGACCTCAAGAACTGGAAGATAACCCTCCCAGTCGGCGACTCGGGTGACCCGAAAGAGGTCAAACAGCCCGACCTGGCGACCTTTTCCGTCCACCCATGGTTCACTGTGAATGCCGCCTGCGATGGCGTGGTGTTCCGCGCCGCGGTGAATGGCACGACAACCAGCGGATCCAAATACCCGCGCTCGGAACTGCGGGAAATGGATGGCTCGGATGACGCGAGCTGGTCGTCCACCTCCGGCACGCACACGCTCGTCGTGCGAGAAGCTTTCACGCACCTCCCCCACGGCAAGCCCCAGGTAGTGGGCGCGCAGATCCATGACTCGAGCGACGACGTCCAGGTCTTCCGGTTAGAGGGCACAAACCTCTACCTGACCAACGGCGACACCACTCACTACAAGCTGGTCACCGACAACTACCAATTGGGCACACCATTCGAAGCGAAGTTCGTAGTCAGTAACGGCAAAATCAAAGCCTACTACAACGGGAGACTGCAAAGCACCCTTTCCAAGGCTTTCTCCGGTGCGTACTTCAAGGCCGGCGCCTACACCCAGGCGAACTGCGACAACTCCTCGCCCTGCAGCGCTGCCAACTACGGAGAGGTGAACATCTACAACATCTCAGCCACCCACTCCTAACGGAGAAACTGGGTTAGCCGGTTCTTCGAAGAGCCGCGAACGCTGTGGGTGTGAATGGCAGCAGATGGCACCGGTCGTTACGTGGACCGGTCCTGACCTGCGCAGGAACGTCTCCGTCGGTACTGGCTAATCCTGGTCGGCAGTTCGACGACCTGGAAGCCGGATCCCGCCTGGCCACCGACACCGGCTGGTTGGCAGCTCTGGGTACCGGAACCGCTCGAAGCACCCAACCCGGCATCCGCCTCGCCCGTCCGTCCTACCACCGGGCCGGCACCCGAGCAGCCCGCTCCGGCCGCGGCCCGTTCACACGCCGGACCGGCAACCGGCCTGTTCGGTGGCAAGAAGCGAGCCCTCAAAGAGGAGAACAATGACCTGCGCGAAGCCCTCGCGCGGGCTGGCGCGTTGAGCGCGGTCG
>QHCA01000020.1 GCA_003244095.1 Pseudonocardiales bacterium | reverse complement strand
GCGTCGTGCCTGCCCTCGACGTAGATCCGGCTCGCCCTGGCGACCTTCGCGCGACTGGCGGGGGCCGCGATCGAGCCGGAGGCCGTACGGCGGAGTACCGCCCGCGGCGCCGTGACCGGCTGGACCAGCGTGACCGGACGGCCGTCGATCAGGAACGCCCCGGGCAGCAGCGGAAAGACCCGCCTGATCTCCCCCCGGCCGGCCAGCGTGACCCGGTCTTTGGCGATCTCGACGATCTCACCGGTGAAGCCACTGACGGCGTCCTCGACGACCTCGCCGAGCTCGGCGGGGATGTCGGGCGGCGCCGACCGCTTGCGCCAGTTGCCGGCCAGGACGTCGCGGCCGTAGTCGGTGCTCTTCATCAGACCTCGACCTTAGATCGACACGGCTCGACGACGGCGCCGGCACACCGCCCGGGTGCGAGTTGCACAGCAGCCATCCAGGAGCATCCGTCGATCATGGCGGCGATCCTGGGCCATGCTGCGCGGTTTGCAGCTCGTGCCAGACGAGGTGCAGCATGCGAGCCTTCATTCGCACGAGGGCTGCGCAGGAGAGACTCGGCAAGGATCAGGTCGGATTCTCCTACGATCAAAGAGCGTTCCTCGAAGCAGTCTGACGGCCGGCCGAACCGGCCTCCTACGAGATCACGCACTGGGATCCCCGGCGGCTCGTCACGATCATGAAACCGAGCATTGCTCTGCGGTCGCTGCCATCGGTACGTCGCCGCGACTGCCGCTTCGTGCCATCTTCTGCCATCTCGCACCGTATCTCGCCAGTCTGGCTGTGAGCGGCCTACCGTGGGAGCGGTATCGAGGGGGTGACGTTGGTAGGGCACGAGGAACCGCGGACGCGGTTGGAACAGCTCCTGCGTCAAAGGCACCTGACCGTCGAGCAGTTTCGCCGTGAGTACGACGGCCGAGCCGTTGGCCCTCCCCTCATGACCTCCGAGGTTCGGCCCGACTACGAGGTGTCGATGGACGGGGATCTCGTGCGGCTGCGGGATTTTCGAGCCGAGGACCTGGATGACTCGCTCGCGCTGGTCGGCGACGACCGCGTGACTCGCTGGTTGTCCTTCGATTCGCTGTCGCGAGAGCAGCAGGCGAAGCGACTCACGCATGCCATCGAGCGGGCCCGGCAGACCCTCGTACGCAATACTACCTGGGCGTCACCACACATGACGACGATCGACTGGTGGGGTTCGCGCGGCTGGGATTCAGTGGGGTCAAGGCGGCCAAGATGGGCTACGCCATCGCCTACGACCACAGCGGCAAGGGCTACGCGGGGGACGCGGCGCGCAGCCTGATCACCTACGGTTTCGCCGAGCTCGGCCTGCACCGGATCAGTGCCGCCATCGGGCCGGACAACGTCGCCTCCATCGCCGTGGTGCGGCGGCTCGGATTCGTCCACGAAGGGCGCCTGCGTGACCACGTCCACACCAACGCGGCCTGGCGGGATTCGGAGCTCTACTCAGTCCTCGCGCACGAGTGGGCAGGTTAGCGTCTGCGGCGTGCTCGTCATTAAGGAGAACATCATCGACGACGCCCGGCGGGAGAACGCGTTCGGGTTGATGGTGTCGCTCAACATGCTCATCGAGCCCGGCGACGCCCGCGGCCCTCACTTTCTGTGACTATACCGGCTGGTGCAAAGCGGCAGGATTCCGACAGTTCGAGGCCCTGCGGCTCGGCGGCCGGCCAGCCCGGGTATTGCCCATAAAGACCGAATGCATTTCCCTGGCATCGTCGGTAATTCACCTCAGTTGATCCCGGAATATTCGCCGGGGTTCACCGGCGAGGTGCCCGTCAATATCGGTCCCTAAATCCCTGAAAATGGTTATCGCATATCGCGGTCACGGGAATGTGGGCGTCGCGAGCGAGCGGTTCGCAAACCCGGGCGGGCGCCGGCTGTCCGGCTGTCGGCCGGCCGGCCGGCCGGCACCCCCACGGGAGCGCAAACGAGGCCGTTCAGGCGTGGCCCACGGGATTGCGGGCGGGTGACGGGGCCCGGGCTCGGCGTCGAGCCGTCGCCGCAGCCGGCGCCCGGCCCACACTTTCGCGGTGTCGCGAGGTCATAACCGGCAAAAGCATCACCTACCACCGCAAAATCGCTTTACTAAAACATAACAATGGGCCGTTGTGGCTTTGCAAGCACCGCAGGTAGAGTGCCCGAAATGTTGTGTCGACACGGCAACGCATCACGATCGTCGGGAGAGTGGCCATTCTGAACGACAGCCGCGTCGCACCGGTCGTGCTCGACCTGGTTGACACGTTTCGCACAGTCACCGACCGTCACCCAGAGCGACCAGCCATCGTGCACAACGGAACGGCGCTGACCTATCGGCAGCTCGATGCCCTCATCAGGACGGCAGCGCAGCGCCTCGGCCCCCGCCCCGGTGCCGTCGGCGTGCTGACCAGCCGCTCTCCGGGCATCGTCGTCGGCCTGCTCGCGGTGCTGGCCACGGGCGGCACCTACTGCCCCGTCGACCCGACGTTCCCGGTCGACCGGCAGCAGGCGATGCTGGCGGCGGCCGGATGCCGCACGGTCCTCGCCGCCGAGCCCGGCCTGCCGTCGCCGCCCGGCGCGCCGCGCACGGACCTGCCCGGGCTCACCGACCTGCCCGACGTCCCTGAGGTGTGGCCGGGCCAGCCGGTCGGTCCCGAGGATCCGGCCTACATCCTGTTCACGTCCGGGTCCACCAGTGCACCGAAGCCGGTCGTCACTCCCCACCGGGCGATCGAAGCCACCACCGCCTCCCTGCGGAAGCTGTTCTGCCTCACCCCGGCGGACCGGGTGCTGCAGTTCGCCTCGCTCAACTGGGACACCTGCCTCGAGGAGATCCTGCCTGCCCTGACCGAAGGCGCGTCGCTCGTGTTCAACGACGCGGCCTACTCCGGCTCGTTCCCGCGCTTCCTGCGGATGATCGCCAGCGAGCACGTCACCGTCCTGGACCTGCCGACGGCGTTCTGGCACGAGTTCGTCCACCACCTCGCCCACGACCGGGTGGCGCTGCCCGACTGCCTCCGGCTGGTGGTGATCGGGGGAGAGCCCGCCAGCGCGGCTCGGCTGGCCGAGTGGTGTGCCCTCGATACCGCGCGCGTCCGGCTGGTCAACACCTACGGCTGTACGGAGACGACGCTCGTCACCCACGCCGTCGACCTGCACGGGCCGCTGGCGCCGGACTTCGATGCACCGTGGAGTGCGACCTCGCGGGTGCCGATCGGCCGGGCGCTGCCCCACGTCATCGAGGAGGTCAGCGACGAGGGCGAGCTGCTCATCGGCGGCCCGTCGCTGGCGCTCGGGTATCGCGGCCTGCCCGAGGCCACGGCTGCCCGGTTCGGCGCGCAGGACGGCACCCGACGGTGGTTTCGTACCGGTGACCGGGTCAGCCGCTGCGTCGACGGGCTGCTCGTGCACCTCGGCCGACTCGACAACGAAGTCAAGGTCCGGGGCATCAGGGTGGACCCCGCCGAGGTGGAGGCGCAGATCGCGGGTCATCCGGCAGTGGGCGCCGTCGCCGTGTCGGGCGTCACGGTCGCCGCCCGCACGACTCTCGTGGCGCATGTCGTCGCCCGTACGCATGCCGACGCGGGCGCGCTGGCCGCCGACGTAGCCGAGTACCTGAGAGCGCGGGTTCCCGCCCATCTCGTGCCCAGCCGGATCACGGTGGTTCCGGCGCTCGCCTACACCGCGAGCGGCAAGGTGGACCGGACCCGATCGCACCAGCAGGCCGTGGCATACCACCAGGTGATCGAGCCGATGCCGTGAGCGTGGAGGGCGCGACAGATGGCGGATCGTCCGTAGAAGGCATAGTCGACATCTTCCGCAGGGTGCTGGAGACCACCGCCATCACCGCCGACTCCGACTTCTTCGCCCTCGGTGGCGACTCGTTGATCGCCACCCGGGTGCTCAGCGCGGTCGCCCGCGAGTACGCCGTCGAGTTGTCCTTCGAGGACTTCCTGGTGGCGCCCACACCCGATGCCCTCGCCCGCAGGATCGCGTGGCACACCTCCATGAGCGTCGTGGTGGTCGGCGCGGGCCTGGCCGGCCTGACCGCGGCCGCGGGCCTGGCGGCACACGGCATCGACGTCACGGTGCTCGAGGCACGCGACCGGGTAGGTGGCCGGACACACGGTGTCGAGGTCGCACCGGGCAGCTGGGTGGACGCCGGCGCGGCCTACCTCGGCGACCGGCACACCGAGCTGACCGCCCTGATCGCCGAGCTGGGCCTCACCACCGCACCGACGACGATGACCGGGGACAGCAGGTTCGTGCTCGGTGCCGGCGACGACACCCGGCCGGGGCGGTTCCCGCCGCTCAACGCGGTCGCGCTGGGAGAGATGTTCGACCGCCTGGACGAGCTGACCGGCGCGGTCCGGGTCGACGCCCCGTGGCTGACGCCGGACGCCGACTCCCTCGACACGATGACAGCGGCCGAGTGGGCCGAGAAGAACCTCAGCCACCCCGACGCGCAATTGTTCTTCCCGCTGTTCCTGGGCGAGATGATGGCGGCCGACCCGGCCGACGTGTCCGTCCTGCACATGGCCTTCTATCTCCGCTCGGGTGGCGGCATCCGCTATCTCAACGCCTTCGAGGGCGGCGCCCAGCAGGACCGGGTCGCCGGCGGTGCCCACCAGCTGTGCCAGCACCTCGCCGACCAGCTGGGCGACCGGGTGCGGCTGTCCGCACCCGTCCACGCCATCCATCAGGACGACGACGGGGTCACCGTCCACACGGCGGGCGGCGAGTTCCGCGCCAGCGCCGTGGTAGTCGCGTTGCCGCCGCTGCTCGCCGACGCCATCGACTACTCACCCGCCCTGCCGCTACGCCGGGCCAGCGAACAGACCGCACGAGGTTGCGCGGTCAAGGTGCAGCTGGTCTATCCCCGGCCGCTGTGGCGCGATCACGGCCTGTCCGGCTGGTCGGTCAACGCCGAGGGCCCGCTGCTCTCCACGGTGGACGATTCACCGGTCGACGGCGAGGTAGGCGTACTCACCGGATTCGTCACCGGCCGCGAGGCGCATCGGTTCGCCGCGCTGCCCGCCGACGAGCAGCGGGCAGCAGCGGTGGCGCAGGCCGGCCGCCTGTTCCCGCAACTGCCGCCGCCAACCGGCTTCCACGTGACCGACTGGGTCAACGAGGGCTACACCCGGGGCTGCTACGCGGCCCTGTTCGGCCCCGGCGACTGGCTCCGGCTCGGCCCGCACCTGGGCACCCCGCACCAGCGGGTGCACTGGGCCGGCACCGAGACGAGCACCGAGTTCTTCGGCCTGATGGAGGGCGCGATCCGCTCGGGCCACCACGTCGTCTCCGAAATCCTGGCCCGTACCAACCTCGTAGGGAGCTCGCGATGAGTGATGCCAGCCCGGTCGCACCGCTAGGCGTCCGGCAGCAGTTCATGTCCGAACCCGACCTGGGCGCCGGCAACTTCCTGCAGTACGCGCTCGAGGCCAACCCCAACCGCCACGTGCCGTTCCTCTACAGCCACAGCACCGACCATCGCGGCGAGGTGGTGCTCCGCGGGCACAGCCTGGTCGACGTGGCGGCCCTTCGCGACCGGTACGCCAGGTGGTACTGGGCCAACGGCGTCCGCCCGGGCGAGCCGGTGGCCGTCATCGTCGCCGAGGGACTCGAGCCGCTGATCCACTTCCTGGCGCTGTCGGCGCTGGGCGCCATCCCGGCGATGGTCAACGACGCGATGCGGCCGGACATCATGGTCGGCTACCTCAATTTCGTCGGCGTGGTCGGCGTCGTCGCCGACGACACCACCCGGCTGGCCTCGGCCTATCGGGCCGACCCCCAGCGCCGGCCGCGGTTCCTGGCGCTGGCCGCCGAGGTGCAGGCCGCAGGCGCCGGGTCGGCCGAGCTGCCGGAGCAGTACCCGTACGAACATTCCCCCGACGAAGTCGTGGCGCTGATCCACTCCTCCGGCACCACCGGCACCCCGAAGTCGACGATGCTGGCACACCGGCAGTTCTGGGACGGCAAGCAGCCGCGGATGGTCCGCTTCCCGTGCGAGCCGTACGACCGGCTCATGTGCCTGATGCCGCACACCCATGCCGGCGGCCTCAGCTACTTCCTGACCGCGACCCTGCTCGGCCTGCCGACGATCGCGATGGCCGACTGGCGCCGGGCGGTCGTGGAGCCGGTGATGGAGGCATTCCGGCCGACGATGGTCGCGTCGTTCCCGCGGTCGTTCGTCGAGCTGGCGACCGGCGAGGCGCCGGTCAAGGGCGCGGCAAGGGTGCACTCGTGGTTCAACACCGGCGACTCCGCCCACTACGGGCACATCCGCAAGCTGGTGCGGCTCGGCGAGCGGCCGGCCGGGCTGATCAAGCCGTGGCTGGTGCCCCAGGACGCCGCGATGGAGGCGGCGGTGCCCGGCTCGCAGTTCATCGACGGCCTGGGGTCGACCGAGATGGGGATGGCGCTGTTCGGCGGGGTGACCACGCCGGAGACGCCGCGCCACGACCGGTCCGTGGGCAAGCCGTCCGAGGTCGTCATCAAGGCCGCGTGCCTCGACGACGACGGCGAGGAGGTTCCCGACGGCCAGGTCGGGCTGCTGGCGGTCATCACTCCGTCACGGACGCCGGGCTACTGGAACAACCCCCGCCTGACCAGCAGCTTCGAGCTGGCCGGCTACTGGCTCACCGGCGATGTGGCGCGCAAGGACGGCGAGGGCAATTTCTACCACCTCGACCGTACGGTCGACGTGATCGACACCGTCGCCGGCCCCGTCTACAGCCTGCTCCTCGAGGAGGTGCTGTTGGCCGACTGCGGCGACGTGGTGCGCGACTGCACCGTGATCGGCGTACCCGGACCGGCCGGGGAGGGCCAGTGCCCGATGGCCGTCGTCCAGCTGCAGGCCGACGCCGAGGACTGGACCGGGGAGATGGTGCGGGAGAAGGCGAACAAGGAGCTGGCCACCGCCGGGCTGGCCACGCTGGCCGCGGTGAAGGTCGCGCGCACGCCGCAGGACTACCCCCTCGGCCCTACCGGCAAGGTGCTCAAGCGCGAGCTGCGCACCACGTTCGCCACCCTGTTCGCCCGCGAGCAGGACGCCGCGACCCATGCATGACGACGTGGCCGAGGTCGACTTCGGCACCGGGCCGGCGGGCACCCTGCGCCGCATGGTCTGGGTCTTCCCCGAGCGGGAGTCGACCCGCCAGGCGGCGATGTGGCGCCGGGTGTTCTGGACCGCCTACGAAGAGGTCGCGCGGGAGATCGGCCTGAGCTGGATCTCGGCACCGCCGGACGCGGTGGCGGTGGACGCCACGGAGCGCGGCAACCCGCGGGTCTATGTCGACGGCGAGCGGGTGACCCGGGAGGACACGCTGTTCGTCACCTCGCTCTACTCCCTGCCGTATCAGGCGCAGGACGTGTTCAACCAGTACGCGCTGTACTCCGTACTGGAGCAGAGCGGTTTCTACCTGCCGGCACCGCCGAGCCTGTCGCCGATCGTCAACGACAAGCTGGCGACGGTCCTGTTCCTCGACGACTCCCCGATCCCGCCGATCCCGACGGTACGCATCGGGACCGGCCGTGACCTGGGGCTCAGGCTGTACGAGCCGGTGCTGGCCAACCTGAGCTTCCCGGCCATCGTCAAGCCGACCGGGTGGTGCGCCGGCTGGGGGATCTGTCTCGCCCATGACGTGGAGGACCTGCGCGGGCTGCTCAGCCTGGCACAGGGCGGGGAGACCTCCCTGGTGTGCCAGCCCTACCTCGGTGCGGGCACCAGCGACTTCCGGGTCTACGTCGTCGACGGCTTGCCCCTCGCCGTGCTGCGCCGTACGCCCAAGGGCGACTCGCCCGTGTCCAGCGGCAGCCGCGGCGGCACGATGGAGTACGTTCCCATGCCGCCCGAGCTCGTCGACGCCGTCGCGTACTTCGCCGAGAAGCTGCCGATCCCGTTCTTCTGTGCCGACTTCCTGTACGACGGCACGCGGTTCTGGTTCTCCGAGGTCGAGCCGGACGGCGCCATCGCCCCGGATCAGGACGCGGACGGCAGCGTCAAGGTGCAGCGACGGCTCATCGAGGCACGGTTCCGCGCCTACCAGCGGGGCCATGCCGCATGGCGGGCCCGCCAGCCTTCGACCGTTGACAGGAGTGGGAGCTGATGTCGGAATTCTTCTCGGTCGCGCCGGATGACGGCGCCGACCTGGCGACCGTGCAGGGCCTGCTGTCGCGGGTGCGGTCGGTGCCCGAGCTGGCCGAGCGCTATGACGCGATCGACACGCTGCACTCCCTGGACGATCTGATCAAGGTCCCGCTGATGGTCAAGAACGACCTCAACGTCGCCCTCGAGCACCTCAAGCCCAAGGCCGACGACGCCACGACGTGGACCTTCCAGAGCGGCGGCAGCACCGGCTCACCGAAGCTCGGCTACGCACCCACCGGGCTCTACATGGCCGAGGTCTACGAGCGGTGGAAGCCCCTCGGCCCCGACGACATCTTCGTCAACGGGTGGAGCGCGGGGAAGATGTGGGGCGGCCACTACCTGTTCAACGCCCTCGCCGACCTGTCCCGGTGCACGGGCATCGGGCTCGGCGCGATCGCCACGTCCGAGTACGACGCGTGGCTGGAGTTCTTCCGGGTCCGCGGGGTGACCGCGCTCGGCGGCACGCCCAGCGTGCTGCGGCTGATCTTCGCGCACGCCCGGGACACCGGCGCCGAGCTTCCCGGTCTTCGTACGGTGATGTGGCTCGGCGAGGCGTGGGACCGCGCGCTCGACGAGGACATCCCGGCCGTGGCCCCGCAGGCCCGGCGCTGGGGCCTCTACGGCAGCACCGAGACCTGGGTGGTGGGCACCAACACCCCCGACTGCGCCGACAACACCTGGCATACCCTGCCGTCGCAGCTGGTGCACATCGGCGAGGGGGAGATGCTCGACTTCACCTCCCTCAAGCCGAGGGGACTCAACCCGGTGCTGCGTTATCAGACCGGCGATGCCGGCCGGTGGGTGTCGTGCACCTGCGGCCATCCCACGCAGGCCCTGCAGGTGCTCGGCCGGCGCGACGGCGTGGTGAAGTTCCGCGGCTTCCTGCTCAACGTCGACGACCTCGTCGTGGAGCTCACCGGCAAGCCGGGGGTGTCCCGGGCTCAGGCGGTGATCACCAACTTCGAGGAGAAGGGCAGCTCGCTGGACGTCCTGGTCCTCGCCTCCCGGGAGGCCGGCCCCGGCCTCGCCGAGGGGTTGCGTGCCCACATCCTCGGCTCGGCGTTCGGCCTGAGCACGGTGTTCAACCACGACCCCGAGGCCTTCGAGGTGCGGATCGTCGACGCGCTGATCAGCAACGACCGCACCGGCAAGACGTCCAACCTCGTCCAGCGACAGGCATGAGCGGGTCGAGCTCGGTGAGAGGATCGATCGCCCGGTCGGTCAGGTCGCTCGGCCGGGAGTTCGGGTTGCTGTGGACCGGCCAGTCGGTCAGCAACGTCGGCGACCGGGTCACGTTGTTCGTCGTCCCGACCCTGATGATCTTCGTCCTCAAGTCCTCGCCGTTCGAGATCGGCCTGGTCTCGATGGCGCAGTACCTCGCCATTCCCATCCTCAGCCTGTTAGCGGGCGTGCTGGTCGACCGGTGGGACCTGCGGCGGTTGCTGATCGCGTGCGATCTGATCCGGCTCGTCGTCATCGCGGCGATCCCGGTCGCCTACTGGTACGGCTACCTGAGCGTCCCGCTGCTGTTCGTCTGCGTGGTGCTGGTCAGCGCCGCGACGGTGTTCTTCAACATCGCCTACCTGCCCGCGATGGTGGCCATCGTCGAGCCGGCCGACCTGGTGCGCGCCAACTCCCGGCTGGAGACCAGCCGGACCGTCGCCGAGGTGGGCGGGCCGTCCGTCGCCGCCGGCCTCTACCAGCTGTTCGGCGTCGCCGCGCTGCTCGTGGACGCCGCCACCTACCTGTTCTCGGCCGCCTGCTTCCGCGTCATGCAACCCTGCGGCGGCCGGACCAGTCGTGACGAGCGGGTGTGGTCGCGGCTCAAGCTCGGGATCCGGCAGAACTGGGACGACCCGGTGCTGCGCCGGGCCACGGCGGGCACGCTGGGTGCCAACATCGGCGGGCCGATCTTCGTCACCCTGCTGCCCGTCCTGGCCTACCGCGGCCTGCACCTGTCCGTCGGCGTCTTCGGTGTGGTCATGTCCGCGGCGGCGGCCGGCGGAGTGGTCGGTGCCCTCGTCGCACCCAAGGTCAGCAGGCGGATGGGCGCCGGCCGCATGCAGGCATGGTCCATCTTCCTGCACTCGGCCTGCGGGCTGGGCATCCTCGCCGCTCCGGCGTTCCCGCCGGCCATCGTGCTGGCGATCACGCTGGCCTTCTACGGCGCCTTCATGACCTGGTACAACGTGTGCAGCCAGTCGGTGCGCCAGGTGCGGATGGCCGTCAAGGACCAGGCGGTGATCTACGCGGCCTACCGCACGGTCACCTGGGGCGTCATCCCGATCAGCGCCTTCGTCGGCGGCTGGGCGGTCACCCTGCTGACGCCGCACTTCGCCGTCCTCGACGCCGCCAAGATCGTGATGGTCGGCGGCACGGTCATCGGGATGTTCGCCTACCTTCCGCTGTCCGGGCTGCAGCGGCTGCTCGACGGCGCAGCCCTTGACCAGGCGGCAGTGGGGGAGTTGCCCGACCCGCCGATCGAGCCGGTGGTCGCGTTCAGTCCGCCCGTCGACGCACCGCCGACGGCCGAGCTACCGACATCGAGCACCCGTTGACCGCCCCGTCCGGTCACGTCGTGCTGATCACCGGGACGTCGTCCGGGATCGGCCTGGCCTCGGCGATCGCCGCCGCCCAGGCCGGGTTCACCACGGTGGCCACCGTACGTGACCCCCAGCGCGCCACCGCCCTGCGCGAGGCGGCGGGCGCGGCCGGCGTCGACCTCGACATCCGCCGGCTCGACATCACCGACGGCGCGTCGATCGCCGCGTGCGTGCGCGGTGTGACGGCGGCCCACGGGCGGCTCGACGCGCTGGTCAACAACGCCGGCATCCTGCGCGACCGCATGCTCGTCAACATGACCCCCGAGGAATGGGACGCGGTGATCCGGGTGCATCTCCGGGGGACCTACGCCCCGAGCCACTGGGCAGCCCGGCACTGGCGCGAGCGCTCCAAAGCCGGCGAGGACGTCGACGGGCGGCTGATCAACACCAGCAGCTCCTCGGGCATCTACGGCAACCCCGGCCAATCCAACTACGGGGCCGCCAAGGCAGGGATTGCCGCCTTCACCGTGATCACCGCCAAGGAGCTGGCCCGATACGGGATCACCGTCAACGCCATCGCGCC
>QHCA01000019.1 GCA_003244095.1 Pseudonocardiales bacterium | reverse complement strand
AGCACCTTGGGGATGTCGTAGATCGAGGGCGCGTCGGCTGCCGACACGACCGCCTCGATGTCGACGTCGCACATCAGGCTGATCTTGCGCTTGAGCGCGGCCGGGATCTCCCGGTCGGACCGGCAGACCACCGCGTCTGGCTGGATGCCGATGTTGCGCAGGGCGGCGACGGAGTGCTGGGTCGGCTTGGTCTTGAGCTCGCCGCTGGGCGCGAGGAACGGCACCAGTGACACGTGCAGGAAGAAGCAGTTGTCGCGGCCGACGTCGTGGCGGACCTGCCGGATCGCCTCCAGGAACGGCAGCGACTCGATATCGCCGACGGTGCCACCCACCTCGGTGATCACCACGTCGACGTCGTCGCTGGCCATCGACCGGATCCGGTCCTTGATCTCGTTGGTGATGTGCGGGATGACCTGGACGGTGTCGCCGAGATACTCCCCCCGCCGCTCCTTGGCGATCACCTTGCTGTAGACCTGTCCGGTCGTGACGTTGGCCGAGCCGTGCAGGTCGGTGTCGAGGAACCGCTCGTAATGGCCGATGTCGAGGTCGGTCTCNNCCATGCTGGAACGGGTTCATGGTGCCGGGGTCGACGTTGAGGTACGGGTCGAGCTTCTGCATGGTGACCCGGAGCCCGCGGGCGGTCAGCAGGCTGCCGAGGCTGCTGGCGGTCAGTCCCTTGCCCAGGGAGGAGGCGACGCCCCCGGTGACGAAAACATGCCTGGTAGCCCGGGCAGATTGGGTCAAGTGCATCTCCGCGGTATCTCAGGTGGGTGCGAGCACCCACAGGTCCACGGGAGTCCACGGTAACACCGGGTGGAAATCGCCGCCCTGTCGACGCGCCGCACCCGGTCCCGATCGACCCGTTCGGGAGCCGTCAACAGGGCCGGTTGCGGCGCCTACGGTGTAGCCATGCGCGCATTCGTACTGGGGGGTTCGGGACTGGTTGGCCGGGCGGTCAGCCGCCGGCTGCTGTCGGCCGGGTGGGATGTCGACATCGTCGGCCGGGACGCGGCCCGACTTCCCGTCGACCTCGTCGAGCAGGGTGTCGGCTTCACCGCTGCCGACCGGTCCGACACGTCCGCGGTCGGCGCGGCCTTCGGTGGCGGGGCGGACCTGCTGGTCGACTGCGTGTGTTACACCGCGAAGCACGCACTCGACCTGGTGGCGCTCGCCGATGCGGCCGATTCGACGGTGATGATCTCGAGCAAGGCCGTCTACGCCGATGCGGCGGGGCGGCATTCCAACTCTGCCGAACCGCCGCGCTTCGACGGCCCGGTGCCGGAGTCCCAGCTCACCGTCGCGCCGGGCGACATGGACTTCAACAGCGGGCAGGGGTACGGCCCGAACAAGGTGGCGGCCGAGCACGTGTTGCTGGACAGCGGGTTGCCGGTGACCGTTCTTCGACCGTCGAAGATCCACGGGGAAGGCGCTCGACCGGCGCGGACCTGGGTGTTCGTCAAGCGGGTGCTCGATCGCCGCCCCGTGGTGCTGCACGCCCACGGCGGCCGTGGTGTCGACCATCCCAGCGCGGCCGTCAACATCGCCGCCCTCGTCGAGACCGTCGCCGCGAGACCCGGCCGGCGAATCCTGAACATTGCCGACCGGGACGCCCCGTCCGGTGCCGAGATCGCCCGCGTCGTCGCGCACCACCTCGACCACCAATGGGACGAGATCCTGCTGGGTGACGACGCCGGCTCGCCACTCGGCTGGCATCCCTGGGACCGCAGGCACCCCGTCGTCCTCGACACCGCCGCCGCTCTGGGGCTGGGCTACAGCCCGGTGGGTGACTTCGCCTCGACGGCACCGGCGGAGATCGACTGGCTGGTGTCCCTGACCGGCATCGACGGCGGCGCCCGGCTGCCGGCTGCCCACGACTGGTCCGTCGAGGGGGCCTTCGGCAGGGCATTCGACTACGCCGCCGAGGACGGATTCCTGGCCGGCCGTCGCCAGCCC
Source organism: Pseudonocardiales bacterium (assembly GCA_003244095.1). Taxonomy (GTDB): domain Bacteria; phylum Actinomycetota; class Actinomycetes; order Mycobacteriales; family QHCA01; genus QHCA01. The sequence continues at coordinate 13,983 of QHCA01000019.1, read as the reverse complement.
GGTCCTACACCGAGTGGCCGAGCAACTCCGCATAGACCGCGGTGACCCGGGCGAACGTCGAGTCCTCGGTCGGCAGCCGACCCGCCGCAACCCGGCCGCGAGCGACGAGCGACACGGCATGGTCCGGGTCGTCCAGTACGCGGGCGACGGCGGCGGCCAGCGCGGCGGGGTCCTCGGGCGGCACGAGCTCGGCACCATCGCCGACCAGAGCGGGCACGCCGCCGACCGCGGTGGCCACCAGGGGCCGGCCGGCCCGGAGTGCCTCCTGGACCGCCAGCGGGCTGCCCTCCCAGAGACTTGTCGACACGACGACATCGGCCGCGGCGAACAGGTCTGCCAGGTCGGTGCGCCAGCCGAGCAGCCGCACCGGCGCCGCACAGCGGGTGATCTCCGCGGCGAGCTCGGCGCGCTGCGGGCCGTCGCCGGCCACCACGAACAGCGGCGCCGGCCGGCGGGTGGCCAGACACGCCGCCGCCGCGACCAGAGTGCGGTAGCCCTTCTGCGGGTGCAGCCGCCCGACGCTGAGCACCAGGGACCGGTCGGCCGCCCCGAGCTCGGCCCGCACCTCCGCCGCAGGGCGCCCGGCAGCCGGCAGCGGCGGTCCGGCGACCGGGCCCGGCCGCACGTCGCGGCCGCCGAGCGAGCGCACCCGGGCTTCGAGGTCGGGTGACACGCAGAGGCTCACGTCGGCCCGCAGGGCGACGATCCGCTCGGCACCGGCGGCCGCCGGGCGCAGCAAGCCGCGGGAGATCGCGGCGTTGTGCCAGGTAACGACGTAGGGCGTCCGGCGCGGTGTCACCCCGGCGGCGATCAGCCCGGCGCGCAGGCCGTGCGCATGTACGACCCCGCCCCGGCCCACCTGCTCGCGCAACGCCAGAGCGGCCCGCGCGTCGGCGTAGGGCCGCGGCCCGCTGGCGATCTCCACCGGCGCGAACCGGGCCCCGGCAGCGACGAACCCGAAGGAGTCCTCTGCCGACCGCGGACCGCACACGGTGACCTCGACGCCACGGCCGGCCAGCCGGCGGGCGAGGGACCGGACGTGCGCCCCGGTGCCGCCGGTGGTGGTCGCCACGACGAGTACGACGTGCTCAGCCACCGGCGACCCGCCCGCGTGCGCGCAACACCGCCAGATCGGCCCGGCACACCCGCCAGGCAAGAGCCCCGAACACGACGAGCACGACCGTACCGACCAGCGCGGCCTGCCCGACCACGGCCGGCAGGCCGCCACCGTGCACGGCACGGCCGACCAGGAGGCCCGCCCCGCCGCCCAGCACTCCCCCGGCCAGCCCCGCGGACGCCACGCGGCGTACTCCCGCGAACGCCGCCGACCCCGTCCGTCGGGCGATGAGCACGACGAGCAGCACGGCCAGCACCGTCATCCCGATCGAGTTGCCCAGCCCCAGCGCCAGAACCCGGTCGGCCGGGGCCAGCACGCGCGCGAGCACGACGTCGGCGATCACCACGGCGGCCCAGCCGGCGACACTGGCCACCGCGACCACCCGTGCCCCGCCCTGCGCGTACAGCGCCCGGGACAACAGCGCGTAGAGGCCGTAACCCACCAGCCCGGGGGCCAGCGCCGCGATCCCGGCCGCCAGCGGTCCGACGCTGGGGGCACCTGGCGCGCTCTGCACGAGCAACCGGGCGATCGGCTGGGCCGCCGCGACGAGCACGGCCGTCGCCAGCAGACAGCCGAGCAGGACCGCCCGCATCGATCCGGCCAGCGCCCGCGCGTAGGCGGTGCGGTCCCCGGCCTCCCAGCTGGCGGCCAGCCGGCCGAAGACCGCCGTCGCGACCGGCACCGCGACGATGGCCCACGGCAGCAGGAACACCGTCTGCGCGAACACGAACACCGTCATCCGGCCGGTCGGCACGCCTGCCCCGTTGCCGAGGAACAGGGTGACCGCGACCGCCGCCTGCTGGGCGGCCAGCACGACCACGGCAGCACCGGCCAGTGCGCCGGCCCGCAGGGCCATCCCGGGTGGGAAGCGCAGGCTCGGTCGCAGGCGCAGGCCGGCCCGGGCGACCGGCCACGCGAGCGGGAGGGTCAGCGCCGCCACCGCGAGCGTCGTACCCACGGACAGCACCAGTCGCGCGGCGGTGCTGACGGTCGCGACGTCTGTACCGCTCGGTGCGACGACGGCGTAGGTGAGGTACGCGGCGATGACGACCACGCTGGACAGCAGCGGCGCCAGCGCGGGACCGCCGAAACGGCGCCCTGCCTGCAGGACGCCGGTGAGGACGATCCCGACGCCGTACAACGGGATCTGGGGGGCGAAGACCCGCAGCATCGACGCACCCACCCGTACGGCGTCGTCACCGCAGCCGGTCTTGTGGGCCAGCAGCAGCCGCGCCAGCGGTTGGGCGCCGGCCGCGACGACGACCGCCAGCGGGACCAGCAACAGCACGGTCCAGCTCAGCAGCGCCGCGGCACCGTCACGGACCCGCTGCCGATCGCCTGCGTCGGCGGCGCGGGCGAGCAGGGGTACGACGAGGCTGGACAGGGCGCCGCCCGCGACCACCTCGAAGACGATGTTGGGCACCGTGTTGACCGCCTGGTAGGTGTCGCCGAGGCAGGTCGTGCCGACGGTTCGGCCGAACACCAGGATCCGGCCGAACCCGGCCACCCGCGCCAGCACGGTCAGGCCGGCGATGAGCACCGCCGCACCGACGAGCGTGCGGGCGGGCCGGCTCGACCGAGGGCTCACGCCGCGGCGGGTGCCCGCCGGCGTCCCAGCGCGTCGATCTCCCGGAGCACCCGGGTGCGCTCGATGACGCCGGTGAAGCTGACCCGCTCGCTGGCGGCGGTGATCGCGACGAGGGCGGCCAGCAGCGCCACCCGGCCGGCCCGGCCGGTGCTGGCGGCGAGCCCGAGCCCGACGATGGCGCCGATGGCGTTGGCCCCGGCGTCACCGAGCATCGCGTGCTCGGCCAGATCGTCGGGAAGCACGGCGGCGGCCGCGCCCAGCGGCCCGGCCAGCAGCGGGCCGGCCGGGCCGGGCACGAGGGGCAGGCCGAGCAACAGGATCGATTTGAGTGCCCGCCCCGGTCGCAGGTCGAGCAGGTTGACCAGGTTGGCGGTGCCGGCGATGACGCCGCCGGTCACCAGGGTGTCGGCCGGGCCGGCGGCCACGGCCCGCGCCGCCACGACGGCGACCGCGCCGATGCCGGCCGCCTTCACCGTGCCGGTGCTGACCCGGCCCTGCGCCAGGGCGGACAGGTGACCGCGGAAGCCCTTGTCACCGTGCTGCCCGGGCCGGGCACCGGCGATGTCGTCGTAGGCACCGAGCGCACCGGCGGCGAGGCCGGCGAGCAGCGCGGCCCGGCCCAGTCGGGACGTCGGGGCGCTGGCGCAGGCCGTCGCTGACGCTGCCACCGCGAGCACGGGTCCGGCGACCAGGCTGACCGGCCGGCCGCGGTAGTTGGACCGCTCGAGCCACTGCCCGGTGCAGGCCGGCACGGCGCGGGCGGCGGCCAGTAGCCCGCGAGTGGCACCGGCCCCGGCCACGGCGAGCAGAAGCGGTCGCGCGGCCACTATGTCCTCACTCTGTCGTCAGGCTGTCGTCACGATGGCAGCGGAGGCACGCGGGAGGTGGCGCCGCTGCCGATGCCGTACTGGCCGCTCACGCCCTTGACCTCGGCGGCCAGGGCGAGGACCACCGCGACCTGGCCGGCGGCCAGATTGACGTCGTCGACTGTGGACAGCCGCTTGGCGATGGCATCGTCGCCGCGCACGGCTCCCATGATGTTGCCGTCACCCTTGACGGTGTCACCGGCGAGGACGGTCGCGCGGCCGAGCTTGTCGAACTCGCTGACGAAGCCGAGCATCGCCGCGTTGCGTGGCTTGTTCGCCGAGCCGGTGAGCGGCTGCGCCGTCATGAGGACGGCGACGTCGGCGGTGTCGGGCTTGCCGTCGAACGACATCAGACCCAGGCTCTGGAAACCCGACACGACGGCCGAGCTGCTGGCCGGCGGCACCGCGGAGCCGTTGCCCTTGACGAGCACGGCACCCAGGAGGGCACCTGCCTGCACCGAACCCTCCGTCGACTCGGGCACCTGCACACCCGGTGGGAGGAGCTGTGACACCAGCGCCTTGATCTCCGCCGAACGCTTCGGGTCGGTGAAGTCGCTCGCCAGCCGTACCCGGGACACCACCTTGGCACCGGCCACGGACAGGTCTGCCACGACCGCGTCGCGGTCGGCGGTCGACGCGCCTGGGCCTGAGACGACGGTCACCGTCTTGCCGGTCAGCCGGCCAGGGAGCAGGGCCGGCGCCACCTCGCCGGCGAAGGCGTCGGTCTTGCCCGATTGCGTACGCAGGTCGCGCAGGTCGTTGCGCAGGCCCTTGTTCTCCGTCGCCAGGCCACTGACCCGGCTCTTGAGGTTGTTGAGGACCGGCCCCTTCAAGGCGGTCGTACCGAGCACGACCCCGACCGCCAGCGCCAGGAACACTGCGGTCAGCGAGACGATGTGATAGCGGAAGTCGATCAATGCAACAGGCCCTGAATCCAGTAGAGGAGACCGTCCCAGAGGTCGGTGAAGACGGTGACGTACGACTGCCCGACGTCGGAGACGCCGAGCGCCGCGGCGATCGAGACCATGGCGGCCAGCACCAGGATCAGCAGCGGCCAGGCACCGATCCGCTGCCGGTAGAGCCGGCTGACGCCCTTGGCGTCGATCAGCTTGCCGCCGATGCGCAGCCGGGTGAGGAAGGTGGAGGCCATGCCGGCCCGGCCCTTGTCGAGGAACTCGATCAGTGTCGCGTGCGTGCCCACGGCAACGATGAGCGCGGCGCCGTGCTCATCGGCGAGGAGCATCGCGATGTCCTCGCTGGTCGCCGCGGCCGGAAAGGTGTGCGCCTTGACGCCGAGGTCCTGGACGCGGGCCAGGCCCGGCGCATGCCCGTCCGGATAGGCGTGTACGACCACCTCCGCGCCGCAGCGCAGCACCTCGTCGGTGACGGAGTCCATGTCGCCGACGATGAGATCGGGCCGGTAGCCCGCCTCGACGAGCGCGTCGGCGCCACCGTCGACGCCGATGAGCACCGGCTTGAACTCCCGGATGTACGGGCGGAGCACGCGCAGGTCCTGCCGGTAGTCGTAGCCACGGACGACGATGAGACAGTGCCGCCCGTCGATGCCGGTCTTGATGTCGGGCACCCCGACACCGTCGAGGAGCAGGTCTCGCTCGCGGCGCATGTACTCCATCGTGTTGGCCGCAAATGCCTCGAGCTGGGTCGACAAGCCCGCCTTGGCGTCGACCATCGCCGCGCTGACACTCTCGGCATCGTGCCGGAAGCCGGTGGCCACCAGCGTGGTGCCCGCGTAGACCGAGTCGCCGTCGAGCCGGATGGTCTGCCCCTCGGACACCTGTTCGAAGACCTTGCCGCCGACGGCGTCGAGCACCGGGACGCCGGCCCGGATGAGCACCTCAGGGCCGAGGTTGGGGTAGCGGCCGGAGATGCACGGCGAGGCGTTGATCACGGCGGCGACCTTGCAGGACACCAGGGCGTCTGCGGCGACCCGGTCGAGATCGACGTGGTCGATAACCGCGATGTCGCCGGGACGCAGCCGCTTGGTGATGCGCTTGGTGCGCCGGTCGAGCCGCGCCACGCCGGTGACACCGGGCAACGCGGCCGCCCGGAACCTGCGCAGGGTGGCAAGCTTCATCGACCTCAGTGTGTCATTGGGACGCGGCATGCGGGGTGACCGACACCGCCTTGTCGCGCTGCGCTGTCGCCAGCAGCTCCTCCGCGTGCGCCAACCCGGTGTCGCTGCCGTCGAGACCGGCCAGCATGCGAGCCAGCTCGCGGAGCCGCTCGCCGCCCTCGACCTCGCGCACGCCGCTGGCCGTCACCGAGCCGTCGTCGTCCTTGACGACCACCAAGTGGCGGTGGGCGAAGGCGGCCACCTGGGGCAGGTGGGTGACCGCGATCACCTGATGGGTGGCGGCGAGCCGGGCCAGCCGGCGGCCCACCTCCACGGCCGCGCGTCCGCCCACGCCGGCGTCGACCTCGTCGAAGACGAGCGTCGGCACCCGGTCAGCCCCGGCGAAGACCACCTCGACGGCCAGCATCACCCGCGACAGCTCGCCGCCCGACGCGCCCCGGTGCAGCGGGCGCGCGGGAGCACCGGCGTGCGCGATCAGCAGCAGGTCGACCTCGTCGACGCCGTCGGGGCCGACGGAGACCGGCTGACCCCCGATCAGCAGGCTCGCCGCGCCGGTGACCGCGGGACGGTTACGCACCTCGACCTGGACCTGGGCGTGCGGGAGTGCGAGATCGGCAAGCTCCGCGGTGACTGCCGCGGCGAACCGGTCGGCAGCCTCGCAGCGGGCCGCGGACAGCGCCGCGGCGGTCTCGGCCAACCGCTCGGTGAGGGCGTCGCGCTCGGCCGCGAGAGCCGCCAGGCGGTCGGTCGAGCTGTCGAGCTGATCGAGCCGCAGCGCCGCCTCCCCCGCCCAGGAGATGACGCCGTCGACGGTGTCGGCGTACTTGCGGAGCAGGCCGGCCAGCGCCGCCCGCCGGTCGTTGAGCTGGGCGAGGCGGCCGGGGTCGGCGTCGAGAGAGTCGGCGTAGGACGCCAGCTCGGTGGCCGCGTCGGCGGCCAGGTAGCCGAGCTCGCCGACCCGCTTGGTCAGGTCGGCGAGTGCGGGGTCGTGGCCGGCCACCGCGTCGAGGGCGCGGTGCGCCACCCCGAGCAGCCCGGTCGCGTCGGCCTCGTCACTGGCCGGGTCGGCCACCAGGGCCGCCGCCGCCCCGGTGGCGGCCCTGCGCAGCGCGTCGGCGTGTTCCAGCCGCTGCGACTCGGCGCGCAGCGTGTCGTCCTCACCGGGCTGCGGGTCGACCGCCGCGATCTCGGCCAGCCCGTGCCGCAGCAGGTCGGCCTCCTGGCTGCGCTGGCGGGCCTGTGACGCGCGGTCGGCCAGATCGGCGACGACCGCCTGCCAGCTGTCGAAGGTGGGTCGGTGCCGGGCGAGAAGGTCGGCGACGGCCGCACCGCCGAACCGGTCGAGGGCGGCCCGCTGCTCGGCCGGGCGTAACAGCCGCAGCTGATCGGCCTGCCCGTGCACCGTGACCAGATCCTCGCCCAGCACGCCGAGCACGCTCACCGGCACGCTCCGGCCGCCCAGATGCGCGCGCGAGCGGCCCTCGGCCGAGACCGTGCGGCCGGCCAGCAGGGTGCCGTCGTCGTCGCGCTCGGCTCCGGCCTCGACAGCCCTCGCCAGGGCCGGGCTGTCGTCGGGCAGCCGCAGCCGGCCGTCCACGAACGCCTGCCGCTCCCCCGCACGCACCCGCCCGGTGTCAGCCCGGCCGCCGAACAGCAGGCCCAGCCCGGCCACGACCATCGTCTTGCCAGCGCCGGTCTCACCGGTCACCACCGTCAGGCCGGGGCACAACTCCAGGGTGGCATCGGCGATGACGCCGAGGCCCCGGATCCGCAGCTCCTCGAGCACGCATTCGAGACTAACGGCACCGTACGACGATGCCGTGCGGCTCGCCATCAGCCTGTGGCCTCAGCCGCGGAAACCGTCGACCGGGAGCCGGAACTTCTTGACCAGGCGATCGGTGAAGGCCTGGGAGTGCAGCCGGACCACCCGCACCGGCTTGCCCCCCCGGCGTACCTCGACGACCGACGCCGGCTCCAGGGAGACGGTCCGGCGCCCGTCGCAGGTGAGCACCGCCCGGCCGCCCTCGGGAGCGACCTCGATGGTGAGCACGGACGTCGGTGCGGTCACGAGCGGCCGGGAGAACAGCGCGTGCGCACTGTTGGGTACGAGCAGCAGCGCTTCCACCTCCGGCCACACGACCGGGCCGCCCGCCGAGAACGCGTACGCCGTCGACCCGGTCGGCGTCGCGCACACCACGCCGTCACAGCCCCAGCGCGAGAGCGGCCTGCCGTCGATGCTGACGAGCACCTCGATCATCCGCTCGCGGCTGGCCTTCTCCACCGCCGCCTCGTTCAGGGCCCACCCGGACGCGACGACCTCCCCGGCGAGGGTGACGGTCACGTCGACGGTGAGCCGCTCGTCGACGGAATACGTCCGGTCGGCCACCGCATTGACCGCCTGGTCCAGGTCCTCGACCTCGGCCTCGGCCAGGAAGGCGACCCGGCCGAGCTTGACGCCCAGCAACGGTGTGCCGGCCGGCCGCGCCATCTCCGCAGCGCGCAACAGGGTCCCGTCGCCGCCGAGGGCGATGATGATCTCGACGTCGGCGCCGGCGGCCGGCGTCTCGTCGACCGTCTCTGCTCCCGGCAGGCTCAGCCCGTCGGTCTCGCAGCGGAGCACCTGCAAGGCGAAGCCGCGTTGCCGCAGCCGCCCGGCCAGCCGCGCGGCATGCTCGACGATGTCGGGTCGCCCGACGTGGGTGACCAGGAGGGCTCGCCGGGTCACGCTGTGGCCTCGGGCTCGGCTCTGACAGCCGACTCGATCATGTCCGGGTCGACCGCCGGCCCCCCCGCGCGCAGCCACAGGAAGAACTCCACATTGCCGGCCGGCCCCGGCAGCACGCTGCGCGCCACTCCCGCCACGCCGAGCCCGTGCGACGCGGCCGCCTCGGCCACGCCGACGGCGGCCTGTGCCCACAGGCCGGCATCGCGCACCACGCCGCCCTTGCCCAGGCTGTCCCGGCCGACCTCGAACTGCGGCTTGACCATCGGCACCAGGTCACCGCCCGCCGCCAGGCAGGCGACCAGCGCGGGGAGCACCGTGCGCAGGGAGATGAACGACAGGTCGGCAACGGCGAGGTCGACCGGCCCGCCGGTGAGTTCCGGGGTCAGCGAGCGGACATTCGTACGGTCGAGGATGCGGACCCGCGGGTCGGTGCGCAGCGCCCAGGCAAGCTGCCCGTAGCCGACATCGGCGGCCACCACCTCCCGAGCGCCTCGGCGCAGCAGGACGTCGGTGAAGCCGCCGGTGGAGGCACCGGCGTCGAGGCAGCGGCGGCCGGCAACCGGCAACCCCGCCGCGCCGAACAGGTCCAGGGCACCGGCCAGCTTGTGGCCACCCCGTGACGCGTAGGCCGGTCCGGCATCGGTGGCCGCTACGAGCAGCGCCATGGCCGGCGCCACGCCGGTCGCCGGCTTGGTGGCGGTCCTGCCGTCGACCCGTACCCGGCCGGCGTGTACCAGCTCCGCGGCCTGGGACCGCGAGCCGGCCAGCCCGCGGCGCACCAGCTCCGCGTCGAGGCGGGCCCAGCGGGTCATCGGCTAGTCCTGCTCGACCGCGTTCAGGGCGTCCTGCAGGTCGGTGTGCACGCGCTCGTAGCGCTCGACGTGATCGGTAAGGGGAAGCTCGTCGAGCTCGTCGAGCCGCAGCAGGACACGGTCGACCCGGGCGTCACCCGTACCGCCGGTCGATTCCTCGACCGTCATACGGCACCGCCCGCGGACGCCGCCGTCGCCTGCTTCGCCGGGGCTTTCTTCGCGGCGGTCTTGGCCGGAGCCTTCTTCGCCGGAGCCTTCTTGGCGGGCACCTTGACCGGGGCCCTCTTCGCCGCTGCCTTCTTGGCGGGAGCCTGGGCCGGAGCCTTGGCCGAGGGGACCGTCGCGGCAGCCGGGACTGCGGGCGGTCCCGTGGCAGCCCGGAGCTCCGCCTCCAGGGCGGTCACCCGGCGGGCCAGTGCGGCGACCTCATCGCTCGTCGCCAGCCCGAGCCGGCCGAGGGCCCGGTCGACCTCGAACCTGACCAGGTTGGCGAGCGCCTCGCGGTTGTTCTTGCTCGTCTCCAGCAACTCCTCGGTGAGCGAGCCCACCTGCCCCGCAGTCGCCTCACCCTGGGCGGCAAGCGCCTTGGCCGCGGCGACGACGCGGCGACGTGGCACCTCGGCCACCGAGTTTGCGATGGCCAGGTAGTCGCGTACCGCCTTGCGCATTTTCAACACCTCCGCACGATGGTTGTCGCGTCCACGCTACCGGGATGGCAGGGGGCGCACCCACCGCTGGCGTGTCGCGATACCCTCGCCCGCCGGCATGTCCGATCGAATCCAGGGGTCACTGCGACATGGCCACGGTCAGCGAATGTGAGAGTGCCCTGCGCGAGGTTGCGGCACGGTTGGCGAGCGTCGACGCAGGCGTCCGCGACGCGCACGCGGTCGACCGGACGTGGTCGTGCCACATCGTCGACATCGACGCGGACTTCTCCGGCCGCATCGAGGGCGGCACGATCGCGAGCCTGGTCGCTGCGCCGAATCCTGCGGCGCAGATCAAGCTCGCCGTCGGCAGCGACGACCTGCTTGCCCTGACTCGAGGTGACCTCAACGCCCGCAGCGCGGTGGCGGCGGGCCGGCTCCGGGTCGACGCCAGCGTGTTCGACCTGCTCAAGCTGCGCTCGCTGTTCTGACCCCCAGGTCCTGTAGCGCGGCCGTAGCGCCCTCCCCTTCGGCAACGATCGGTCGTACGGCCGGATCAGCGCACCATGACACCTCACACAGCGCTCGCAGGGCGTCGACCGGGTCGGCGCCCGAGCCGGACAGGACGAGTGCGTCGGTGTCCAGGCGGGCCGCGAAGCCTCCGCACGTCGCCTGAGTGTCCTGACAGGTCACCGGTGGGTGCTCCTGCAGCAATCCGGCGACGCCGGCCGCGATGTAGGTCGGCCGCTGCCCTTCGGCGGCGGCGATGAGCTGCTCGACCGTGGTGACGCCGGTCAGGACCAGCAAGCTGTCGGCACCGGCCGCCACGGCACCCTCGATGTCGGTGTCGAGCCGGTCGCCGACGACGAGCGGCCGGCGGGCGCCGGTGCGCTCGACGGACTCGCGGTGCAGGCCAGGGCGTGGCTTGCCGACGACCTCCGGCTCGCCGCCGGTCGCCGTGCGGACCGCGGCCACCAATGCGCCGTTGCCCGGCAGCGGCCCCCGGGCCGAGGGCAGCGTGCTGTCGGTGTTGGTGGCGACCCACAGCGCCCCGCCGCGCACCGCGATCGTCGCCTCGGCCAGGTCGCGCCAGCCGGTGTCCGGTGTGTAACCCTGCACCACGGCCGCCGGCAACGGCGTCGCCGTGCGCACGGGCACCAGCCCGGCGGCCCGCACCTCGTCGGCCAGCGCCTCACTGCCGACGATCAGGACGGAGCTGCCCGGTGGGAGCCGCTCGCGCAGCAGGTGACCGGCGGCCTGCGCAGAGGTGACCACGTCGGCCGCGTCGGCCGGAACGCCCATCCCCGACAGCATCTCGGCGACCTCGGTGGGGCGTCTGGATGCGTTGTTCGTGACGTACGCGAGCCGCATGCCGCGGGACCGCACTGCCGCCAGCGCCGTGGCGACACCCGGGACGGCGTCGGCGCCGACGTAGACCACCCCGTCGAGGTCGAGCAAGGCCACGTCGTAGTCGGCGGTCAGGTCGGCGCTGGCGGCCAGCACCGCCGGGCGGGTACGCGCTGCCGTCGATCCTGGCGCGGGCGCGGTCACGACCGCAGCGCTGCGCGGGCCCCTCGCAGGGCCATGTTGTAGTGCGCGACGTCCGGACGCATCGCGGCTGCCAGCGACAGGTGCTCGACCGCTGTGCGGTAGTCACCGGTGCGGGCCGCCGCCAGCCCCAGACCGAACTGCGCGTAGTCATCGGTCGGGTCGGCCCCGACGATCCAGGCGAAGCTCTCGAGCGCCTCGAGGTAGAGCCCGGCGTCGAACTGGGCGCGGGCGAGCGCTTCGCGGGCCGCCCTCGACTGCGGCTCGGCGGTCGCCGCGTGGGCGAGCACCTGCACGGCTGCAGCAGCATTGCCGGAGTCGAGGAGGTCCAGCCCGCGGACGTACCAGTCGTAGGACTCTCCCGACGGTGCGCCGTCGTAGGGCTGGTTGTCCTCGAGGTCGCGACTCTCATCAGGCACCCGATCACCACCCCTCGATCGACGCGTGCGGCCACCCGGAGCGGCTGCCGCTGTCCGCCCATCGTTGCACGGCGACCCCGCGGCCTACAGGCTTGTGGCCCTGAACGGCTCATGTCGCGCGAGCGCCGATGCGCCGGGCCTTGGCCACCTCAACCTCGTACCGGCTGGCCGGCCCGCCCGGTGTGCGCCAGAATCGCCGCCGCAGCGCGCCATCGATCTCGACCGTGTCGCCGGCCTGCCAGGACAGCGCCGAGCGCCGGGTGCCGGCCTTCCACGCGACGCAGGCCAGTGTGTCGACCCGGACGCGCGCGGCCGGCACGGGACGATTGACGACGACGCGCCAGACGACGGCCTGGTCGCCGCTGGGCATATCCCGCACCTCAGCGGCTGCCGCGAGGCGGCCGATCAGATGAACAGCATTCGCGTGCTCCGCCATGTAGCCATCGTCACCGTCCGGTGCCGGCACTGGTGGGTCGGCGGTGAATCTGTGGACAAGGCGTGCCCTGTGGATGGCCGGCTCAGGGTGCGGGAGGCGGCGGGGGCTCCCGCAGCGCGAGCAGCCGCTCCTCGGCGTCGGTGTCGCCGTCGTCGATGTCGGTGATCGCGGCGAACCATCCGGCGGCCTCGGCGCGCCGGCCGGTCGCCAGGAGGGCGTCGGCGTAGGCGTACCACAGTCGGGCTGACCACGGCCTGGGTTGATCGCGGTCGAGTCCTGCCGCCTCGAGCGTGACCACGGCGGCCTCGGGCTGCCCCATGTCCCTGCGGGCACCGGCCGCCACGATCGCCATCTCCACGCGTCCGGCGGCGTCGAGCATCCGTACGTCCTCCGACGAGGCCAGCTCCAGAGCACGCTCGGGGCGGCCGAGGCCGCGCTGGCAGTCGGCCATGACCGGGATGTGCACGGCCGAGCCGGTCAGCCGGCGCTCCGCCCGAAGCTCCGCGAGGGCCTCGTGCCATGCCCCGGCGGCGTAGGCAGCCAGGCCGGCGGCTTCGCGTACCAACCCGATCCGGGACGCCAGCGAGCGCGCCGCCCGCGCCTGCTCCAGCGCTGCCTCGGGGTCGGTGTCGAGGAGTTGGGCTACCGCGACGAGGTGGGCCGCAACCCGATCCGCCGTGGAGGGGACGAGCGAGCGCAGAGACCGCCGGACGTCCGAATCGAGCAGCCGGGGATCGGCGTCGGCGGGCGGCTCCACCCGACGCTGCTCCCGGACCCGATTCTGACCGGCCCGCTCCTCCGGCCGATCCCGCCCCGCGCCGGCCCGGTTGGGCGAGCCGGGCGTCCGCGTGACGGCCGGGCGGTCGGTCCGTCGCCCGGCCGGTACGGCCGGAGCACGTCCCCCGTCTGCGGGCGGGCCGGCCTGATCGGACGTCGGCGGCCGGCGGGAGTCGCGGGAGTCGCGGGAGTCGCGGGCCTGGTCGGCGCGAGGATCCCGGGCAGCCCTGGACCGGTCGCCAAGCGGGGTCTGCCGTGTGTCGCGCGCGACGCTGGAGCCTGGCTGCTGACCCGAGCGGTACGGCTTGGCCGCGGCGCCGTGCCCACCTGCCCCCCGGGGCTGGGTCGGGGTGCGCCGCTGCCCCGAGCCCCGGGCCCGGCCCGACCCGTCGGAGTGGTCAGCGCGTCGAGGTTGACGGGCTCTGGGCGCCCGGTCCGTACCGTGGGACTGGCGCTCGCTGGATGGCTGTCCGAACTTCCGGGCCGGGCTCGCGGAGCGGGACGGGTCTTCCCCGCGGGAGGGCGCCGCATCCCCGGAGGAGGGCCGAGTCGAGTCTTGGGTCGGGCGGCCGGGTCCCCGCGGGTCATCCGCCGGGCCGTGTGACATCGGGCCGCCTTCCTGGCCGGCTCCTGGCCGGCGCGCTGATAACGCAGAAAACCCGAGGGGGGCCACTCGCTTGAGTAGCCCCCCTCGGGGAAGTTATGTCCGGCGGTGTCCTACTCTCCCACGCAGTCCCCCGCGCAGTACCATCGGCGCTGAGAGGCTTAGCTTCCGGGTTCGGAATGGGACCGGGCGTTTCCCTCTCGCTATGGCCGCCGAAACTCTATGGAGATGTCGGTCAGACGACCGAACCTCGGGAACCGCACAGTGGACGCGTAGCATTTGTGGTCAAGCCCTCGGCCTATTAGTACCGGTCAGCTGCATGCGTCTTTAGTCCGCACTTCCACTTCCGGCC
>QHCA01000018.1:509-12583 GCA_003244095.1 Pseudonocardiales bacterium | reverse complement strand
CGCCGCAGGGGTCCCGCGCGCTCCGCGTGGTGCCGCCGCCACCTGAGCCACCGGCGTTGCCGGTCACCCTCCCGGCGTCCACCGCCACCCCGGCCGACGTACCGCGGGGAGTTGTCGCTGCGGACGGATCCGCACGGGCGCCCTCGACCAAGCCCGGGGTCCGGTCCTCGAGCCGTACGACGACGCGCCTGGAGCTCAAGGACGTCCGCCGGGCCATCATCCGCACCAAGCGCAAGCACCGTCGGCAGAAGGTGCTCGGCGTCCTGATCACCGTCCTGCTCCTGGCCGGCCTGGTCGGCACCGTCATCTACCTCACCGGCCACGACCGCAACGGTCGCGATGCCAGCAAGAACACGTCCGGGGCCGGCGTCCGGACGCAGCACACGGTGCTGCTGCAGGTACGCGCGCCGGACGGCTCCGCCCTGTCGAGTGCCCTGCTGGCCTGGGATTCGCAGAAGAAGTCGGCCGCCGTCGTGCTCGTGCCCGACCGCGTTGTGGCCCAGGTGCCGGGCAGCGGGGCGCAGCCGTTCGGCCTGGCCGTCGATCAACCCGGCGGGCCGGCGATCTCGCGCAGCACGATGGCGGACCTGCTCGGGGTTCGCGTGGACGCCTCGTGGGTGCTGGACCAGGCTGCGTTCATCCACCTCGTCGACGCCCTCGGCGGCATCAAGGTCGACGTCGACGTCGACATCATCGGCAAGCAGGGCAAGGACAACGTCGTCCTCGTGCCCAAGGGTGCGGCCCAGCAACTCAACGGCGTCCGGGCGTTGGCGGTGCTGTCCTATCGCGCGCCGGGTGAGGACGAGTTGTCGACGCTGCCGCGATTCCAGCACGTGCTCGCGGGGGTGCTGGCCGAGCTGCCGTCCGGCACCGACGCGCTGGCCGCGCTGGCCGGCAAGATCGGCAAGGGCTCTGAGATCAGCAGCACGGGCACCGTCACCAGCCTGCTGGACGGGGTCCGTACCGACGCGGCCGCCGGGCGGAACGTCTACCAGATCATGCCGGTGCTGACCGTGGACACCGGGGGAGCGGCCAGCTATCGGATCGAGCCCGTCGGGGTCACCCGGATGGTCAACCAGGTGCTCGCGGGATCGCGGCTGCCCGGCCGGTTCGACAAGGGCAACCGGGTCCTGGTGCTCAACCAGGTCGGCACTCCCGGACTCGGGCAGGCGGTCCGCGACAAGATCGTCGCGGCGGACTTCGTGTTCGTCGACGCGCGCAACCAGAAGCCGTTCGGCCGTACGAAGACCATCATCGTGGTTTACGACGCGACGCCGAAGACCAACGTGCGCGCCAGCCAGCTGGCGACCGCGCTGGGTCTGCCCCAGGCGCCGGTGCAGGTCGGCAGCCGCGACCAGAACATCGCCGATGTGATCGTCTACCTCGGGAGCGACTTCAAGCCGTGAGAGGCTGGAGCCGGTCCGGAGCCTTTGATCCGCAGCCCCTTGGTCGACAACAGGAGAGCCGTACGTGACAGCTTCAGAGGGCGCCACCGCACTGGCGCTCGCCGCAGCACAGGCCGCCGCTGACAAGCTCGCCACCGACATCGCCATCCTCGACGTCAGCGAGCAGCTCGTCATCACCGACGTGTTCGTGATCGCCTCGGCACCGAGCGAGCGACAGGTGCAGGCGGTCGTCGAGGAGGTGGAGGAGCGCCTCCGGGGTCTGGGCGTCAAGCCCGTACGCCGCGAGGGCGAGCGGGCCGGCCGGTGGGTGCTGCTGGACTACATCGACATCGTCGTCCACGTGCAGCACCTGGAGGAGCGTGCCTTCTACGCCCTCGAGCGCCTGTGGAAGGACTGTCCCGTGATCGCCTTCGCCGACGCTGCGGGCAGCGTTCCGAGGGTGTGAGCACGCCGCAGGCCGGCGGCCCGCAGCGGCTCCTGCTCTGGCGGCACGGCCGCACCGAGTGGAACGCCGCCGGCCGCGGGCAGGGGCAACTTGACGTAGCCCTGGATGACACCGGGCGCAAGCAGGCGCTCCTGGTCGCTCCGTACCTCGCGGCGATGCGCCCGGGCGCGATCATCTCCAGCGACAGCTCCCGTGCGGCCGACACCGCGGCCGCGATCGCGGAGATCACGGGGCTGTCCGTCCGCTGCGACGCGCGGCTGCGCGAGATGCATCTCGGGATCATGCAAGGGCTCACCCGCGATGAGGCCCGGGTGCGCTTTCCGGTCGAGTCCGCGGCGTATGAGGCCGGGGACGCCGGCCCGAGCGGCCGCGAATCTTACGCCGCGATCGCCGCCCGCGCGGTGCCGGCCGTACTGGAACCACAGGTCGAGACCCTGCTCGTGGTCAGCCACGGCGGGACGATCCGGGCCGTGCTCAACTCCCTGCTCGACGTGCGCGGGGAGCGCTGGCGAAACGCGCTGGGCGCGCTGGGCAACTGCCGGTGGTCAGAGCTGCGGCGGCTGCCTGACGGGTGGCAGCTGATCGCGCACAACACCGGGCCCGACCTGGTGCCCGACGACAGCCTGCTGACCACGCAGGACATCGAACCGCCGCAGGCAGGTTGAGCGCTGTAGGCGGTATCATCCCTGCATGTACACCGCCGCACGCCTGCTCCTTGCCGAGCCGCGCTGACCTCCCTGGCCTGAGCCACCCGTCAGCGCGGCAGCCCTTGCGGATCGCGAGGGCTTTTTTGTTGCCCGGCGCCCCGTACACGCATAAGGAGCAGCGAGCGAGATGACTGACGAGGACCCGCAGCACTACGACTGGCGCGCGATCCAGGAACGCTGGTTAGGAGTCTGGGACAAACTGGACCCCTACCGGGCCGGCGGCGCGCACGAGGGCAAGCCCAAGAAGTACATCCTGGACATGTTCCCCTACCCCTCCGGTGACCTGCACATGGGTCACGCGGAGGCCTTCGCCATCGGCGACGCGATCGCCCGCTACTGGATGCTGCGCGGCCACGACGTGCTGCATCCCATCGGCTGGGACTCCTTCGGCCTGCCCGCGGAGAATGCCGCCATCCGGCGCGACGAGCACCCCGCCGACTACACCTATGCCAACATCGAGACCCAGGCACAGTCGTTCAAGCGCTACGCCGTGTCCTTCGACTGGTCGCGTCGGCTGCACACCTCCGACCCCGGCTACTACCGCTGGACCCAGTGGCTGTTCCTGCGCTTCTACGAGCGCGGGCTGGCCTACCGCAAGGCATCGCCGGTCAACTGGTGCCCGGTCGACCAGACGGTGCTGGCCAACGAGCAGGTGGTGGCCGGCCGCTGCGAGCGCTGCGGCACCGAGGTCACCAAGCGCAACCTGACCCAGTGGTTCTTCAAGATCACCGAGTACGCCGACCGGCTGCTGGCCGACATGGAGCCGCTGGAGGGCAGCTGGCCCGCGCGGGTGCTGCTGATGCAGCGCAACTGGATCGGCCGCTCCACCGGCGCCGAGGTCGACTTCGTGGTCGAGGCGGCGGCCGGCCGGCCCGAGGCTCGCGTCACGGTCTTCACCACCCGGCCGGACACGCTGTACGGCGCGACCTTCTTCGTCGTCGCCGCCGACTCGCCGCTGGCCGAGACCCTGGTCGTGCCCGAGCAGCGGGCGGCGTTCGAGGCCTACCTGCAGCAGGTACGCCGGCTGACCGACATCGAGCGGCAGTCGACCGACCGGGAGAAGACCGGCGTCTTCCTGGGCCGCCATGCGGTCAACCCGGTCAACAGCGAGCGCATCGGGGTCTGGGCCGCCGACTACGTCCTGGCCGACTACGGCACCGGCGCGATCATGGCGGTGCCTGCCCACGACCAGCGCGACCTGGACTTCGCCCGGGCCTTCGGCCTGCCGGTACGCATGGTGGTCGACACCGGAGGGCCCGATCCCGCGGAGGTCGGCGTGGCCACGACGAGCGACGGGGTGCTGGTCAACTCCGGGCCCTACGACGGCCTGGGCAAGGACGCGGCCATCGAGCGGATCACCGCCGATCTGGCCGCCCGGGGCGGCGGCAAGGCGGCGGTCAACTATCGCCTGCGCGACTGGCTGCTGTCGCGCCAGCGGTTCTGGGGCGCGCCGATCCCGATCGTCCACTGTGCACAGTGCGGCGAGGTCGCCGTACCGGATGATGAACTGCCGGTCGTGCTACCCGACCTGCGCGGGCAGGATTTGGCACCGCGCGGTGTGTCGCCGCTGGCGTCGGCCACCGGCTGGGTCAACGTCACCTGCTCGCGGTGCGGGGGTCCGGGGACCCGCGACACCGACACGATGGACACCTTCGTCGACTCCTCGTGGTACTTCCTGCGCTACTGCTCACCGTCGTACGAGGGGGGGCCGTTCGACCCGGACGCCGTCCGTGCGTGGATGCCGGTCGACAACTACGTCGGCGGCGTGGAGCACGCGATCCTGCACCTGTTGTACAGCCGCTTCTTCACCAAGGTGCTGCACGACATGGGCATGGTCGACTTCGTCGAACCGTTCACCGCGCAGCTGAACCAAGGCCAGGTCATCAACCAGGGCAAGTCGATGTCGAAGTCGCTGGGCAACGGCGTCGACCTGGGTGTGGAGCTGGACGCGCACGGCGTCGACGCGATTCGGCTGACCGTACTGTTCGCCGGGCCGCCGGAGGACGACAAGGACTGGTCCGACCTGTCGCCGACCGGCTCGGGCAAGTTCCTGGCCCGCGCCTGGCGGGTCTGGTCGGATGTGGGGTCTGCCGGCGCGGCTGCTGGTCCTGGTGACGACGTGGTACGGCGAGCAGTCGCGAGGCTGGTGCACGAGGTGACCGGGCTGGTCGAGGGCTTCCGGTTCAACGTCGCCATCGCCCGGCTGATGGAGCTGACCTCCCTGCTGCGTCGGGCCATCGACGCCGGGCCGGGGCCGGCCGACCCCGCCGTTCGTGAGGGCGCCGAGTCCCTGGCGATCATGCTGAGCCTGTTCGCGCCGTATGCCGGCGAGGACGGTTGGGCGCTGCTGGGCCGCGACGTCGAGGGCGGGGACGTGGTCGGCCGGGCCACCTGGCCGGTAGCCGATCCCGAGTTGCTGGTCGAGGACGCGGTGACCTGCGTGGTGCAGGTCTCGGGCAAGGTACGGGCCCGGCTGTCGGTGCCCCCCGGGATCGACGAGGGCGCGCTGCGCGACCTGGCTCTGGCTGACGGGGCCGTGCGCCGGTGGCTGGCCGACCGCGAGATCCGTACCGTCATCGTCCGACCACCGCGACTGGTCAACATCGTTCCGGCCTGATGGCCGCCTGATGGCCTCGTGACGGCCGATGTGGTCGCAGTCGTCACCGACTCGACCGCGTACCTCTCGCCGGATGCGCTGGTTGCTTCCGGGGTACGCGTCGTGCCGCTGCAGGTCGTCCTCGGCGGCCGTACGGGGGCCGAGGGCACAGAGGTGACCCCCGCCGACGTCGCCGAGGCGCTGCTCGACCGCCGGCTGCGGGTGACCACCTCGCGGCCGACACCGGCGGATTTGTCGCGGGCCTACGCCGCTGCCTTCGCCGCCGGGGCCACGGGGGTGCTCTCGGTGCACCTGTCGGGCCAGTTGTCGGGCACGTGGGAGTCCGCCGCAATGGCGGCCAAGGAGGCTGACGGGCCGGTGCGGGTGCTCGACTCCCGCAGCACCGCGATGGGACTGGGTTTCGCGGTGCTGGCGGGCACGTCCCGCGCCGCTGCCGGTGGCTCCCTCGACGAGGTGTACGAGGCGGTCCAGGACTGCGTACGCCGGACGTCGATGCTGTTCTACGTCGACTCGCTGGAATACCTGCGCCGCGGCGGTCGGATCAGCGCCAGCGCCGCCATCCTGGGCACGGCGCTGTCGGTCAAGCCGATCTTGCATTTGGTCGACGGCGCGATCGTGCTGCGCGAGAAGGTGCGCACCGCCAGCCGGGGGGTGACCCGGCTGGAGGAGCTCGCCGCCGAGGCCGCCCACGGCGACCCGGTCGACATCGCCGTGCACCACCTCGCGGCGCCCGACCGGGCGGCGTTGCTCAGCGACCGGATCCGGGCCCGCCTGCCGAACGTCCGGCGGCTGGTGGTGTCCGAGCTCGGTGCGGCGGTCGGTGCGCACGTCGGCCCGGGTGTCCTTGGTGTGGTCATCGTGCGGGAGCCGGTCCGGTCAGGCCCATGAGGTTCGTGACGGGGTGCTAGCACGGTCGGCGTGTCCGCGCGGCGCGTAGTGCACAGGCCCGGGTGCATCCACAGGTACGGGCCGGCGGGCTGAGACACCCCCCTCCGGCTGCCAACGTGGAGCGGTGCCTGTCCGCTATCGCCGGCCCGAGCCCGCTGCCACCGCCGCTGCGCAACTACGGCTGCACCGGCTGAGTGGCGGCTCCGGAGCAGCGGTCGTGGCGGCGGCTGCCGCGCCGGCTGAGCCGATGGCCGCCGCCGCTGACCCGGCTGCCGCTGGTGTGGAGGGGCCTGCGCCCGTCGCCCTCGGCTCCTCGCCCTTGCCCGGCGTGCGGGAGGCTGCGGCGGCGCCGGTCGTACCGGAGTCGTCGGTCGCCGATCCGGCGTTAGCCTCGTCCGCTTCGCCTGGGTCCTCGATCTGGCGCGGGGTGCGGTCGGGGTTCGTGCGCTGGGTCGACTGGTCCGTCCCGGTCGCCCTGCGCGGTGCCCGCACCGACCCCGGCTGGCCGGGGGTCGCGGCGGTCGCTGCGGTCGTCGTCCTTGCCGCGGCGCTGGCCGGCTTCGTCGTCTGGCGTGCCCGGCCGCACGAGATACCGGTCACCGCAACGCCGAGGGCAGGCGCCGCCGCCGCGGCGCAGCCGAGCCCCGGGCCCTCCGTTGTCGTCGCGGTCGCCGGAGGTGTCCGCCGGCCCGGATTGATCACGCTGCCGCCCGGGAGCCGGGTCGCCGACGCCGTGCGCGCAGCCGGGGGAGTCCGCCCCGGCGTCGATATCGGGCTGCTCAACCTGGCCCGCCGGCTCGTCGACGGCGAGCAGGTCGTCGTCGGCGCGAGTTCGCAGCCGGCCCCGGCAGGGTCCACCGCCGCGGGTGGCCCGCTCAACCTGAACACCGCAACGGCCGAACAGTTCGACGCCCTCCCCGGCGTCGGGCCGGTGCTGGCGGCCCGCATCGTGACCTACCGCACCCAGCACGGCGCCTTCCGGTCCGTGGACCAGTTGCGTGAGGTGAGCGGCATCGGCGAGGCCAAGTTCGCCGACCTGCGTCCGCTGGTCTCGGTGTGAACACCGGAGGGCTCGACCTGCGCCTCGCCGGTGCTGCCGGCGCGGCCTGGCTGGTGACGCTCGGCTGTCTCGACCGCCCGGCTACCGTTGCCGTCGGTGCCGTGGTGGCCGGTTTCATCGGGCTGCTCTTGGTGGTCGTCAGCCGACGGCCGAGCTCTGCCGGCCTGGCCCTGCTGTTGCTGGGGGTCGTGGCCGGTGCGGCCTGCACCGGGCTGCGGGTGTGGTCGCGCGACAACAGCCCGCTGACGGGGCTGGCGCGACACGGCGCTGCGGTGTCGGTCGACCTGATCGTGACCGACGATCCTCGACCGGTCAGCCATCCGTCGGCGTTCGGACCGCCGCCGGTGGTGCTGCGGGGCCGCGTCGTCGAGATCACGTCCGCCGGACGGACCTCCGCCGTCGGAGGACAGCTGCTGGTTGTAGCCACCGACCATCGATGGGCTCTCCTGCTGCCCAGTCAGCGGATCACCGCAAGCGGGCGGCTCGAGCCCGCTCAGGGCGGCGACCTCACGGTGGCCGTGTTGTCGGCCCGAGGGCCACCAGAGCGGGTAGCTGCACCGTCAGGGCTGCAGCGGGCCGCCGGCGGGTTGCGATCGGGCCTGCGGGCCGCGTGCCGGGCACTGCCGGCGAAGGAACGCGGGCTGTTGCCGGGCCTCGTGCTCGGTGACACGAACAGGCTGGACCCGGCGCTCGCCGACGCCTTCCGCGCCACCGGCCTGACCCACCTCGTCGCGGTCAGCGGTACCAACTGCGCGATCGTCTGCGGTGCCGTGCTGCTGCTCGCCAGACGGTTGCGTGCCGGCCGGCGCGCGTCGGCGGTGCTGGCGGGTCTGGCCCTGGTCGGTTTCGTGGTGCTGGCCAGGCCGTCACCGAGCGTCCTGCGGGCCGCCGTGATGGGCGCCCTGGCGCTGCTGGCCCTGGCGATAGGCAGATCCCGGGCGGCGCTGCCCGGCCTCTGCGCCGCCGTGCTCCTGCTCGTCCTGATCGACCCGAGCCTGGCCAGGTCGGCCGGGTTCGCGCTGTCGGTGCTGGCCACCGCCGGGCTGCTGGTCCTGGCGCCCCCGTGGCGCGACGGGCTGCGGCGTCGGCGACTGCCGCGCGGGCTGGCGGAGGCGGTCGCGGTGCCCGCCGCGGCGCAGCTGGCGTGCGCTCCCGTACTGGCCGCGATCGGGGGCCAGGTGGGCATCGTGGCGGTGCCGGCCAACCTGCTGGCCGTTCCCGCTGTCGCCCCCGCGACCCTGCTCGGGGTCGCCGCCACGGTGCTCTCCGGGGTCTGGCCGCAAGGGGCCGCCGTACTCGCCCGCCTCGCCGGTGTCCCCACGGCGTGGCTGGTGACGGTCGCCGAGCATGGTGCCCGGGTCCGCGGCGGCTCGATCCCGTGGCCGCCCGGGCCTACCGGCGGCATGCTGCTCGCCGGACTTCTTGCGGGCGGCCTGCTGCTGGGCCGGGTCCCGGTCGTCCGGCGCACCGCTCTGTGCGCGGGCTGCGTCTTTGCGGTGGTGGCGTTGCCGGTCAGCGTGGTGGCGCCCGGTTGGCCACCGCCGGGGTGGGTGCTGGTCGCCTGCGACGTCGGGCAGGGTGACGCATTGGTGCTCAACGCGGGCCGGCACATGGCGGTCGTAGTCGACGCGGGCCCGGACGCTGGCAGCGTCGACAACTGCCTGCACCGGCTGGGTGTTCGACAGGTCCCGCTGATCGTGATCACCCACCTGCATGCCGACCACCTGGGTGGTCTCGCGGGCGTGCTCCGCGGCCGGTCTGTGGGTGCGGTCGAGGTGGGGCCGCTGCACGAGCCGGCGCTGGCGTGGGCCGATCTCTCGCGGCAGGCGCACGCGGCCGGCATCGCCGTGCTGCGCTCTCGGGTGGGCGAGCGGCGGACCGTGGGTGCCGTCGGCCTGCAGGTTCTCGGCCCGATCGCGGCCTTTCACGGCACCCGCTCCGATCCCAACAACAGCTCGATCGTGTTGCGCGTGCGCACCGCGGGCCGGACGCTCCTGCTTGCCGGGGACGCCGAGGTCCAGGCGCAGGACGCGCTCCTGGCGGCCGGTGCCGACCTGCACGCCGACGTGCTGAAGGTGCCGCATCACGGGTCCGCCTATGGCGATCCGCGGTTCTTCGACCAGGTCCACCCGCTCGTCGCGATCGTCTCGGTGGGCGCCGACAATCCCTATGGGCACCCGTCAGCTTCGGTGCTGGCACGGCTGCAGCGGATGGGTGCCCAAACCGGGCGAACTGACCGCGACGGTGATCTCGCGGTAGCGGTCAGAGCGGGCCGGCTGTACGTGATCAGTACGGGTGCCCACCGCCCCGCCGGGCGCCCGATCCACCGACCAGCGGCCAGGGCGCCACCCCGCCACACCCGTGCAACGATAGGCACCATGTCGGCTGAGTTACTCGCACCCCTGCGCCTGATCGCCGGTGACGAGGAGCTGTTGGTGTCGCGTGCGATCACCGAGGTCTTCGCCGCTGCCCGGGCCGACGACGCACAGGCCGAGCTGCACCAGCTGGTGGCCGGTGAGCTCACGGCCGGCGGGCTGGCCGAGTTGGTCAGTCCGTCGTTGTTCGGTGGCCGGCGGGTCGTTGTCGTCCGCGACGGCCAGGACGCTGCCAAGGACGTCGTCGCGGCCCTGCTTGCCCATGCCGCCGACCTCGCCCCCGACGTGACGCTGGTCGTCACCCACCTCGGCGGGGCCAAGGGCAAGGCACTGGCCGACGGCCTGGCCAGGGCCGGTGCGGTGGTGGTGCTGTGTGGCAAGCTGCGCCGGCCCAGCGAGCGGGTGAGTTTCGTCCGCCAGGAGGTGCGAGCCGCCGGCGGGTCCATCGACGAGGCCGGTGCGCAGGCCCTGCTCGACGCGGTGGGCACCGACCTGCGCGAGCTGGCCTCCGCCTGCGCCCAACTGGTCAGCGACACCGACGGGGCCATCGATGGCGCCGCCGTCGCCCGCTGCCACAGGGGGCGGGCCGAGGTGACCGGCTTTGCCGTCGCCGACAACGCCCTGGTCGGCGATGTCGCGGGGGCCCTGTCGTCACTGCGCTGGGCCCTGTCCCTCGGTGTCGATCCGGTGCCCATCGCCGACGCCTTGGCCGACGGGATCCGTACCGTGTCCCGGGTTGCCTCCGCCCGCCGGTCCGGCAGCCCGGCCCTCGCGGCCGCGCTGCGGATGCCGGTGTGGAAGGTGGAGCGAGCGCAACGTCAGGCCCGAGGATGGTCGGCAGACAGTCTCGGCCGGGCCATGGGGCTGGCGGCGGACCTGAACGCTGATGTGAAGGGTCAGGCCGGCGACACCAGGTATGCCCTCGAACGTGCCGTCCTGGCGATCGCCGCGGAGCGGGCGAAGCCGTGATGGCCACCGTCCCGGGGCGCCCCCCCTTCTACGCACGGCTGCTCCGGCTGCGCAACATCCGTCCCGGGGTGGTCAGCTGCTTCCTCTTCCTCGAAGGCACGCTGGTCCTGTCGGGCCTAGTGGCCCTGGCCGGACTGGTGAGCCCGTGGGTGGTGCTCGTTCTTCCGCTGGCCGTGGCGGCAGCGGTGAAGATCAATGACGTCGTCGCCGGGGCAACCAGCGGCGCGGCGGCGAAGCCGGCCGCTTCCCGGGGCAGCCGTTCGGAGCGATCGCATCCGGACCGATCAAGCTCCTCCCGGTCGATGCCGGGGGGGTCGCGATCCCAGCGCTCCGATCCGACGCGGCCTACCGACAGCGACTGGGCGGCCGACAGCATGCAGCCGACCGGACGTTCCTGGTCGTCGGGCAGCACACAACCGACCGGGAGCTCCTGGTCGTCGCAGGGTACTCGGCCGGGCAGCGGGCGGCCGGGCAAGCCGACATCGCAGGACCTGCTGATGGAGAAGCTGGCGGCCGACCGGGAGCAGGGCGACTAACGCCGAAGGGTTGGTGCGCCGGAAGGGCAGCGCCGGACGGGTGGCGCTGGACGGCTAGAGGGCTGCGGCGCGCCGGGCCATGGCCGACTTCTTGTTGGCCGCCTGGTTGGGATGGATGACGCCCTTGCTCGCGGCCTTGTCCAGTGCGCGTGCGGCGATGCCGAGCTCGGCCGTCGCGGTCTCGCGGTCGCCGGCCTCGGCGGCGTCACGGAAGCGGCGGACCGCCGTCTTGACCGACGACCGCACCGACTTATTGCGCACGCGGGCCTCCTCGTTGGTCCGGTTGCGCTTGATCTGGGACTTGATGTTCGCCACGCGAGAGCCTCAAAGAGTGTCGGGAATGGGCAGGCACAGACCGGTACACGGGTCGTGCCGCGTCGTCGGCACAGGATAGCAGCCAGCTCGCCCCACGCTCAAAGTCGAGCGGGATCGGCCCTGCCCGGCCGGGCACCGAGCCGGCCCCGCGCCCCCGCGCCGCAGGCCGCCTGATGCCGCCGCGGACAGGGTGAGGTGATCCACGCCACGACTGGTGCGGGGCCAAGGGTGGTAGCCGTGCGCGGGTCGGTCGGCATGGGACGATGAGGATCACCTCTGACGTACCTGAGAGAGACCTGACTACGTGCCCTACACCGATCCTGCCCGGATCCGGAACTTCTGCATCATCGCCCATATCGACCATGGCAAGTCGACGTTGGCCGACCGGATGCTGGAGTTGACCGGTGTCATCGACGTGCGCCAGATGCGGGCGCAGTACCTCGACCGCATGGACATCGAGCGCGAGCGCGGCATCACGATCAAGGCCCAGGCCGTACGACTGCCCTGGGCCGGCCATGTGCTCAACCTGATCGACACCCCCGGTCACGTCGACTTCACCTACGAGGTGTCCAGGTCCCTTGCCGCGTGCGAGGGTGCGGTGCTGCTCGTCGACGCGGCCCAGGGGATCGAGGCGCAGACGCTGGCCAACCTCTACCTCGCCCTGGAGAACGACCTGCACGTCATCCCCATCCTCAACAAGATCGATCTGCCGGCCGCCCAGCCGGACCGTTATGCCGAGGAGATCGCGCACATCAT
>QHCA01000018.1:0-464 GCA_003244095.1 Pseudonocardiales bacterium | reverse complement strand
GCGCCGCTGCGCGCGCTGATCTTCGACAGCGTCTACGACGCCTACCGCGGTGTCATCACCTACGTGCGCGTCGTGGACGGGCACCTGACCACCCGCGACCGCGGGCTGATGATGTCCAGCCGCAACGCCCACGAGGTCCTCGAGGTGGGCGTCATCTCACCGGAGCCCAAGCCGCGCGAGCTGCTGAGCGTCGGCGAGGTCGGCTACGTCATCCCGGGCGTCAAGAACGTCCGGCAGGCCAGGGTCGGCGACACGCTCACCACCGAGAAGGGCGCCGCGACCATCGCCCTCGGCGGCTATCGCGACCCGCTGCCGATGGTCTACTCCGGCCTCTATCCGGTCGACGGCTCGGAGTATCCCGAGCTGCGCGACGCCCTCGACAAGTTGCAGCTCAACGACGCGGCGCTGGTCTACGAGCCCGAGACGTCGGCGGCGCTGGGCTTCGGCTTCCGCTGCGGCTTCCT
>QHCA01000017.1 GCA_003244095.1 Pseudonocardiales bacterium | reverse complement strand
GTGGCCCGCTTCGCCCGCGAGGTACGCGACGCCCCGCAGGTCGACGCGCGGTCCGGGGTGAGCGCACGGTTCGCAATCGCCGCGGTCGAGACGCTCGCCGCCTCGGCGGTGCGGCGCGCAGCCATCACCGGTGAGGCCAATGCGGTCGCGCGCGTGTCGGACCTGCCGGCCGTGGTGCCGGCCAGCCGTGGCAAGGTGGAGTTCGAGGACACCGANNGCGAGTTCGAGGTGCTCGAGCACCTGCTGCGCCGGTCGATCGCCGAGACCTACCGGGCGACTCTCGCCGGCGTCGATCTGAGCGGCCTGCAACACCGCTTCGACGACGGCGCGACCGTGGAGACCGGCGACATGGTCCCCGCCAACGAGTTGCTCCGGCAGCTCGGCCCGATCCCCGGCCTGGCGCAGATCCTGCGGCGGCTCGGGGTGGACGAGGGGGTCGAGAACACCGGCCTGGTCGCCGCGGCGGTGGAGTTCGCCCTCGAGGGGCTCTACCTCAACCGCCGGCTGGCCAAGGAGCAGGTCGACGGGCGGATCCTCTATGGCGGCTAGGCGCGGCTACCGCTACGGCCCCTGGCAGGGCGGCCGGGACCCCCTGGAGCCGCCGTACGACGTCGCGGAGGCCCTGGACGCCCTCGGCGACCAGGTTCTCGACGGCAGCAGCCCCGGCGAGGCCCTGCGCGACCTGCTCCGCCGTGGGCGCGACAAGCTCCGCGGCCTGGAGGACATCCGCCGCGACGTGCGCCGCCGGCAGGCCGACGCCCGGCAGCGCGGCCGGCTCGACGGCACCCTCGAGGAGGTACGCGAGCTGCTCGACCGCGCCCTGGAGGAGGAGCGGCGGGCGCTGTTCCCCGAGCCCGACGAGGCCGCCCGACTGGCCGAGGCCGAGCTCGACGCCCTTCCCCGCGACACCTCCAGCGCCGTCCGCCAGCTAGCCGACCACGACTGGCGATCAGCCGAGGCACGCCACATCTACGAGCAGATCCAGGAGCTGCTGCGCCGGGAGGTCCTCGACAGCCAGTTCCGCGGGATGAAGGAGGCGCTGCAGCAGGCCACTCCCGAGGACATGGCGCGGATCAAGGACATGCTGGCCGACCTCAACGCGATGCTCGCGGCCGACGCCCGCGGCGAGCACACGCAGGAGCAGTTCGACGAGTTCATGGCCAAGCACGGGGAGCTATTCCCCGACCGTCCCTCCACATTGGAGGAGCTGGTCGACCAGCTGGCCCGCCGGGCCGCCGCCCAGCAGCGGCTGATGCGATCGCTGTCGGCCGAGCAGCGCGCCGAGCTGCAGGAGCTCACCGCCGGCGCACTGCAGGACATGGGGCTGGCCAGCGAGATGGACCGCCTGCTGCAGGGCCTGCAGACGGCCCGGCCCGACCTGCCGTGGAGCGGGCGCGAGCGGATGGACGGCGAGGAGGGCCTTGGCCTCGGCGACGCCACCACCGCGCTGGAGGAGCTGGCCGACCTTGAGGAGCTCGAGTCGACGCTGAGCCAGGACTACCCGGGTGCCAGCCTGGCCGATGTCGACGACGAGCAGGTCGAGCGAGCGCTGGGCCGGCAGGCCGTCGACGACATGGCAGCTCTGCGCCGGATCGAGCGCGAGCTCGAACGTCAGGGCTACCTCACGCGCCACGGTGGCGACTTCGAGCTGACCGCGCGCGCCGTACGCCGGCTGGGCTCGACCGCCCTGCGCCGGGTCTTCTCCCGGCTGGAGGCGCGCGGCCGGGGTGGCCACGACATGCGCGACGCCGGTGCGGCCGGCGACCTGATCGGCTCCAGCCGCGCCTGGGTCTACGGCGACGAGCAACCGCTCGACGTCGTCCGTACGGTCAGGAACGCCGTGCTGCGCACCGGACCCGCGCCGAGCCTGCGCCTGGCCGTGGACGACTTCGAGGTGGTCGAGACCGAGCGGCGGACCAGCGCGGTGGTGGCCCTGCTCGTCGACCTGTCGTACTCGATGGCCCTGCGCGGCACGTGGGGTGCGGCGAAATCGACCGCGCTGGCGCTGCACTCCCTGGTCACGACCCGCTACCCACAGGACGCGATCCAGATCATCGGCTTCAGCGACTACGCCCGGGTGCTTCAACCTGTCGACCTGGCTGGATTGTCGTCAGACATGGTGCAGGGTACGAACCTGCAGCACGGGCTGATGCTGGCCAACCGGCACCTCGCCCGCCATCCCGACGCCGAGCCCGTGGTGCTGGTGGTCACCGACGGCGAGCCCACCGCGCACCTGTCCCGCAGCGGCCAGGCGGTGTTCTGCTGGCCGCCCCTGGCCGAGACCGTCGAGCTGACCCTGGCCGAGGTCGAGCGGTGCACGCGGCGGGGAGCCACCATCAACGTGTTCATGCTCGACGACGAGCCACGCCTGGTGGAGTTCGTGGAGCTGCTGGCCCGCCGCAACGGCGGCCGGGTGTTCGCCCCGCGGCCGGACCGGCTCGGCGACTACGTGGTCAGCGACTACCTGCGGGCGCGTCGCGGGCGGCGTAGTCACGCGCGGCGCTGTCCCGGCTAAGGTTCGGGCCATGGAGTTCATCAAGGTGCTGCATATCGTTGCTGCGGTGTTCCTGATCGGCCCGCTGACCTTCGCCACCTCGGTCAGCCCACGACTCATCCGCGGCGGCGCCGAGGGGATGCCGGTCCTGAAGCTGATGCACCGGGTGACGCAGTTCTACGGCCTGGGCACCCTGCTCGTGGCCGTGCTGGGGCTGGCGCTGGTGCGCAAGCCCGACTTCACCTTCAACCAGTTCTGGGTGTCAGCGTCGCTGACGCTTTTCGTCGTCGCCATGGTGCTCGTCTTCGCCATCGTCGAGCGCGACCAGCGGGCCGCGCTGCGCCGCATGGCGGCGGGGGACGACTCACCCGTGCAGGCCGGCCGGATCCTCGCCACGTCGGCCGTCATCGCCCTCATCTGGCTGGTCACGATCTTCCTCATGGTCTACCAGCCGGGCAATCCCAAGAAGTGAGCTACCAGGTCCTGCGGGTGCCCGCCGAGGCGACCTATTCCTTGCGGCAGCAGGTGTTGCGACCACATCAGACGCTCACGCAGATGCGGCTGGCCGGTGACGAGGACGCCGACACAGGGTTCCTTGCCGCAGTCGATGCCGACGGCACGGTGCTCGCAACGGCGAGCGTGCGACGCGAGGCCTGCCCGTGGCAGCCCGGTCGCATAGACGGGTGGCGGCTGCGCGGCATGGCGACGGCACCGGACCGGCAGCGCCAGGGCGTCGGCGGACGCGTGCTCGCCGCAACCGTCACCCACGTCGAGGAACACGGCGGCGGCCTGCTCTGGTGCAATGCGCGGACGCCGGCCCAGACCCTCTACGAGCGGGCCGGACTCGTGGTGTACGGCGACGAGTGGTTGGACCCGGTCATCGGCCCGCACGTGCACATGTGGCGCGAGGTGGCCGCAGCGGGTTAGGCGCCTGCTAGCTCAACGCCTGCACGAGGTCGGCCAGCAGGTCCTCCACGGACTCGATGCCCACGGACAGCCGGACCACATCGGCCGGCACCTCCAATGGCGACCCGGCCACGGATGCATGCGTCATGCGCCCCGGGTGCTCGATCAGCGACTCCACCCCGCCCAGCGACTCACCCAGCGTGAAGACGCGAGCCCGCTCGCACACCGCTAGCGCGCCCGCCTCGCCCTCGCGGTGTCGGAAGGACACCATGCCCCCGAAGCCACGCATCTGCTTGGCCGCCAGCTCGTGGCCGGGATGCTCGGCCAGCCCCGGATAGAAGACCTGGCCCACCTTCGGATGGCCGACCAGCAGCGCCGCGACCCGCTCGGCATTGGCACAATGCCGGTCCATACGCAGGCCGAGGGTGCGGATGCCACGCAGCACCAGCCACGCGTCGAACGGCCCGGACACCGCGCCGGTCGCGTTCTGGGTGAAGGCCAGCCGCTCGCCCAGGTCGACGTCGGCGACCACGATCGCGCCGCCGACGACGTCGGAGTGACCGCCGAGGTACTTCGTCGTCGAGTGCACGACGGCATCCGCGCCGAGCGTCAGCGGTTGTTGGAGATAGGGCGAGGCAAACGTGTTGTCCACCACCAGCAGGGCGCCGGTGTCGTGCGCGATGGCGGCCAGGCCGGGCAGGTCGGCGATGCGCAGGAACGGGTTGGTCGGCGTCTCGCACCACACCACCCTCGTCTCCGGCCGGACGGCGGCGCGCACGGCGTCGAGGTCGCTCAGCGGGACCGGTGTGTAGGTCACGCCCCACTGCTCCAGGACCCGGGCGAACAGCCGGTAGGTGCCGCCGTAGGCGTCGTCGGGGATGACCACATGGTCGCCGGGCCGGCAGACGGTGCGTAGCAGGCAGTCCTCCGCCGCCATGCCCGAGGCGAACGCCAGCCCGGTCGAGCCGACTTCGAGCGCGGTCAGGCACTGCTCCAGGGCGGTCCGGGTGGGGTTGGCGCTGCGGCTGTACTCATATCCCCCCCGCAGCCCGCCCACGCCGTCCTGCTTGTAGGTGGAGGTCTGGTAGATCGGCGGCACGACCGCCCCGGTCAGCGCGTCAGGCTCCTGCCCGGCGTGGATGGCCAGCGTGTCGAAGCCGAACGGGCTGCTCACGCCGCCCCCGCGGTGCCCATGCCGCAGCTACGGAGACGGGTGGCTTCGGCGGTGCTCATGTCCGCAGGCTAATCGGTGCCGTCGGGGGCGGTCGCGAGCACCCGGACGGTGCGCTCGCCCACCCGGACCGGGACCCAGCCGGGCAACCGGTCGACCAGGCGCACCCGCAGCCGCCCATGCCGGGCCGCCCACCGGAGGAGACTGTCCGCGTCCACGGCATCACGCCCCACGGCCAGATCGATGATGTCCGTCTCGGCCTGCGGCAGCTGGACGACGCACGGCAGATCACCGAGGTCGGCCAGGATGTGCTCGACCCTCGGCGGCCTCGCGGCGGCGCTACCTGCGGATCTACACCAATGACGTCGCATCCCCGCCGGGATGTGCGACCAACCCCGGCGATTCACCGCACCAGATGTGACGAGACCATGACGTGCATGGTGCCCGGGAACACCCGCCGACGGCCACCACGTTCCCCCGGATAGGAGGTAACACCATGCGACTGTTCGGTCTGTCCAAGTCCACCCTGCCGACCCGCGACGAGGCCCTGCGCGGCCGCGCCAACCCGATCCCCGTCTCCGACCGCCACGCCGTGCTCGGCACGTCGCTGACCCAGGTGCCACCGGGCAACGAGGTGGCCGTGTTCGGCCTTGGCTGCTTCTGGGGCGCCGAGCGGATGTTCTGGAAGGTCCCCGGCGTTTACTCCACCGCCGTCGGCTACGCGGGCGGTTTCACCGCCAACCCGTCGTACGAGGAGGTCTGCTCGGGACGTACCGGCCACACCGAGGCGGTCCGCATGGTCTACGACCCGGCCAAGGTGAGCTACCGCGACCTGCTCAAGGTCTTCTGGGAGGGTCACGACCCGACGCAGGGCATGCGCCAGGGCAACGACGCCGGCACGCAGTACCGCAGCGCGATCTACTGCGCCGACGACGCGCAGCGCGCAGCCGTCGACGAGACCCGGGCGAGCTTCCAGCAGGGGCTGAAGAGCGCCGGGTACGGCGAGATCACCACGGAGGTCGCGCCGGCCGCGGAGTTCTACTTCGCCGAGGACTACCACCAGCAGTACCTGCACAAGGTGCCGAACGGTTACTGCGGCATCGGCGGCACCGGCGTCTCCTGCCCGGTCGGGCTGGCCGGCGGCGCGTAGGACGCTCACCCCCACCCCACGATTTCCCGGAAATCGTGGGGTGGGGGAACTACCGGGCGGCGAGGAAACCGAGCACGTCCTGGCGGGTGAGCACTCCGCGCGGCCTGCCGTCGTCGAGCACGACGGCGGCATCGGCCTTCTCCAGGGCGACCATCGCGGCGCTGACCGGCTCGCCCGCGCCGATGAGCGGCAGCGGGGCGGACATGTGCCGCTCCAACGAGTCGGCGAGCTGCGCCCGGCCGGCGAACAGCGCGTCGAGCAGGTCGCGCTCGCTCACCGAGCCGACCACCTCGGCGGCCATGACGGGCGGCTCCTCCTTGACGACCGGCATCTGCGAGACGCCGTACTCCCTCAGGATGTCGATCGCCTCTCGTACCGTCTCGGTGGGATGTACGTGCACCAGCTCCGGCATGACGGCCCCCTTGCGCAGGAGTACGTCACGGACCAGCAGGTCGGCCTGCACGGTCAGGAAACCGTAGTCGGCCATCCAGTCGTCGTTGAAGATCTTCGACAGGTAGCCGCGGCCGGAGTCGGGCAGCAGGACCACGACGACGTCGTCCGGGCCGACCGCCCCCGCCACGCGCAGCGCGGCGACCACCGCCATGCCGCACGAGCCGCCCACCAGCAGTCCCTCCTCGCGGGCCAGCCGGCGGGTCATGCCGAAGGAGTCGCGGTCGGACACCGCGATGATCTCGTCGCAGATCGTGCGGTCGTAGGTGTCCGGCCAGAAGTCCTCGCCCACCCCCTCCACGAGGTACGGACGGCCGGTGCCACCGGAATAGACCGAGCCCTCGGGGTCGGCGCCGATGACCTTCACCCCGCCTCGCGAGACCTCCTTGAGGTAACGGCCGGTGCCGCTCACCGTGCCGCCGGTGCCGACGCCGGCCACGAAGTGGGTCAGGCGGCCGTCGGTCTGCTTCCACAGCTCGGGGCCGGTGGAGTGGTAGTGCGCCAGGGGGTTGTTGACGTTGGCGTACTGGTTGGGCTTCCACGCACCGGGGATCTCCCGGGTCAGGCGGTCGGAGACGCTGTAGTAGGACTCGGGATGCTCCGGTGCGACGGCGGTCGGGCACACCTTGACCTCGGCGCCGTAGGCCCGCAGTACGTCGATCTTGTCGCTGGAGACCTTGTCAGGGCAGACGAACACGCACTGGTAGCCCTTGCGCTGCGCGGCGATTGCCAGCCCGACGCCGGTGTTGCCCGAGGTCGGTTCGACGATGGTGCCGCCCGGCGCGAGCGAGCCTTCGGCCTCGGCCGCCTCGATCATCGGCAGGGCGATCCGGTCCTTGACCGAGCCGCCCGGATTGAAGTACTCGACCTTGGCCAGCACCAGTGGAGCAAGGCCCGCGGTGACGCTGCTCAGCTTCAGAAGCGGCGTGTTACCGACGATATCCACCAGTGACTCGTAGTACTCCACGCATCGGAGCCTAATCGAGCGAGCTCGGCTAGCCTCCGGGTGCAATGCGTCTCACTGCGAGCCGGAAGGTAGGTGCGATGAGCCGGGCCAGCCAGGCGCGCCGGATCGCTGTCGCAGCCGCGTACGGCGGAGGCGCCGTGGGTGCGGCCGGGATGATCCTGCTCGGCGTGCTCGTCGGGGAGGCCCGCCTAGCCCGCCGTACGGTCGGCGAGCCGACCACCGAGCCCCCCGTTGCCGACGGCCTGTACGGGCCGGAGCGGGCCTGCTCCGGCGCCGGGCCGGACCCGATCACGCTTGCCCTGCTCGGCGACTCCGGTGCCGCCGGATTCGGCGTCGACCGTCCCGCCGAGACCCCCGGGGCGTTGCTGGCGGCCGGCCTGTCGGAGGTCGCCGACCGCCCGGTGCGGCTGGTCAACACGGCGAAGGTCGGCGCCCGCTCGGCCGACCTCCTCGGCCAGGTGACGGCTGCCCTCGAACACTCCCCCGACCTCGCGGTGATCATGATCGGGGCCAACGACGTGACCCACCGGGTCCGCCCGGTGAACTCCGTCCGCCAGCTGTCCGAGGCCGTCCGCCGGCTGCGGGCCGACGGTGTCGAAGTCGTCGTGGGCACCTGCCCCGACCTGGGCACCATCGAGCCGATCGCGCAGCCGCTGCGCCTGGTCGCGCGGCGGTGGAGCCGGGCGATGGCCG
Organism: Pseudonocardiales bacterium; assembly: GCA_003244095.1. Classification (GTDB taxonomy): domain Bacteria; phylum Actinomycetota; class Actinomycetes; order Mycobacteriales; family QHCA01; genus QHCA01. Next base: position 1,288 of record QHCA01000017.1, on the reverse strand, counting down.
CCGCGCAGACCATCGCCGTGGTCAAGGCCGGCGCGCGTTCGGTGTCCCTGGGCGACCTGCTCGGGCCGGAGTTCGCCGCGCAACCGCGGGTGATGTTCAGCGCCGACCGGTTCCACCCGTCCGCCTCGGGATACGCCCGGGTCGCCTCCGTCGTACTGCCCTCGATGGCCGCCGCGCTGGGCCTCGGGCCGGCTGATCGCGCGCGGCCCGCTCTGGAGACCGAGGAGGGGGTGAGCTCGCTCGCCGCTGCCGCCGTACAGGCGGTCGAGGAGCCCGGCACCGAGGTCTCCGGCACCGAGGTCGGCGGACAGGAGACCGGCCCGCGCGGCCGCTGGGTGGTGCTGGAGCACCGCATCCGCAGGTTCACCCGACGCCCGGCCGGTCCGCAGGTAGAACAGCCGGTTCGGTAAGGACACGAGCGCGCCGATCGAGCGAGTCCTTTGCTAGCGTCGGGGCCATGACTGAAGCCGTCATCGTCGCGACCGCACGCTCACCGATCGGCCGGGCCTTCAAGGGATCGCTCAGGGACCTGCGCCCCGACGATCTCACCGTGACGATCGTCCGGGCGGCCCTCGACAAGGTGCCCGAGCTCGACCCGCACGACATCGACGACCTCATGCTCGGCTGCGGCCTGCCCGGCGGCGAGCAGGGCTTCAACATGGCCCGCGTCGTGACGATCCTGCTCGGCTACGACTTCCTGCCCGGCACGACGATCACCCGCTACTGCTCGTCGTCGCTGCAGACCACCCGGATGGCCTACCACGCCATCAAGGCCGGCGAGGGCGACGTGTTCATCAGCGCCGGGGTCGAGACGGTCAGCCGGTTCGCCCGGGGCAACTCCGACGGCCTGCCACCGGAGGCCCAGCAAGCCGTGGGCGGCCCGTGGGACAGCCCGGCCTTCGCCGCCGCGCAGCAGCGCACGGGTCTGGCCGCCCAGGGCGGCCAGACCTGGCACGACCCGCGCGAGGACGGCGCGATGCCCGACATCTACCTGGCCATGGGCCAGACCGCGGAGAACCTCGCCCAGATCAAGGGCATCACCCGGGAGATGCAGGACGAGTTCGGCGTGCGCAGCCAGAACCTCGCCGAGAAGGCCATCGTCAACGGCTTCTGGGAGCGCGAGATCACCCCGGTCGGCACCCCCGACGGCACGGTGGTCGAACGTGACGACGGCCCACGGCCCGGTGTCACGCTGGAAGGCGTGAGCGGCCTCAAGCCGGTGTTCCGGCCCGACGGCACGATCACCGCCGGCAACTGCTGCCCGCTCAACGACGGCGCCGCCGCCGTG
>QHCA01000016.1:6375-6519 GCA_003244095.1 Pseudonocardiales bacterium | reverse complement strand
GCTGCCGACGACCGAGGAGTACCACGGCACCCAGGTCCTGGCCCGGGTGGGCGGCCGGCTGCGGGTCACGCCGATGCTGATCGTCATGGTGGCGATCGGCAGCACCGACCTCCTCTTCGCACTCGACTCGATCCCGGCGATCTT
>QHCA01000016.1:0-6344 GCA_003244095.1 Pseudonocardiales bacterium | reverse complement strand
GCCAACGCGTTCGCGCTGCTCGGCCTGCTGCGGCTGTACTTCCTCATCGGCGGCCTGCTCGACCGGCTGGTCTACCTCAGCGTGGGCTTGTCGGTGATCTTGGGCTTCATCGGTGTCAAGTTGGTGCTCGAGGCGCTGCACGGCTCTGGAGTGTCCTGGGCGGTGACCATCCCGGTCTGGGTGTCCCTGGCCGTGGTGATCTCTGTCCTTGCCGCTACGACGGTGGCCAGCTTGCTCAAGGTGCGCCGCGACGGCGTGCGGCGGCCGATCGCGCCTCCCGGCTGACTACCACCGGCCCGCGGCGACGAGGTGCTCGAGCCGTTGCGGGGACAGGGGTTCGAGCTCGACCACCCTGCCGGTCTCCGGTGCGTGCAGCATCCGGCCGTCGCCGGCGCAGATCCCGACATGGTGGATGGCCTTGCCCGGCCGGGCGAAGAACAGCAGGTCCCCGGGCCTGGCCTGTGCCGGGTCGATCCGGGCCGCCTCGGTGGCGGCCTGATCGTGCGCGTCCCGGGGGACCGTGACGCGGTAGCGCCGGAGGAGCAGGTAGACCAACCCCGAACAGTCCAGTCCCAGCCCTGAGGTGCCTCCCCACAGGTACGGCAGGCCGCGGAACAGGCCGGCCGCGGCGAGCAGGCCGGCAGCGGCCGGCAGGCCGGACGGGTCGACGGCCACCGCGTCGGTCGCGACCCATGCGGTGCCAGGGTGCCCCGGGGTGTGCACCGGCAGCCAGTCGCCATCGGCCGGCCCGGCGACCGGCAGTGCGGTGGCGAAGCTGACGTCGTGGACCACCGCCGGCCCCGACGGGGATCCGTGCAGGGCCGTCACCGGCCGGCTGACCACGGCGATCGCGGTGCCCTGTGGCGATGCCCGGTCGGCCAGCTGGGCGGTCGGCAGCCAGCCCGGGTAGCCGCGAGGGTCCCGCGAGCTGGGCTGACCGGGGAGCACGACCCGCGACCAGCCGGCGCGCTCCTCGTCGACCAGCACCGCGTCGCCGAGCAGTGCCTGCGACTCGGCCCGCCCGTGCAGGTCGAGCCGATCGGCATCGCTCATCCGTACCGTCCATGCACGAACGTCGGAGGGAGTCGCGAGGGCGGGGGCGTCCAGGGATCGCGGGGCGTCCGGGCCGGCCCACAGCGTCGCCGTGGCGACGGCGACCACGGTTGTCATGAGGTCAACCCGTCGATGCCGAGCCCGGGCGCGTCGGGGAGTACGACGTGCGCCCCGTCGTAGCGCAGCCCGCCGCTGACCGGGGAGGCGGACAGCCACCACGCGGCGTCGAGGTCGTCGACCGCGGCCGACCGCGACACCGTCGCCAGGCTGGCGACGGCACCCAGCCCGACGTGGGTCTCCATCATCGAGCCGAGCAGGACACCGGTGCCGCTGGCCTGGGCGACGGCCAGCAACCGGCGGGCCGGCGCGATCCCCCCGCACTTCGCCAGCTTGACGTTGACCAGGTCGGCCGCGCGGCGTCGGATGATCTCCAGCAGGTCCTGGGCCGACCACACGCTCTCGTCGGCCAGGACCGGCGTGGATACGTGTGCCGTCACGAACGCGAGGCCGTCGAGGTCACCGGCGGCGACCGGCTGCTCGACCAGCTCCAGGTCGAGGCCGGCGTCCTCCATGGCCCGGATCGCGCGTACCGCCGCGCGCGGCGTCCAGCCCTGGTTGGCGTCCACCCGGAGCACGGCGGCGGGTCCGGCCGTGGCCCGGATCAGGCGCAGCCGTTCGACGTCGTCGGCCGTGCCGTCGCCGAGCTTGATCTTGAGTACGCCGAAACCCTCGGCCAGGCGCTTCTTGGCCGCCACCGCCATGTCCTGCGGCGGGCCGGCGGCCAGGGTCACGTCGGTGGGCACCCGCAGGCTGCCCGACCCCAGGAGCCGGGGGAGCGGGATGCCCATCCGCCGCGCGGCCAGGTCGTGCAGGGCGCAGTCGACGGCGGCCTTGGCAGCGGTGTTGCCCACGATCGCCTGCTCGACCGCGGAGCACACCGCGACCAGATCGTCCGGATGCCGGCCGAGCACGGTCTCGCGCAGTGGGCCGGTCACCGCTGCCTCGATGCTCGCCACCGAGTCGCCGGTCACCTTCCACGTCGCCGCGCCCTCACCCCAGCCGGCCCGGCCGGCGCCGTCCACGATCTCCACCAGGACGCTGTCGACCGCGTGCACCGTCCGGATCGCGGTGACGAAGGGCGTGTGGAGCGGCACCCGCACCACATGCGCCCGCACCTCACGGATGCTCACCCGCCCGACCCTATCCGCGCTTCGCACCCCCCACCCCCGGCAAAGAGCCGGGACGGGCCGCCCACGATTTCCGGGAACGTGGGGTCCCGACGCCGAGCGCACTCAACGACTTCCGGGAAGACGCTGGATTGGCGACCGCGAAAGTGACGCTTTCCGGGAAGACGCTGGTTTGGAGCGGGTCCCGTCCTCCGCTACGTGAGCGAGTGGCGGTCGGCCCATCCGGCGGCGGAGATGTCCGGGATGAGCTCGGCGGCTGTCGCCACCTCCGTCGTGCACACCACCAGGACGTACGGCTGCGCGTCAGCCGGCCGGACGAGGGCAGCGTCGTGCAGCACGCCGTCGACCCAGCCCCCCTTGCTCGCCACGTACGTGCCAGCCGGCAGGCCGGCCGGGATCCCGTCGAGGTACTCCTGCGCGGCCAGCACGTCCAGCATCTGGGCGCAGGCCGCCGGCGAGCCCGCGCGATCGTCGGCCAGGGCGCCGAGAACGGCGGCGAGGTCGCGGGCGGTGACCACGTTGGACGTACCGTTCGCAGCGGCGGCGTCGTCGCAGATCGGCCGTCGCATCGCCGAGCCGACCGCCCCGCAGGCGTCCAGAGCGGCCGCCACCGCCGCCAACCCGACCTGATCCAGCAGCAGGTTGGTGGCCAGGTTGCTGCTGCGCACGATCATCCGCCGGGCCAGCCAGCGCAGGGAAGCCGTCCCGCCGAGGCGCTCCCACGGCTCCTCGTCGTTGTCGTACCCGCGGTCCAGGACGAACCGTCCGCCGCCCACGGACCCGAACTCCGGTCCCACCTTAACCGTCGAGTCGAGGTCGAGACTCCCGGCGGCGGACTGCCGGTATGCCGCCACCAGCAGGGCCAACTTGATCGTGCTCGCGGCGTAGTGCTCCACGGCGGCCAGGCGGGCATGGGCAGGGGGGCCGCCGGGCCGCCCGTACCAGATGGAGACGGTGCCACCCGTCTCGCCGAGCCGCCCGTCGAGCGCCCCGAGCGCCTCCGGGCTCACCAGCCGCGGGCGCGCCACTCCGGCACGGCCGACCGTTCGGCGCCCAGGGTGGTGTCGCCGCCGTGCCCCGGGTAGACCCAGGTGTCGTCGGGCATGGCCTCGAAGAGCTTGTGCTCCACGTCGTCGATCAGCGTCGCGAACGCCTCGGCATCGCCGCCGGTGTTGCCCACGCCGCCCGGGAACAGCGAGTCGCCGGTGAACAGGTGGGTGCTGCCCTCGGGATCGTCGTAGCGCAGCGCGACGGAGCCGGGCGTGTGGCCGCGCAGGTGGATCACGCTGAGCCTGGCGCCGCCGACCGTCACGGTGTCGCCGTCCTCCACGAGCCTGGACGGGGCGACCGGCAGGGAACCGGCATCGAGCGGGTGCGCCACCGTCGCTGCGCCGGTCTGTCCGGCGACCTCGGCCAGGCCCTGCCAGTGGTCGCCGTGCTGGTGGGTGGTCACGATCGTGTCGAGGCGGCCGTCCGGCACCAGCTCGAGCAGGCGGGCCGCCTCGTTGGCGGCGTCGATGAGCAACGTCTCGCCGCTACCGGGATCGCGCAGCAGGTAGGCGTTGTTGTTCATCGGGCCGACCGCGATCTTGGTGATCTCCAGGCCGGGCAGCCGCCGGACCTCCGCGGGCCCGCCCACTGTCACGTCGCCGGTGTAGTCGCTCGTGGCTGCCATCATGCGTCCATTCTGACAGCGTCATCCAGCCATCCTGGCTGCGCCCATTTCAGCCATTCTGCCTGGGGAAGAAACTGTCGGACCCCACCGCTAGATTGAGGAGTCCCCCAAGTCCGACCGAAAGGAGGCCTGTGGCCGACCGTCTCGTGGTTCATGGCGCGCGCGAGCACAACCTGCGCGACATCTCGATCGACCTTCCCCGGGACGCGTTGATCGTCTTCACCGGGTTGTCCGGGTCGGGCAAGTCCAGCCTCGCCTTCGACACGATCTTCGCCGAGGGCCAGCGGCGCTACGTCGAGTCCCTGTCGGCCTATGCCCGGCAGTTCCTCGGCCAGATGGANNGACGTCGACTTCATCGAGGGCCTCTCGCCCGCGGTCTCGATCGACCAGAAGTCCACCAACCGCAATCCGCGCTCCACCGTCGGCACGATCACCGAAGTCTATGACTACCTGCGGCTGCTCTATGCGCGCGCCGGCGAGCCGCACTGCCCCCGCTGCGGCCGGCCGATCGCCCGGCAGACGCCCCAGCAGATCGTCGACCGGGTGCTGGAGTACGACGAGGGCACCCGCTTCCAGGTCCTGGCGCCGGTGATCCGCGGCCGCAAGGGGGAGTACGTCGACCTGTTCGCCGACCTGCAGACCAAAGGCTATTCCCGCGTCCGGGTCGACGGCACGGTGCACTCCCTCACCAGCCCGCCCAAGCTGAAGAAGCAGGAGAAGCACACCATCGAGGTGGTCGTGGACCGGCTCTCGGTCAAGCCGTCGGCCAAGCGCCGGCTTACCGACAGCGTCGAGACGGCCCTGCGGCTCGGCGGCGGCCTGCTGGCGCTGGAGTTCGTCGACCTGCCCGAGGGCGACCAGCACCGGGAGCGGACCTTCTCCGAGCACCTGGCCTGCCTCTACGACGACCTGTCCTTCGAGGAGCTGGAGCCGCGGTCGTTCTCCTTCAACTCGCCCTACGGCGCGTGCCCGGAGTGCAGCGGCCTGGGCACCCGCAAGGAGGTCGATCCGGAGCTGGTCGTGCCCGACCCTGAGCGCACGCTGGCCGGCGGTGCCATCGCCCCGTGGTCTTCAGGCCACAACATGGAGTACTTCGGGCGGCTGCTGCAGGCGCTCGGCGACGGGGTCGGCTTCAACCTCGACACGCCCTGGGGGCGGCTGCCGGCGCAGGCGCAGAAGGCGATCCTGTACGGCCACGACACGCAGGTGCACGTCCGCTACAAGAACCGGTATGGCCGCGAGCGGTCCTACTACGCCAGCTTCGAAGGCGTGGTGCCCTTCATCGAGCGCCGGCACGCCGAGGCCGAGAGTGACCTGAGCCGGGAGCGGCACGAGGGCTACATGCGCGACGTGCCCTGTCCGGCCTGCGGCGGCGCGCGGCTCAAGCCCGAGGTGCTCGCGGTCACGCTGGCCGGGCGGTCCATCGCAGAGGTCGCCGCGATGTCGATCGGCGAGTGCGCCGTGTTCCTCCGCGACCTCACGCTGACCCAGCGTCAGGAGATGATCGCCCAGCGGGTGGTCAAGGAGGTCAACGCCCGGCTCGGCTTCCTGCTCGACGTAGGCCTGGACTACCTGTCGCTGGACCGGCCGGCCGCGACGCTGGCCGGTGGCGAGGCACAGCGGATCCGGCTGGCTACCCAGATCGGCTCGGGCCTCGTCGGCGTTCTCTATGTCCTCGACGAGCCGTCGATCGGCCTGCACCAGCGTGACAACCACCGGCTCATCGAGACCCTGGTGCGGCTGCGCGATCTCGGCAACACGCTCATTGTGGTCGAGCACGACGAGGACACCATCCGGACCGCCGACTGGGTGGTCGACATCGGTCCAGGCGCCGGCGAGCACGGTGGCAAGGTAGTGGTCTCGGGCACTGTCGACGACCTGCTGGCCTCCGAGGAGTCGATCACCGGGGCCTACCTGTCGCGGCGCCGCGAGATTCCGGTGCCCGACATCCGGCGCACGCAGACCAAGGGCAAGGCGCTGACCGTCGTCGGCGCCCGCGAACACAACCTGCGCGGCATCGACGTCACCTTCCCCCTCGGCAACCTGGTCGCCGTCACGGGCGTCTCGGGCTCCGGCAAGTCCACGCTGGTCAACGACATCCTGTACGCCGTGCTGGCCAACCAGATCAACGGCTCGCGACTGGTGCCCGGCCGGCACACGCGGGTCACCGGCCTCGATGACGTCGACAAGGTCGTCGGCGTCGACCAGTCACCGATCGGCCGCACCCCGCGCTCCAACCCGGCGACCTACACCGGGGTCTTCGACCACGTCCGGCGGCTGTTCGCCGAGACCACCGAGGCCAAGGTCCGCGGCTATCTCCCAGGCCGGTTCTCCTTCAACGTCAAAGGTGGCCGCTGCGACGCCTGCTCGGGCGACGGCACGATCAAGATCGAGATGAACTTCCTCCCCGACGTCTACGTGCCGTGCGA
>QHCA01000015.1 GCA_003244095.1 Pseudonocardiales bacterium | reverse complement strand
CGGATCTGCGCGCTCACCGCGGGTTGTGCCACCGAGACTCTGGCGGCGGCACGGGTGACTTGCCCCTCCTCGGCCACGGCCACGAAGTAGGACAGCTGCCTCAGATCCATGTTCGACCTCCCATAACCGATCGCTCTGATGAGCATAACAACTCCGTCTTTGCCTTATCGCAGCTTGGCAGCCTACCTTGGCCTGAAGCTATTGATCGTGAGGTCGGCCTCAGCTATCCGGCGGGCTTGGAGACACCACGTGAGTGAGAATCTGAACGTTCTGTCCCGAGCTCAACGGATTCGGGTGCGGGTGGCCACGACGCTGGCGGCGTGGGCTGTCGCGTACCTGATCGTGCTCGCGCTGCTGGTCTTCTTGGGTCACAAGCTGGAATCGCTTCCGCCCACGCTCAACGCACTGGTTTTCACTGGCTTGCTCGTCCCACTGATGGGAAACCTGGTGATGCCGATGGTGAATGTGGCCGTCACCCGCCGAGTGATCAACCGGCCGCAGACCCGCGAACCAGAACGGACCAACGATGAGGTCCCGCCATCTGACGCGGTAGTCCAGCCACATCCGGCACGCCACGCCCCGTGATGGCCAGTTCCTTTGAGCTGCGCCGATCGGGCGAGTCGAGTCATCGTTGACCGATCCCGACACCGCACCCACCCGGCCCGGCCCGGCCCAAATGGTCGCTGACCACGCACCCGCCATCGAGCGAATCGTCGCCTTCCTCCGCCGACCCGTCAACGTAGGCGAGCGCTGATAGGGGATCCTTCGATCGGCTTACGGACACCCGTCCAGGCCGACGTCCGCCGATCCGTCGCTCGTCTGGGTCAGGACGTCTTGATGGTGCCGCCGTCGATCACGATGTCGGAGCCGACGATGTTGGTCGCGGCAGCGGAGACGATGAAGGTGACAAGTGCGGCGACTTCTTCGGGCTCGGTAATCCTCGGCGAGGCCATCCCGAACTGCTCGGGGAGCGCCGACAGGAACTCCTCCTGGCCGAGTCCGTGGGTGGCCGCGAGTTGAGCGCCGATGCCGTCTGGGCCGCGCCACAATGCGGTGCCGACCACTCCGGGCGACACGGTATTGACGCGTACCCCCTGGGGTCCGAACTCCTCGCTCAATCTCTTGCCGAACGCAGTCAAGGCTGCCTTGGCCTCGCTGTAGCCGACGGGACCGGTTGCGGGTACTCGGGAGTTGATCGAGGAGATGTTCACGATGACGCCACCCCGGGCGAGCAGGCTTGGTAGCGCCGCGCGGGTTGTCCAGACCGCGCTGAACAGGTTGAGGTCGAACAGACGGTGCCACTGCTCGTCATCGACGTCGAGGAAGCCAGCCAGGCTCAGACTGTTGGCATCGCCGGCGCCGACGTTGTTCACGAGAATGTCGACGCCGCCCAGTTCCGTCATCGCGGCCGCGACGACGGCCTCGGTTCCTCCACGGGTGGACAGATCGGCGGAAACGACCACGGCAGCCGATGCGTTCAGCTCCGGGGTCACCGTGCGCGCGGCTCCAACCACACGCACCCCTTCCTTCGTGAATGCCTCGGTGACGGCCAAGCCGATGCCGCGGCTGGCTCCGGTCACGACGGCGGTCTTGCCGGCGAGATGGAGATCCATGACGATTGCCTTTCTGGATGTCGATCAGGTTCAGTCGATGCCCATGAACATGTAGACGGTCTGCACTCGGCCGTCGGCATCGCGGAACACCACGTCGACGCCGCGGCCGACGGCGCTGTCATCGGACGCGAGCATCGACCAGCGCAACAGCAGCGCGTCGTCCGCCTCGACGTCCTGGTCGTAAACGAAGCGCAGCCCTCGCCCGGCGATGTTCTGCTCGTGCACACGCGCGATGTGCGCGGCGATCTCGTCGATGCCGCAAGGGGTCACGCCGATGGACGAGACCACCATGCGGCCATCCGCTGACCACATCCGCTCGAGGTTCGCGCGCCGTCGTTCCGGGTCCGGCTCGGTCCAGGTCTCGAGGTACTGCCGGGAGAACTCACTTGGGGTTTGGGAAATCATGGGGTCGTCCCTGTCCGTTCGGGTCTGTTGACACCGTCAGCATAAGACGAATGTGGACGTTGTCAACGTTCGGTCCTAGTCTGGCGCTGTGAGCCCCCGCGACGCCGCTCCGACCCGCGCGGCGATCATCGCCGCGGCTGGCGCGCTGCTCGAGTCCGGCGGCCCGGACGCGGTCACGCTCCGCTCGGTCGGCGCGGCGGCCGGAGTCTCGAGATCAGCGGCCTACCGGCATTATGTCGATAAGGCCGACCTGCTGCGCGTGCTCGCAGCGCAGACCCTCACCGAACTCGCGGCACGTATCCGCAGCGCAGCCGAAGGTGGCGGTCGACACTCGCGCCTGCACCGCGGCTGTTCCGCCTACCTTGCCCACGCGCTGGAGCAGCCCCACCATTACCAGCTCATCTTTGGCGACACCCCGATCGACCAGCCCGACCAGGAGCTCGAGTCCGCCGCCGACGACGCAATGCTCGCCATCCGCGAGCTTGTCGAGCGCGCCCAAACTGAGGGTGAGCTCGGCACCGGCCCGGCGCGCGAACTCGCGACCGTCGTGTGGGTGCTCCTGCATGGCCTCGCGCAACTACAGATCACGAAACACCTGCACGAGCCTCGCACGATCGACGGCGACACCGGGCTCGACGGACTGCTGGCGCTCGCACTCACTTCCCTCCGGCCGACGCAGCGGGACGGCTGACCTACGCGCCGCTGACCAGTCGGACTGATCCCGTTAGCCGTTCCGCGTGTGCGAGTGAGATTGGGTCGCCGGATGGCCGGCTGGTGCGGTGTCGCGATGTGATCGGCGCCCGCCAGTTCAGGGGAGGGCGATCAGCAGGCCTTGGTGCGCTGAGAGCCGGGACGGCACGGTGGTGCTGGTGCCGCCGATCGTCGACAGGAGCGGTCGCCGACCGTCCGGGAGCGGGGGCATCGGCAGTCGGTCGGGGTCGAGAGTCAGCTCGGTGTCGGTGAAGTTGAGCAGCACGATCACGGAGGGGCTGGCGTCGGGAGAGACGCGCAGGTAGCCGAGCACGCCGTCGGGGAGGTCGTCGAGGGGTTCATAGTCGCCGATTGCGAGCGCGGGGTAGGCGCGGCGCAGGGTGAGCAGGGTGCGGGTAAGGGTGAGCATCGAGGTGGGGTCGTCGGTCTGGCTAGCAACGTTGGAGTGTGCCGTGTCCAGACCCAGCGGCAGCCAGGGCGCGGCGCCGGGTGCGGTGAAGCCGGCACCGTGGCCGTCGTGCCAGCGCATCGGGGTGCGTTGGGGGTCGCGGCCCAGGCCGCGACTGGAGCCGACGCTGGAGCCGCCGCTGGGCCCCAGCGACGGGGCGCGATCATCTTCGGCGTCCTGGGCGCCCCAGCGGTCGTGGGCTTGGTCGGAGGTGACCGGGACGTCGGTCATGGCGATCTCCTCGCCGTAGTACAGGATCGGTGTGCCGCGCAGGGTCAGTAACGCGGTCATGGCTAGCCGGGCGGCAGCGGGTGAGCCGACCCGGGAGGCGACGCGTGACTCGTCGTGGCTGCCGAGGATCAGCGTCGGCCATGCGCCGTGCGGGAGTGCGGCTTCGACGGCGTCGATGGCTTCTCGCCAGGCGCTAGCGTTGAACGGGATGCCGATGAGCGCCAGGTTGAGCGGCAGGTGCAACTCCTGGGCGTCGGGATCAAGCCGTCCATCGATGGTAGCTCCGTAGTAAGAGGCCCAGGCGCGGAGCCAGTCGGGCCAGTCGAAAGTGTGCAGTTCGCCCAGCGCGACGCGGTCACCGGCCGGCAGCCCTCCCGCGTCCGGCGTGTGGCGGTACTGGTCGAGCAGTCCCCGCAGTCGCCGGTAGAGCGGGTGCGTGTCGGGATGGCCCTTGTCGTGCAGGTGGATCTGGGCATCGTAGGGGCCCAGTGCCCGGTAGGCGGTGGGGCTGTCTGGGTCGCGGGGAGGGTTGTCGCGCAGCTCGGGGTCTTTGAGGATGAAGTTGGCGACGTCGACACGGAAACCGTCGACGCCGCGGTTCAGCCAGAAGCGCAGCACGTCGAACATCGCCGCCTCGACCTGCGGGTTGCGCCAGTTCAGGTCGGGTTGGTCGGGCAGGAAGGTGTGCAGGTACCACTGGCCGGTTTCGGGGTGGTAGGTCCAGGCCGAGCCGCCAAAGGCGCTGACCCAGTTGTTGGGTGGGGCCATTTCCCCGGCGCCGTCGACCGTGCCCGGTCGTCCGGCGTGCCAGATGTACCAGTCGCGGCGCAGGTCCTGTCGGGAGCGGGTCGACTCTTGAAACCACTGGTGGCGGCTGCTTGTGTGGTTGGGGACGAAGTCGATGATCACCCGCAGACGCTGAGCGTGCGCAGCCTTGAGCAGCCGGTCGAAGGCGGCCAGATCCCCGAACAGTGGGTCGACGTCGGTGTGGTCGGCGATGTCATAGCCACCGTCGGCCATCGGCGAGACGTAGAACGGGTTCAGCCACAGCGCGTCGACGCCGAGCGACGAGAGGTGGTCCAGTCGGCTGGTGATGCCGTCCAGATCGCCATGGCCGTCGCCATCGGCGTCGGCGAAGCTGCGCGGGTAAATCTGATAGATCACCGCCGAGCGCCACCACTGCGCCGTCATCAGCCCGGCCCGGCCTGACCCGCGGCGTCGGCGAACTCGACGGCCTTGTCGTGCCACTCTCGGTACGGGTGATCCAGCGCGTTCTTCAGTGTGGCGGTGGTGGAGTGGTACCAGTCCCGCGTGTGCGCCAAGGTGTAGTAACCGAACGCGGCCGCGCTCGGTTCGGCCAGCGGCGGCAGCGCGACTTCATCGAGGTCAGCCAGCGTGAGCTCCTGCTTGGGAGCGTCGGCGGTGCACATCCACTGCGCGACGTCGCGTGAACGACGGTTGGTCGGCTGCTGCCGGCCAGCACGGCGATCTTCAGGGTCTGGGTCATCTACGCTTCCGTTCCTTGTCGTGCCAGGGAGGTCTTGGTTGTCTCGCCACCGTCGCTCGCCGGGAGTCTGCGGTCACCACGGCAGGTGTTGCCCGGTGTGGGTGAGGGCGTGGCCGGCGTCGGTGGTGGTGATGCGGTCGAGGACGTCGAGCATTCCGCGGGCGGCGTCGGCTGGGGCGAGGTCGGCCGACGGGCCGCCGAGTCGGGTGCGCACCGAGCCTGGGTGCATCGCGATCACGGTCACGTGAGGTCGCAGCTCGACGGCGAGTTTGCGGGTCAGCATGTTCAGCGCGGCCTTGCTCATTGCGTAGGCGTAGCTGCCGGCCGTGACCGGCCGGGTCACCGATCCGAGGTCGGATGTCACGTTGAGGACCTGAGCGTCGGGCGTCGCTCGGTGGAGCATAGGCGCGAGTGCCTGCGTCACGAGGGCTGGCCCGATGCTGTTGACGCGCAACACTTCGGTCATCGCGTCGCCGTGCAGCGCGGCCAGTGGTCCTTCCGCGGCGGCGGGGTCGACGCCGGCGGGCCGGCCGATGCCGGCGTTGTTGATCAGCAGGTGCACTGCCGCGGCATTGCCGGCGAGGGTTGCCGCGGCGGCACGTATCGAGGCGGGGTCTGCGACGTCCAGCGCCAGCACGCTGCCGCGACCCGACGCTGCGATCAGCTCGGTCAGCTCACCGGCCTGACCGGGCCGGCGGCACCCGGCATGGACCACGAACCCTCGCATCAGCAGGTGACGCACCAACTCAAGCCCGATGCCGCGGCTGGCTCCGGTCACGACGGCGACGGGCATCCCGTCTTGTGTTGGACCGGATGTCACGCGAAGACGCCGTCCGGGTCGTAGGTAGCCTTGGCCTGGCTCACGCGCTCGAAGTTCGCACCGAAGTACGCCCGCCCGGGATCGTCGAGATCCGGGTCGGGGAAGTTGGGGTAGACCCGGCCGGTGCCCCAGGGCCGAACGGACTGCCACGACCGCGCGAGCCATTCGCCCGGGGCCACCCTGCCAGCGCCGGAGGCGTCGAGTTTCACCGTGGCGGCGTACTTGAGCAAAAACCGCTCGCCGCGGTGCGGGAACGCTGTGGCGTCGACGGGGGCGCGATTGTAGGCGCCGCCCCACGGCGAGAAGTCGAGCTCGCGGGCCTCGCCGGGGCTGCGGGTCGCGGCGAGCTGGTCGACCACGTCGGCGATCACCTTTGTGGGGAGCAGTCGCTGGAAGAACTCGGACTTGCTGAACAGACGGCCTTCGTCGTCGCCTGGTGCGCGTTCGGCCAGACAACGCTTGGTGTCCAGCCAGGACATCCCCTCGCGCCACCATGCCCGGGGTCGGGCGGCGGCGCGGGCGATGAGGACGTGAAGGAGCTCGTCGGTGGCCTCGGGCGACAGCGCGACCGCTGCTCCGAGCAGGGTGACCCGCGGGGGGCGCTTCGGGTCGGCCGGTGCGTTGAGGAGCAGGCTTGCGGCCAGCTGGTCGGGCGCCTTGGGCGCCCAGGCCTGCCACGCATCGAGGACGTGCGCCGCGTGCCGGTAGTCCCAGGTGAGCTCGAACACGGTGCAGCGGGGCGCGGGGACGGTGTCGAAGACGAGCTCGGTGACCACCCCGAACTGGCCCGCTCCAGCGCCGCGCAACGCCCAAAACAGCTCGGGCTCGCGCTGCTCGTCGCATGCGACAGTGCGGCCGTCGGCCAACACGACCTGGGCCTGGACGAGACGGTCGCAGGTCAGCCCGTAGCTACGCCCGAGGACACCGAGGCCACCGCCGAGCGTGAGCCCAGCGATACCCACCGTCGGGCCGCACCCACCCGGAATGGTCCGGCCGTGCGCGTGCAGGCTGGCGTAAACATCAGCGAGCGTCGCCCCCGCTGCGATGATCGCCACGTTCCCCGACAGGCAGACGCTGTCCATGAGGCTGACATCGATGACGACATCGCCGGTCGAGGAGCGTCCGGCGAAATCGTGGCCGCCGCTGCGGATCGCGATCGTGAGTCGGAAGCGCCGCGCGAACGAGACGGCCTGCACCACATCGGCCGCCGATCGACATCGCAGCACTGCCTGGGGTCGCGCGTCGTGGAAGCGCGCGATAGCCGGCTTCCGTACCAACTCGTACTCGTCCGATCCGGGGAGCACCACAGCGCCGGCCAGGTCCGCAGCCAACGCCTTCCAGTCGGCCGTCGCCGGCGCCGCCGGACCACGTTTGTCTTCAGCGTGCTCCGTCACGGCGCGTCATCGCCGGTGAATTGCTTCGCCTGCGTGAGGGCCGCGAGCCCGGCTCGGGCCACCTCGTCGTCCTGGGCTTCGCTGCCGCCGCTGACGCCAATCGCGCCGACGACTGTTCCGTCCACCTGAAACGGATAGCCGCCGGCGAAGAGCACCGCCCCGCCCAGGACCCGGTCGAGCGCGATCGGCACCGTCAAGCCCAGGTAGGCGTCGTCGGCGACGAGGCCTCGCCACATCTTCGATGGCATGCCGTTGGACGCCACCAGACGGGCCTTGCCCAAGGCGAGCCCGACCGTGAGCAGGTCGGCCGAGTCCATCCTGAACAGCGCTCTCGGGGTAGCGCTGTCGTCCACGATCGCGATCGTGAAGGTGGCACCCAGCATCGCCGCCCGTTGACGGGCAGCAGCCATGACCTCATCGACCACATGCGCATTGAGGCTGGGTTTCACCGAGAGTTCGGGCATGGTTCGACTCTCCTTCCTGTCTGCGGCTCGTCAGTTGTGCGGTCGCCCCACGGCGCGGGAACGATCGGCATCGCTGCGGGGCAGCACACCCAGCACGAGCGGTCGGCCGAGGCTGACCCGTACCCCGGTCCGCGACGGCGACCCGTCGCGCCAGGAACCGTCCCCGGGGGCCCAGCCGGTTGCTGGGCTCAAGCCGCCGAGCACGATGCACGGACGGGTTCTGGCCGCGCGACCACATGGCATCTACGCTAGGAAACTCGTGCAGCCCAGGGAAGGGCAAAGGAACGGCATAAGCGCCAATTCACCTTCCAGACGATACGGGAAACACCATGAGCACTTTGCGGTCGATCGAACTCGACGACACCGACTGGCGCATCCTGGCCGAACTGCAAGCCGACGGTCGGCTCTCCTACAAGGAACTCGCCCGCCGGGTGCACCTGTCCCCACCCGCCGTGGCAGAACGCGTCCGACGCCTCGAACGCAACGCGGTGATCACCGGCTACGGCGCCGAGGTCAACGCCGCTCAGGCCGGGCAGCCCCTGCTCGCCTTCATTCAGCTGCGCTGCCGCCCGGCGGACTGCCTGCTACGCACCACCACATCCGAGGACTACCCGGAACTCATCGAGATCCATAAACTCTCCGGCGAATCCTGCACCATGCTCAAAGCCAGGGCGGCCTCACTCGCGCACCTCGAAGGCCTCGTGGAACGGCTCGGCCGACACGGAGAGATGCGCACCCACATCGTCCTATCCACCCAATACCACGGCAGGCCCGTCCAACCACCGCCCGAACAGCGGGCGGTCACCGACTCCAAAGGCTGGCAGCTGTCCCCCTGACCTGGCGGGCAGCACAGAACCGTCGATGGTCCGAGCGCGCCAGGGAAGTCGACGTGATCTTGCAGCCCGACCAGGTCGGATGTACAGCGGGCTCGTCGGCGAGACCGGCTTCGAGGCCGACGCCGGCTCGTCTCATGTCGGCGCCTGCTGGTAGGCAGGGCGAATGAGTGCTCATCGAAGCTGGCAGGGCAAGGTTTTCATCGCAACGAGTCTGGACGGCTACATCGCCCGAGTCGACGGGGACATCGCCTGGCTTACCGATCCGCCACCGAACGCCGGACACGCGAAGCCTCACGCGGGTCAGCCGGTGATCCCGGGGTACGAGGAGCACCTCGCCAGCGTTGATCATCTTGTCATGGGTCGCGGGACGTACGAGAAGGTCCTGACCTTCGGCTTCTGGCCCTACCCGCAGCAGCAAGTCATCGTCCTCAGCCGCACGCTGGCGACCGACGACTCGCGAGTCACCGTGGCGACATCCACCGAGGAAGCGCTGACGCTGCTCGCTGAGCGAGGCTCGACAGCGGTCTACGTCGACGGCGGCAAGGTCATTCAGGACTGGCTCCGCCGCGGCCTGATCGACGACATCGTCCTCACCCGCGCGCCGGTTCTCCTGGGACGCGGTATCCCGCTGTTCGGACCCCTCGACACCGACGTCCATCTGATCCACCTCGCCACGACGTTCAACGACACCGGCATGACAAGCAGCCATTACCGGGTCGCGGTACCCACCGGCATCGGCTGAGCGAACGAACGGCCCATGCCTGGGCCCAGGAGCGAGCGAGACCAATCTGTACCGCTGATCTCTGTACCGCTTGACCATCGGCTTCCGGCACGTCGCCTCCGACGTGGCGAAGCGGGTGACGTAGCGGTGCCGTGAAGGCGTCTTGACGGCCCGTGGGTGAAAGTTGGTCGCGCACGTAGGCGATCTCCACCCGCTCATTCACGGGGCGGCGCCAAGCCTCGCGCAGGGCGCCTTCGGACTTGCCGCGGTCCATGGGCAAGCGGAAGTCCGGCCAGCGGACCCCACCGGGCTCCCACGGCGTGGGCTCCGGCCGCTTGTTGAGCAGGTAGACCCCGCACTCGGGGAGGTGCCGTCCCGCGTGCCGGTAGGTTGTCAGGTCGAAGGGAACGACCACGACGGTGCCGGCTCCCGCTGTTTTGTACTCCGCGAGCCGTTCGGCGACCTGACCGGGGCTGCCTCCGATGGCGACAGCGGCTGCGCGCTGGCTGCGTGGTCAGTGTCGCGAACACCATGGTGCCGGTCTGGGGCGTTGGAACTCCCCGCTGTTGGGCCAGTGCGGTGAGCTCAGCGACGCGGTCCGCCAGTTCGTCCGGGCTGAGCAGTGCGGCAAGCCACCCTTGCCCGTAGGTGACGGCCCGTCGGAGCGCGGCGTTCGAGACGCCTCCGATCCAGACTGGGGGGGCATCGGGACGGCAGGTTCGAGAGTGACGACGGGCTGGCCGGGCTCGTTCGGCGGGGCGGTGGGTCGACCGCCCAGCAGCCTCGGCAGGGTCGCCAAGATCGCGTCGGTGCGTTCGCCGCGGCCGCGGGTCGGGACGCCGGCGGCCTGCCATTCGTAGGGCGTTCCCACCGCTCCGACGCCCATCCCGAGCTGGAGGTGGCTACCGGACAGGTAGTGGAGTGAGGCGATCTGCCGTGCTATCCAGGATCGGCGATCCCGTGGTCAGATGGTCCCCGGCCCACACGCCGTCCAGGCCGACCTGTTCGGCGGCGCGGCCCGTTCATTGCGCTCAACGGAAGTCGTTGGCGTGGTCGATGGCCCATTGCGCAAAGGTCCGCGCCCTGGTTCCGGTGAGGTCCGCCACCGTTGAGGTGACCGGTTCGGGGTGCCTCACCATCTCGGCGTGGCCGTTGAGGATGGAGTCCACGACCGTGGCGGGCATGCCGGCGAACAGTTCCGTACGCGCGATCTCGGGTGCGAGTTCCTCAAAGCGCACGGGGTGGCCGATCGCCTCGCCGATCGCGTGAGCTTGTTCGACCTGGGTGAGCTGGCTGGGCCCGGTCAGGTGGTACCTCTGCCCGCCGTGGCCGTGCTCGGTGAGCGTGCGGACCGCCACGGCGCCGATGTCGTGCTCGTGGATCAGGGTCCGCGTGGCCGCCCCGTAAAACCAGCGCACCACACTCCCGGCACGAATCTGGTCGGCCCACATCAGGGTGTTCGCCGCGAACCCGCTGGGGCGCAGGAAAGTCCACTCCATACCGGACTGTTCGATCAGGCGTTCGACGCGGGCGTGGGACCCGATGATCCCGCCGACGTGCTTGTCGGGATTGTCTGCCACGCCTGCCGCCGACAGGTAGCCGATACGGCCAACGTGTTCCGCGATTTTGGCGACGACCGTGGGCGCGGCCCCGTCGGCTTGAAGGGTGGGGAAGACCAGGAACACTGCATCGACGCCTTCGAGGGCGGCGTCCAGGGTGTCCGCGTCGGACAGGTCGCCGCCGACGACCTCGACGCCGCCTGGCAGCGCGGTGGTATCGGGATTGCGGGTGAGCGCACGGACGGCAGCGCCCGTTCCCGTGAGTTGGCTGATCACCTGGCCGCCGACCCGGCCGGTTGCTCCGGTGACCAGAATCGTGCTGTTCGTTGTCATGAAGAATTCCTGCTTCCCTGGTCGCAGCGGGTCGTCCCGCCGTGAGGCCAGCGTGCGTCCGCCGGTTGAGACACCGACGTTAAGACTTCAACAGAGGTTGAAGTCAAGCCGTGGCAGGCGTAGACAAGACCCGTGGAGCGCACCAGCGGGCCGGCCGAGTCCAACGCGTTCGACTGGCATGCGGCCGGCCTCACCGTCGGCCAGGTCGCTCAGCGCATGCACATATCCGGCTCAGCTGTCCGCTTCTACGAAGCACAGGGCTTGATCACCAGTGACCGCACCGGAGGCAACCAGCGCCGCTACCGCGGTGATGTCCTGTGCCGCGTTGCCATGATTCGAGTGTCACAACGCGTTGGACTATCCATTGCCGAAATCCGCGACGCGCTGGCCGAACTACCCGCCGGCCAGCCTCCCGGCCCGGACGACTGGCAGCGGCTGTCGCGGCGTCTGAAGGACGACCTGCAAAACCGTATCGGGGACCTCCACCGCCTCCTTGACGAACTCTCCACTGAGGTCGGCGCGGACCGTCGCAAGTCGCCGCCCGCGGGATCGAGGCCCCAGCGCGCCCAACGCGCTCGCATCGATGACAAGTCGGGTTGGGCGGGCGGCCCGCTCAGCCATCCCTGACCGAGACGGTTCTAGCCCTTTCCACCTGGACGACCTGACGACGAAGGGCTTGATGAACTCTGCGGCCGGGCCTATACGAGCCAGGTCGCTGAAGCCGCGCGTGTCGCCCTCGGTCCGAGATCTTGGTGGTCGGGTTGTTGAAGCGCATCTTTCACGTATTTTTTCGGCTCACACTTCAGATCATCGAGCAAGATGCCCGTGGGTCCAACGTGTGTGACTTCGCCTCGATGCCTGTTTCTGGTCCCGAGTATTCAGTGTGGTAGGGCACGACCGGCAAGTGCGTCCTCGGCGAAGAGGAGCACGTCCTCGGCGGTGCCGAACCGGCGGTCGGTGGTGCCGGTCAGCACCCACTGACCGTCCCATTCGGCCCGCCAGACCTGACCCAGGTAGTTCTCGAACTCGATGAAGCTCCCCGGCGAGTTCTCCAGCCGTTCGAGCTCGCGCGCGAGGGTCAGCGGGTCGCTGAAGCCGCGCGTGTCACCCCTGGTCCGGCCCTTGGTGGTGAGATTCTGGTAGCGCAGTTTCACATATCTATTCGGTGCACGGTTGAGGTCGCATAGCAGAATGCCGTGGGGGTTTAACGTGCGTAACTCCGCCTCAACGAGCGTTTCCGCTCCGGAGTATTCGGCGGTGTAGGCCGGGAAAGCCAGGAACGTGACCGGATGCAGTTCCGGGCACTCAGCCTTGTATGTCCGATGCACTGCGGGTGACACGAGGACAACAAGGCTGAAGTAGCGGCCCGGCGTCGTGAACTCAGGAAGGATCCGCAACGGGGGTCCGTCCGCCGACAGCTCTCCGGTGCATTCTCGGGCGTGCGCCAGCACGTCTCGCACGACGTGTTCGTCGTAGGAGTCAAGCGTGTACGTCTGGAGAATGCGTTCACCGTCGGTGGAGACCGTGGCCGCGTTCTGGAACCGAGGAATGATCCCAGGCCAGCGCCAGGCCTGGTCCAGACCCGGCAGAGAAACGGCCCCAGGATTACCAGCGATGGCCTCGGCCAGGTTCATCGAACGCCTCCCACGATCACGTCTCGCACTGTGTAGGCCGGGCTGTGTCCCACCCGTACCGACGAGGCGCGATCATGTCAGAAGCGGAAAGCAAGAGCAGACACGCCCACGCCAGCGACGTCTGCCACCCGCGAGCCAGTTGGCCGTCTCCAGCGGCTGTGAACCGCCCGCCGTCACCGGCAGCGTCCGCAAGCTGGAAGCCGCCGGCCTCGTCGTTCGCCGACCGTCACCCACCGACGGGCGCCCGCAGCGGCGGAGCGGGACCGGTTGACCTCGATCAGCAGTGCGGTGATCTCCTCGCTCACGCCGGCAACCTCGTCCCACTCCGA
Organism: Pseudonocardiales bacterium; assembly: GCA_003244095.1. Classification (GTDB taxonomy): domain Bacteria; phylum Actinomycetota; class Actinomycetes; order Mycobacteriales; family QHCA01; genus QHCA01. The sequence goes on along the minus strand of QHCA01000015.1, from coordinate 6,229 downwards.
ACTTGAGTCATCGGGTTTCTCCGGTGTGCCCGCCGTAGGTGGCGATCTTGTATTCGGTGGCGGCGAGGGACAGGGTCAGTTCGCGGATCTGGCGGCGGATGGTGTCGCGGTGCTCCAGCAGCATGTCCAGGCGTTCGGGCACGGTCTGCTCGCCCGCGTCGACGAGGTCCACGTAGTGCTGCAGGTCGCGCATCGCCATCCCGGACAGCCGCATCCGGGTCAGGAATACCAGCCGGCGCACGGCTTCGGGGTCGTAGCTGCGGTGGCCGCTGGCGTCGCGGTCGACCTGCACGAGGCCGGCGCGTTCGTAGTAGCGCAGCGTGTGCGCCGAGATGTCGAGCAGGTCGGCGACCTCGGTGATTGTCATCGGTTCGGTGACCTCGCTGGTGTCGGCGAGGCGGTGGATCACCTCTACCGACAGCGGCCCGTCAGCCTCGCTGAGCGCCGCGAGTGCCCTGGTCATCAGCTCGTCGGTGGCCATACCTGATCCTAAATCGGACGGGCCGACGCGGCGAAGTCGGCGCTGCGGGCGACCTCGGCCCACGCCTGCACGCCGGCTAGGCCTTGCCGGTAGGCGGCGGACAGGCGGTCGACGGCTTCGGCCCCGAGCGGGAGTCGCAGCGGCACCTGCTCAGCGTGCGCGAGCCCGACGATAATGTCGGCAGCCTTGGCCGGGTCGCCCTCCTGAACGCCGTCGGCGCCGGCCATATCGGCACGGACGGCAGCCAGCGTGTCACGGTAAGTGTCAGCGGCTTCGGTGAACTCAAGGACGTCGGCGGCGTTGAACGCGGTGCGGAACCGGCTCGGCTCCACGAGTATCACCCGGATACCGAACGGCGCGACCTCGCCGGCCAGCGCTTCGGACCACCCCTCCAGGGCGAACTTCGACGCCGAGTAGGTCGACACGCCCGGGAACGACAGGCGCCCGCCCTGGCTGCTCATCTGCACGATCGTCCCGCCACCCTGCGACCGCATCAGCGGCAACGCGGCCCGCACGAGCGCGGCGGGGCCGAACAGATGCAGATCCATCAGCTCCCGCAGCTGTTCGTCGCTGGTCTCCTCGGCGGCGCCGATCAGCGCACGGCCGGCATTGTTCACCAACACGTCGACCCGGCCGAAGCCATCCACGGCCTTGCGCACCAGGTTCTCGGCGCCAGCGGTGTCCCGTGCGTCGTACCGCGCCACCGCACACCGGTCCGGGTGTGCATCTGCCAGGTCGGCCACGCTCGCTGGATTCCGCACTGCCACCACGACCTGGTCGCCGACAGCGAGTGCGGCCTCGGCGAGTGCCCGACCGAAGCCCTTCGACGCACCGGTGATGATCCACGTCTGAGCGCTGTTGTTGGTAGTCGCTGTCGTCTGTGTCGTCATGACAACGACGGTAAGAGTTCGAGCGCGCTCAAACGCAAGCAGGCCGCATGCTTGCAAACCCCTGGCCGCGTCGAGCATCCCGCCGGCAATGCCACAACCTGATCCGAGTCCACCGAGCGCGGAGGGGGCTGCCCGGATCGTCAACGAGTCGTGGAAGGGCCGCGACATGGGGGCCATCGTCTTGCTCGCCACGAACACCGGAATCCGGCGCGGCGACTTGTTTGCGCTGCGCTGGTCACACGTCGACTTCGACACTGGGGTCTTGACCTGGCGCAGCAGGTAAAGGGGCCCCCGGGATCAGACTGGCCGCTTCGCGTGCCGTGCCGTGGTTGGCACGACTGCGACCGGGCAAGGCGCGAGGGCACTGAGGCTGTCACCGGCCGCGCCATGCAGTACCCGCCTGAGGCCGCTGTGTGACCGTCGACCGATGACGACCAAATCGGCGTCAGCGGCGCAGTCAAGGAGCATGTCGAGTGGCGCGCCGTGGGGGGTGTAGAAGTCGATGGCGCTGGTGTCCGCCACGACCGACTCGGCCCAGGAGCGGAGCCGTCCCTGGGCGGCCGCTTGTTGGGTGGGCACGGCACTGCGCGGATGGAGCACGTCCGTCGGCGAGTGCGGGCGCACCTGCCAGGCCTGCACCACCGTTAGGGTCACGCCGCGCAGAGCGGCTGCCTCTGCCGCCCAGAGCAGCGCTTCTCGCGACGTGTCAGCGCCGTCGACGCCGACGACGATGCGTCCGACCGGCGGCCGGTCCGCCTCGGGCACCACCACCACGGGGCACGTTGCCTGATGTAAGCACAACCGGGTGACGTGTCTGAGGTGCAACGTGCCGGAATGCGCGCCCAGCACGAGCAGATCGGCCGGGTAGCCGAGCAGCACCGCCGCCGCCCGACCGTGTGCCGCGCGGGCCTCCACCGGCCCGTCCAGGTCGGGTAGAGCGTCGGCACTGAGCGTGACCTCGATGTCGAGGTGCTCCCGCCAGGCGTGCACCAGCGTGAGCGGCAGGTGCCGTCGTCGGGCTTCGTCGGCTGCCCACCTGACGGGAGGATCGGCAGTCGCGACCCGATGTACGCCGACGACGACACCCGCCGCGCTGCGCTCGGCAGATTCGGGGCCCACCACTTGAGGTGGTACCCGATGTGTCGGCGCAGCGCAACTACCGGCTCCGGTTCAGTCCGTACTGTGGTGAACGCGTTCGGTGCGGTCCTGCTTCGTTCTCGTCAGGTACGCGACGACTACGAGAATCGTCGTGAGGAACAGGACGCTGGTCCACAGGGTGCCGAGGCCGAGCCCCCCGTCAGAGCGAGGCGAGCCGAGGAAGTCGCCGAGGTTGGCGCCGAGCGGGCGGGTGAGGATGTAGGCGAGCCAGAAGGTCAGCACCGGACCGGCGCCAAGGCGCCATGCGACGAACACGGCCGCAATGAGCCCAGCGGGCAGGAGCACGGACGGGCCCGGCCCCCAGCCGGTGAGTTCGAGAGTCCAGTCGCCGGCGGCGGTGCCAAGCGCGAAGGTAACCAGCACGGTGAGCCAGTAGAAGCTCTCCCGGGGCGTGGTCACGATCGAGTGAATCGACAGCGTTCGTTCGCGGGCGTACCAAATGCCGAACACCGCCGCGAGGACCACCGAGAACACGGTGGTGCTCAGCCACAGCGGCACGCCTAGTCCGTCAGTGAGGATGTCGGTAAGCAGCGTCCCCACGACGCTGATCAGGACCACGGCGGCCCAATACACGCCGGGGACATAGCGCCGCAACCGGAATTGGGCGACAAGGACCGCGACGAGAGCTGCGGAGAAGATGATAGTGGTATCGGTCAGGCCGACGCCGAGAGTTGCATTGATGTAGTCCGCAAAGCTTTCACCGACTGTCGTGCACAGGATCTTGATGATCCAGAAGTAGGCGGTGACCTCGGGGACCTTGTTGAGCATCTGCCGGGCATTGGTGGCGGAATGCTGGGCCTGGGTAGTCATCGGTGCGGTCATGACATCAAGCATCGGCGAGTTTACGTCAAGAGCAGGTCAAGATCGGTGTCAGATTTGGCCGTGCCGGCTGGCGGCTGCCAGCATCATCATGTGCCGTTGCTGCGGATCTTGCTGGTTGAGGACGACGACGCGATCAGCGCACCGCTGAGTCGCGGTCTGCGGCGGGAGGGCTATGACGTGATCACCGAGCGGGACGGGCCGTCCGGTTTGCGGTCCGGGCACGATCCGCAGGTGTCGCTGGTCATCCTCGACGTCGGCTTGCCGCATCTGGACGGGCTCGAAGTGTGCCGGCGGCTGCGCGCCGCCCGGCCGCGGTTGCAGATCTTGCTCCTGACCGCGCTTGCCGAGGAAGTGCACGCGGTCGACGGCCTTGACGCCGGCGCGGATGACTACATCGCGAAGCCATTTCGGCTGGCAGAACTCCTCGCGCGGGTCCGCTCCGCCGCGCGCCGGGCCGAGCCGAGCGAGCTCGCCGCCTGCGGCGTCCGCGTTGGCATTGCGTCGCGCCGGGCGTTCCTGCACGACCGCGAGCTGGCGCTGTCGCCGAAGGAGTTCGACCTGCTCGCGCGGCTGATCGCCGACGCCGGAAAGGTGGTGACCCGCGAGCGGTTGCTCCGTGACGTGTGGCAGACATCCTGGCAAGGGTCGACCAGGACGCTGGACCAGCACGTGTCGTGGCTGCGGTCGAAACTCGGCGACGACCTCATCGTTACCGTTCGCGGCAAGGGCTTCCGATTCCGCGATCATCCCGAGTGAAGAGCCGACTGCTGGCCAGCATGCTGGCGATAGCCTTCGTCTGCGTCGCCATCCTCGGCGTACCGCTGGCAATCCTGGCCCGGCATCAGGTGTGGACCTCCGCCCGCGAGCGCGTTCGGGAGCAGGCCGCCAGCGTGGCCGCCGGCATGGAAGACCGGCTCGACGCGGGCAAGCCGATCGACCTGCGTGGCTACCTGCGGCTGATGCCCGACCGCCGAATTGTCGTCACTCCCGCACTCGGCCCGGCGGTCACGGCCGGTCCCACGCTTGCCGGTCGGCCAGTCATCAGCGCGACGGTGGTGGTCGCGGACAACAGCATCACCGTCGCCGCCCCGCGGGCCCCGACCATCGCCCGCGGCCGTGAGGTCACCGCCGTAGTCATCGGACTGGCACTGCTGTCCACGGCCGCCGCCGTCGGACTCGCCCTAGTGCAAGCACGATGGCTCACCCGTCCAATCGCCGACCTCGTCACCCGCGCCGACATGCTCGGCCGCGGCGCCTTCACCGCAGAACCACTCGCCACTGGTACCCCGGAGATCGACCGCATCTCTCACGTCCTGGAACGCAGCGCCCGCCAGATCGGCACGCTGCTGGACCTGCAACGCGACTTTGCTTCCGACGCGGCACATCAGCTACGTACGCCGCTAACGAGCATCGGACTGCACCTAGACGAGCTGAGCCGCATCGGGGACGGACCGGTCCGCGAGGAGGCCGAGGATGCGCTGACGCAGGTTGGGCGGCTGGACGATGTCATCACCTCACTGCTCGCCCGGGCGCGTGGCGACTCGGCTGAACCGGACGTCGTCGACCTCGGGGCGCTTGCGAAGGACGGATCGGCTGCATGGGAGCGGGTGCTCGCCCGCCACGATCGTCGTCTGCGGTGCGAGCTAGCGCCAGGAGTCCACGTACTCGCGCGTCGGGAACACTTGCTTGGCGTGCTGGCGTCGCTGCTCGACAACGCTCTCGCGCACGGGGACGGCGACGTTAGGCTCAGCGTCATGCAGGTGGAGGACACCGCTGTCCTGCGCGTCAGCGACGACGGTCCCGGGATACCCGCGGACCTCGTCTCGACGGTGTTCAACCGGCGCGTCAGCGGCAGCCACGGGACCGGCATCGGGCTCGCCCTGGCCCGGTCACTGGCGGCCGCGGAATCGGGTAGCCTGACTATCTCGTCGTCTCGGCCCGCCGAATTCCTCCTGGCCCTGCCGGCCGTCGACGCCGAACCCAAGCGAGACATCAACCCACCAGGGCAGCAGCAGGGATAGGTATTGCGTTCGGTGTGCCATCTGGGACGGGTCGGTGTGGGAGTTCGGGGGCACTTCGACTGGACGCGTACGAGTTCCAGCGGGCGTCGATGTGTAGATGGGCGGAAGGGCGGAAGGGTTGCGCTCTGGAGGACACCGGGACGGGTCCATCAAGCGGGTCAGCGTATGGCCGTTGGAGCCGGCGGCTGACCGCTTGACTTGGACGACGACGGCAATAGCCGCCTTCACACTCGGGTGCCACTCGAGACACCGGATGCGGTCTATCCGATGCCGACTACCGCGGCCATCCATCCAGCTTGCCGGACCGGCGCGTGCAATGACCGGCGGGGACGGGGGACGTCCGGTGAACACCTGGCCGAGCAGTTGCGCCATCACCTGTCAGCTTGGCAGAGCGATGTCGACCAGCGCGGAGTAGTCGTCTCCCATCCTGGGTGCAAATGACGACGGAAATAGGTTCCGCTTGATAGTCGCCAGGCTCTCAAGGGAGGATCTACCTGAATGATTCACGGTGGTGCGCGAGGGGTGTGATCGTCGGGTTTCAGTGTTGCTGGGATGGCGGGCGTGACATGGCGGGCGGGACGCCCAGGAGTCGGTATCTGAGGGCTTTCGGTTCGGCGCCTACGGCAGATGAACGCCTGGAAGGGACTGGCCCGCTCAGTGGGGTGCCGGCGCGGGCGGGCCGGCACCGGGCGACGTGGGCCACTTCACCTGGTCGGTGACCCTCGCGGTCAGCTCCCTGACCTTCGGACTCTCCATACTCACCAAGGATCCGAAGTGGTGCCACTCGATGGCAAGAGCAGCTATGCAACCGATGATGATCACCCCGATCACGATCATGACTTGCCAGAAAAATCTCG
>QHCA01000014.1 GCA_003244095.1 Pseudonocardiales bacterium | reverse complement strand
ATCCGCCGCCGGCCGCCTGTTCCGGGAATCGGTTTCGCTAACGCTGCCGGCCGCAGCCTCGGCCCCGACCAAGTCCCTGACTCCGCTCGGAGTCCCAGCCGGCGCGACGACCCGAGCCGCGAAAGCCCGCCGTCTCTCCGCGGCCCAGGCCGCCGCGAACTCGTGGCTGGCCTGGTCGATGAGGTTGTGGCCGCACGGCCCCTGAGCCCATCACCCGGTCCGGCGGCGGAGCCTCACCCGGCCGCGGGCGCTGACCGGGCGAGCATCTCGGCGGCCAGCCGCCGGACCGCCGCCCGGGTGCCGTCCGACAGGGCCGTCGCNNAGTAGGGGCCGGCCACGCCGAGCGACGGGTCGTAGGGCACCGGCACGACCCGTGCCCCGCGGCCGGTGAGCAGCCGGACGGCCCGGCCCAGATCGGTGTCGGGCTGCGGGACGGTGGACACCAGGGCCACCGTGCACCGCGACCTCGCTTCGGCGTCCTCGGGCACGCCTAACCAGTCGAGGGCACCCGCGGCGTCGAGCACGCCGTCGACCGTCATGGGCGCGACGATCAGCCGGGCGTGCGCCGCGCTGAGAACGCCACCGGCGAGCGGGTGCCCCATGGGGCCGCAGTCGAGGACGCCGACGGCGAAGAAGGGCGCAAGCGCGTCGAACGCCGCCCGGCACTGCACGATGTCCGTCCCCGGGCCGGCCACCAGCCAGGCGCCGCCGGTGACCCGCTCGAGGTAGGGCACCAGGCGACCGAAGGACGTCAGGCCGGCCGCCGTGGCGATCTCGGCCAGCGTGGACCCGCCGGAGGACGATAGGCGGACGCCGAGCGCGCCCCCGGCCGGGTCCGCGTCGGCCACCACGATCCGGTACCTGCGGTGGGCGGCGTAACTCAGTGCGAGCAGGGCCGCCAGCGCGGTGGTGCCCGCCCGCTCGCACACGCCGGCGACGGCGATCCACCTCGCCGAGCCCTCTTCCCTCTCGACCGCGACGGGTGGCGCCGGAGCGGGAATCCGGCCGGCCCGGCGATCCTGGCCCGACACCACGTCAGCCGATCCTCAGGACCGCGTGGCTGAATGTGGTGTTCCACCGGCCGTCGGCAAAGCCGGGGCCCGACTCCGCACCGACGTACAGCGTGACACTGCGGGTAGGGCTGGGACCGCGCACCTCCGCGACCACCCAGGTGGCCGCACGTAGCCGGGCACAGACCATGTCGTTGGCCGCGCCCGACTCGTCGGCGCCGCACGCGAGAATCCTCAGCCGGGTGCGCAACGACAGCAGCGGGGTGCCGCTGCCCGCCGAGGTGAACGCCGTCAGGGGTTTGCCGCGAGAGTCGCGTGGGGCGGTGTCCAGCCAGTAGCCCACGCCGGCTGCCCAGCCTAGGAAGGCCCCCGCATGCACCCCGCTGGTGATCCGGCCGCTGCCCTCCGCCTGCACCGCTGCGACGAAGTCGGCCGGATAGCCACCCAGGTCACCACGACTGTCGCAGGTGACCCGCAGGCAGCCGGCCACCCGGACCACCGGGCCATGGTGGAAGCTCTCCACCGGGGTGTAGGAGACGGCCAGCGTCCAGTCCCCGGATCCGGCGGCGGTCACCGAGCGATCCGGCGGGGCGCCGTGCTGTGCTGGCCCGGCCGTCGCCACCGCCGCCGCGCCCACGCGTCCGGCCGGATGGGTGTTCGGCGGCCCCGGCGACCGGTCGACGCGGGTCACCAGCAGTACCAGCAGGCCACTCACCACGACCCAGGCCACGATGTACCAGGCCGCCCGATCGGCCAGGCCACGGCCCGGCGCGTCCGCGGTCCCACCGTCCGTCGCGGGGCGGCTGTCCGTCACGCCGTCCGTGCCACCGTGCTGACCGTTGGGCGCCGCGCCAGCCGGGTGAACCGAGCTGCGGCTGCCTGCCGCTGGGCAGGCGTCTCCTCCTCGAAGGCAACCTGCCTGGCGTGCTCGTGGAGCAGGTCGTGGATCCGGTACCAGCCCTGTCGGCGCTGCATGAGCAGGTGCTGGTCCAGGAGGCGCTCCATCGTCGGCTCGGCCTCGTCGACCGGCACGCCCGCCAGGGCGGCGGCGGCGGCCACGTCGATCTCCTGGCACGGGGCCAGGCCCAGCAGGCGGAACATCCGCTGCGCCGCACCGTCCAGCTGCCGGTAGGAAATCGCGAACATCGCCGACAGGTTGCGGTCCTCCGCCTGCAGCTCGGCCAGCCGGCCGTACTCCTCCCGCAGCCGGTCGGCCAGCAGCCCGACGGTCCATGCCCGGCGCTGCCGTAGCCGGCCGGCCGCGATCCGGATGGCCACCGGCAGGTGGCCGCACAGCCGGACCACCTCCGCCGAGGCGGCCGGCTCGTCGGCCACCCGGCGATCACCGACCCCGGCCGCGAACAGGCCCAGCGCGTCGGGCTCGGGGAACACGTCGAGGGTGAGGGTATCGACGCCGTCGAGGCCGGCCAGCCGGCTGCGGCTGGTCACCAGGACCAGGCAGCCGCCGTCTCCCGGCAGCAGGGGCCGCACCTGGGCCGCGCTGGCCGCGTCGTCGAGCACGAGCAGCACGCGGCGCTCGGCCAGGGTCGCCCGCCACAGGGCAGCCCGCTCGTCGAGGTCGGCCGGCACGGCAGCCCCGGTGACCCCGAATGCCCGCAGCAGCACAGCGAGTGCCGCCGCCGGCTCGACCGGCTCGGACTGCCCCGAGTGCCCATGCAGATCGCAGAGCACCTGCCCGTCGGGATAGCGGTCGAGCAGCCGGTGCGCGGCGTGCAGGGCCAGCGTGGTCTTGCCGACACCGGGCATGCCGTCGACGACGGCCACCCGCAGCGCACCGTCGGGCTGCCGGCCGGCCGCCACGAGCGCGGCAAGCTCGCGGGTGCGGCCGATGAAGTCCGGGATGTCGCGCGGCAGGTAACTGTGCCGCGAAGGGCGCCGCTCGACCGGTGCCGGTGCAACCGTCGCCAGCGTCGCCACCGGCAGCCGCTCCCCGGCCAGCACCTGACGCTGGGCCTCGCGCAGCTCCGGGCCGGGGTCGACCCCCAGCTCGTCGTGCAGGAGTCGCCGGGCCCGCTGGTAGGCGGCGAGCGCCTCGGCCCTGCGGCCGGCCCCGGACAGCGCGCCGATCAGCCGTACCCACAGCCCTTCGCGAAGCTGGTCGTCGGCGGTCAGCGGTTGCAGCAGGGTCACCGCCTCCAGGTAGCGGCCGCGGGCCAGCAACACGTCGGCGAGCCGCTCACAGACCTCCCACCGCACCTCCTCGAGGCGGGCGGTCGCGATCCCGGCGGTGCCGTCGGGCAGCTCGGTGTAGGGCCGGCCGCGCCACAGCGCGAGCGCCGCTTCGAACAGCTCGGCGGCTCGGTCGCAGTGCCCCTCCCCCATTGTCACGCGGCCCTGCCGGGCCAGGTCCTCGAGCAGCATCGAGTCCAACTCGCCGAGATCCACCCGGATCCGGTAGCCGCCGGGATGACCTTCGACCCTGGGCCCACCATCGACGGCCGGTGGGAGGGCGCGCCGGAGCTGCCAGACGTAGGTCTTGACGTTGCCGTTGGCCGAGGCAGGCACGGCGTCCCGCCACAGCGCGTCGATGATCTGATCGACGCTGACCCAGGCGTTGGCGTGCAGCAGGAGCAGGGCGAGCAGGGCACCCGGCTTCCCGGCGAACTCCGCCGGCGAGCCGTCGGCCCGGACTTCCAGCGGTCCCAGCACACGGAACAGCACTCGAACCTCCCCGGTCGTCCGGTCCCCAGCTCGCGGTGCGAAGTCGCGCATTGAAGACTTACGGTGTGAGACGGGCATTACCGTCCTAGCATCGGTCAGCGCGGATGAGAATTTGATGAGGTGAACCGTGCGGGTGCTGCTCGTGGAGGACGACGCCGACCTGCGCGCAGCGGTGGCGGTGGCCCTGCGGGGCGCGGCGCTGGCCGTCGACCAGGCCGATGATCTCGCCAGTGCCGACGAGATGCTGTGCACCAACAACTACGACTGCGCGGTGTTCGATCGGATGCTGCCCGACGGCGACGCCCTGGGTTTCGTGCACCGGCGCAGGCGTGGCGGCTGGACGGTGCCCGTCCTGTTCCTCACGGCACGCGACAGCGTCGCCGACCGGGTAGCCGGATTCGAGCACGGCGGCGACGACTACCTGGTCAAGCCGTTCGGAGTCGCCGAGCTGGTCGCGCGGGTCCGCAGCCTGTGCCGGCGGTCAGGGCAGCGCCGGCCACCGGTCCTGCGGTACGCCGACCTCGAGGTCGATGCCGCCCGCCGCGAAGTACGCCGTCGCGGCGTCCTGCTCACCTTGACCGCCAAGGAGTTCGCCGTCCTCGAGTACGTGATGTCACGGCCTGACCAGGCGGTCCGCCGTGCCGACATCGAGGAGCACTGCTGGGATGCCATGGCCGAGCCCATGTCGAACGTCGTCGACGTCGTCATCGCGCAGCTGCGCCGCAAGCTCGGGGAGCCGTCGCTGATCGGCACGGTGCGCGGCGTCGGCTACCGCCTGTCCACCGACGTCGGGTCGCCGTGAGGCCGTCCCGCCGGCCGATGGCCTCCACCGCGGCGACCCGGCTGCGCCGGCTCCGGTGGCTGCTGACGCTGCTGTTCACCGTCACCAACGCGCTCGGCCTCGTGGTGTTCGCCGCGCTGGCCGTGCGCGCCGACGCGGCCCAGGGCCGGCAGCAGCTCGACGGCGAGCTGCGCCGCGTGACGGTCGCGGCCATCCAGCGGATCACCTTCGAGCACGACGCCGTGTCGCTGACCAGCCTGAACAACTCCGGGCTCACCGGCGGCTGCCCCGGATTCGTGGTCCTGCCCGGTGGCGCCGAGCCGGCCTTCCTCGGGCTGGAGAGCCGCGGGGGCTGCGTCACGGCGGCATTGGCCGTCCTCAACGGGGCTGCCGTGCAGGCCGTGCGCACCGGCAAGGTGGTCGTCGGCTACGTCACCGACGGCCGGGGCCGGGCGGTGCGCATGCTGGCCGAGCCCTTTTACCACGGCGGTGTGGCCGCCGGCGCGGTCGTGGCCACACTGGACGCGCAACCCGAGGCCAGCCGGCACGGCCGGATGCTGCTGCTCACGGCGGGTGGGTGCGGCATCCTCGTCGCGGGGTTGGCCCTCGCTGGTCACGTGGTGTCCGGCCGGGCCATCCAGCCGGCAGCCAACACGCTGGAGCAGCAGGAGCTGCTGCTGGCCGAGACCGCGCACGACCTGCGCACCCCGGTCGCCGCGTTGCGGGCCCTCGCCGAGGCGGCACTGGACAATCCGGACCAGCGGGCCGACCTGCTCCCCCGCACGGTCGGGCTGGCGCAGCGGATGGGTGGGATCATCGACGACCTGCTGGTCCGGGCTCGGCTGGCGGCCGGTGTCGAGCGCCTGACCCTGCAGCCGGCCCGGCTGGACCAGCTCGTGGCCGGCGTGATCGAGAACACGCCGACCGACGACGGCGCGCAGGTCGAGCTGACCGCGACCGAGTCCACGGTGTACGCGGACCCGGCGCTGCTGCAGCGCGCGATCGGCAACCTGCTGGACAACGCCCTGCGGCACGGGCGCCGGCCGGGCGAGGCGGCCCTGGTACATGTCACGGTCGCCGACGGGCGGGTCGTCGTGGCCGACAGCGGCCCGGGGGTGAGCAAGGAGGTCGGGGGCGCTGCGTTCGACCGGTTCACGACCGGCGCGGGATCCTCCGGTCTCGGCCTGTCTATCGTGCGCTGGATCGCCGACGCGCACGACGGCACGCTGACGGTGCGCAATCCCCCTGCTGGTGGCGCCATCTTCGAGCTGGCCCTGCGGCCTATCCCACAATGAACGACGCGTACGGCGCCAGCGGCTGCCACCCACCGCCGCTGCGGTATTCCAGGAAGTAGACGTAGGCGCCCGGCGTGCGGTAGCGGTGCGCGAACGTCAGCGTCCGCGCCGACGTGCCCAGCACCATGGCGCCGACACTGGGGAAGTCATAGCTTCGCCCGGCGGCGTCGGCGGGGCGGCCCCCCTCGTCGCGGACCGCGACCGTCATCCCGTCCAGCGACAGCCGCCGATCGGCCCTGATCGTCACCGTCGCGACCACTGCCACGCCGGGTGCGGGGCTCGTGGTGCTCAGGGCGACCGAGCCGACCAGCACCGGCCCCGGTGCCGGCCCGGCCGCCGGGGACGGCGCCGGGGGCTGGTGGTGGCGCACGGCGAACACCAGCACCGCCGGCAGCGTCGCGGTGACGAGCAACGCGCCCAGCCGGCCCGTGCGCATCGCCACCTCCTCGTGCTGGCCGTCCCACCGCGGGCCGGTCCCCGCCCAGGATCTGCCGAGCGCGCGGGTGCGCACGACGGGCGGCATGTTCCGGCCACCCGGCGGGTGCCCCCGAACCGGCCGGTGCAGGCTGGGTCGTGATCTCTGACACCGCCCTGCCCAGCCTGGCCGACCTCACCACGGCTGCCCGGCTGCTCGGCTGCGAGCTGGCACCGGACGCGCTGCCGGACACGGGACTGCCCGGCGACCTGCTCGTCGTCGCCGCCCTCGTGCTGGGCGCCGCCGAGGTCCAGGTGGTCAACGCCGAGTTGCACGTCCTGGACCACGGGGGCACCGTGCAGGACGTCAGGACCGCGGCCGACCTCACTGCTTTGGTGGCCGCCCGCGGCAGCACGGGGGCGGCCCGGCGCTGGCTGCTGTGGCACACCGGCCGGCTGGTGCACCAGTTGTGGATGGCAGAGAGCCGCGCCGCCCTGCCGCACCGGGCCGGCCTGGCGACCGCGCACAGCGTGGTTGCCGCCCATCACCTGCTCCGGGACCTGGCGAGCGCGCCGGACGACGAAGCCGACATCTCGACCGCATCCGTCTCGGCCGATGCGGTCGCCCAGGCACGCGAGGCACTACTGGCCGCGCTGGACCGGCTGGTGGAGTTGGTGCCCGCCGAGTGAGGGTCAGCCTCCCGGCGGACGTAGGCTCGCCGCGTTGAGCTGATCGCAGGCGGCCAGCGACCGGGAGCACGTCTGCAGGTCCGTGCCGGTCGCGCCGACGGTCGCCGGGCCCTGCCGCAGGCCGGCATCCGCCGCGTCGCGGAACTGGGTGTACTGCCAGCCCATCTGCATGTCGGCCTTGGTGGTGCCGAACTGCGAGATGCCGAGGAAGGAGTCGGCCTCGAACCGCTGGGCCGCACCGGCCAGGTCCGCGCTGACCGCGGCGATGCGGTGGCCGGCCTGCTCCATCTCGGGCAGGTCCGCGGTGACACCGCCGGCCGTCCCCGGGTCAGCCGGCGCCGCGAGCCTCCCCTGCGGGGGAGGCGGCAGCCCGGCCGGCGAGATCGGCGCGGGCGGGGGGTGGCTGGGCGGTCGCGTGCCCCTGGCGATGAAGTAGTCGCCCGGCAGCGTCGCGACGGTCCGCACCCACTCCGCGCTGCTCAGGCCGCCGGTGCGGGCCGCCACTGCCGACCCGCCGCGGGCGAGGGCCTGCGCCGCGCTCCGGGCCTGGAATCCACCACCGACCGTGCCGCCGGCGACCCCGCTCAGGGTGGACCACAGCACACCCCGCCACGCGGCGCTGCTGGTCACCGGGTCGCCGTTGATGACGAACTCGCCGTAGGCGGTGAGCCCGCCGTTGAACACGCCACCCGATGCCTGCTGGGCCACGACCGCGCGCCACCCGGCCAGCGTGTCGATGCCCAAGGCCTTGGGGATCCCGGTGAACAGCGGCGTGAGGAAGCCGCCGGACTCGATGTTGGCCAGGTCGATCCCGCCCCAGCTCCTCGGGTCGAACGCCGCCAGCGGCGTCCTGGCGCCTCCGAGGACCTTGTCGGCCAGCCGGCCCACCGTACTGATCGCATGGCCGGAGACGATGGACTGGGCCCACTCCGGCACCTGGTGGCCGATCCACGCCGTCGCCCTGCCCAGCGCGGTGGCCCCTTCCTGTGCCGCGGCCTCGGCCCCGGCGGCCGCCGACACCGCCGCGGCGCTGAGCCGCTCGGCGGCCGCGGCCGACACCGGTGCCATGATCGTCAACAGGCTCTGCGCCGCCGCGGCTCCCTCCTCGGCCAGCACGCGGGCCGCCAGCCACTCCCCGCCGGTCGCGACGGTGAGCAGCGCGTCGATGGCGCCGTGGATCATGTTCATGTGCGCCTCGTGGAGCTGCTGCTCCTTTATGCTCGCGTGCTGGTCGAGGGTCGCGGCGACCGCGGTGCAGGCCGACCCGTACCTGTCGAGCCAGGCGTCGAGGGCCACCATGTCGGTGCCGAAGTTCTCTGCCGCGGCGCCGCTCCACCCCGCCTGCGCCTGCTCGCCGGCCGACCGGAGGGCGGGGCGCTGGGTGGAGATCGCCGTGGCCAGGCCGGCACACGCGTCGCGGGCCCGCCGCAGGTCGGCGATGTCGCCGCCCGGGCAGAACCACAGCATGATCTGGTCGGTGATCGGGTCGCCGGGCAGCGTCGGCCCGTTCGGTGTCTGCTCCACGCTGCCCACGTTAGGGAGCAGGTATGAAGGGGCGGTTGCCCCGACGTTTCGATCAGGTAGCGGCGCGTACGTCGTCGACGGCCAGCGTGCGCAGCTCCTCCAGCACCGGCATGCGGCCCAGCGCCCGCAGCCGCCGCGACTGGGTCTTGCGCATCGCCTCGAAGAGCCGGCGGGCCTCCCGGGCGTTGCCGAAGTCCGACGACGTGGAGACCTGGGAGAAGTACTCCGCCAGCACCGGCTCCGCCGCGCGCTCCAGCTGGTAGTCGGCGGCGCGCACCATCCGGGTCATGATCACCACTAACTCGTCGGGCGCGTAGTTCTCGAACTCGATCGTCTTGGAGAAGCGCGAGGCCAGCCCCGGATTGGCGTCGGAGAACTCCTGCATCTCCGCGGTGTAGCCGGCCACGATGACCGCGACCTCGTCGCGATGGTCCTCCATCAGCTTGACCAGGGTGTCGATCGCCTCCTGGCCGAAGTCCCCGCCGGCGGCCGAGGCGCGGGTCAGCGTATAGGCCTCGTCGATGAACAGCACCCCGCCGATGGCCTCCTCGAAGACCATGGCGGTCTTCTCGGCGGTGTGCCCGATGTACTGGCCGACCAGGTCGCGCCGCGACACCTCCTTGAACTGCCCGCGGGCCAGCACACCGAGCCCGGCGAGCAGCCGCCCGTAGGTGCGCGCGACCGTCGTCTTCCCGGTGCCCGGCGCCCCCGCGAAAATCAGGTGATGGCTCATCGGAGAGACGCCGAGGCCGGCCCTTCGGCGCCACTCGTTGACCTGGATCTCGTCGATGAGGGCCCGCACCTCAGCCTTGACACCAGGCAGCCCGACCATCGCGTCCAGGTGGGCGAGCTGCGTTTCGAGACTGCCGTCGGCAGCCCCGGCCTCGGCGGTGGCAGGAGACTCGCCGACGACGACGGGTACGGCTCCCTCGGCCACCGCGATGCCCGGCGGGGCGGTGTTGTCCAGGGTGCAGTGCTCGACCTGGCCGGCACAGCCGCGAGCGAACGCGATTCCCACGCCCTGTACGTCGTGCACCTGGCAGCGGCTGATCACGGGGGCGCTCTCGTACGCGACCGCGATGCCTTCCGCCCCGGTCTGGGAGATCTCGCATCCCTGGATCACCGGTCGTCCCGACTGGTAGACGTAGATCCCGCGGCGGCCGCAGCCGACGACTGCACAGTCGCGGATCGTGGGATCGGCGCCGAGCCGGACGATGATGCCGTCGCCGGCCACGTTCTCGATCCGGGTGTCCTCCAGCACGCCCCGGGCATTCTCGATCGTCACGCCGTCCTGCGCTCCCCTGACCGTGCACCGGCTGACCGTGAAGTTCACCCGGGCGGCGAGCGTCAGGCCCGGCCCGTCCGGCGAGGACAGGACACACCGCTGCAGCAGCAGCTCGCCACCGGCGGCGACCACTGCGCCACCCTCGCCGGCGCGCACCGTCAGGTCCTGCACGGCGAGGTAGCCGCCCCGCGTTCGGATGGCCGGGATCCCCGACCCCGCGGCGTCGAGCACGACCCGGCCGCCGGCTTCGGCAGCGCGCAGGGTCAGCCGTCGGTCGGCGATGTCGAGCGTTTCGGCGTACTCACCCGGGGCGATCGAGATGACCGCATCGTCCGGCGCGGCCAGCAGCGCGTCACCGATCGTCGGGAACGCGCCGTGCCGGTCGGCGCAGACCAACAGGGTGCGGGCCGTCGATCCCACCGCGGACATGTCAACGCCGGGCCGAGGGCGCCTGCAGCCAGCCGTGTTCCGCCGCGAGCGCACCGGCCTCGAATCGGCTGCGGGCGCCCAGCCGCTCCATGAGGCCGGACACCATGCGGCGCACAGTGCGGACGGAGACCCCCATGCGGAACGCCGCCGACTCGTCGGTGCTGCCGGCGACGAGCAGCGCGAGCAGTGTCCGCTCACGGGGCCCCGGTCCGGCGTGCTCCGGGTCGGCCGGGTCACCCAGCGGTGTCGCCTCGGCCCAGACCCGCCCGAACAGCTCCACCATGGCAGCGACGGCGCCGGGCAGCCGCAGCACCGAGACCCCGGCCGCCCGGCCGGTGGCCGAAATGCCCAGCGGGAGCACCGCCACCGTACGGTCGACCGACAGCATCGACAGCGGCACCCGGCCGACGGTGCGCACCTGCGCCCCGTCGCGGGCCAGGCGGCAGAGGTGGCCGGCGTACCTCGGGTCGTCGGGGGCGCAGGCAGTGAGCACGACGCGGTAGCCGACCCCCTCGGCGATGCCGGGCCATCCCGGGGTGGCGCACCGGTCGAGCTGCCCGGCTGCCGTACAGCTCATCGAGATCACTTCGTCGGAGGCCGAGCTCAGCAGGTCCCTGATGCCGGAGCGGGCCTGCTCGCCCCACCACATGTCGGCCGGGCCGCCGCGATGGTCACGGCACAGCTCCTCGGCCTCGGTGGCCAGCTCCGCGGCCGCCTGGCGGCCCTGTTCGAGCTCGCGCCAGGAGCCGGCGAGCTCGGCCTCGCGCCGCGCGATGAGCGCGGTCAGCCCGACCTGGGGCCTGATCGGGCGCAGCCGGAGCCCGTCGTCGCAGGCGGTCACCAACTCCAGGGCGGTCAGCCTGGCCACCGCCTCGGCCGTGATCGCGGGCTCCACCGCCAAGCGCAGGGCCAGCTCCTGCAGCGTCCAGGCCGGCCGCTCGAGCAACGCCTGGTAGGCCGACTCGGCCAGCGGGTCCAGGCCGAGACCGAGCAGTCTCGACGGCTGGAGGTGGCGCTGCACGGGGAGGCCACGGGCTGTCGCTTCCGCGCGCACGACCACCTCGCCTCCCGATCCGGCCGGTCAAGTACAGGCATCGTCGGCGGCCACCATCCAGCGGCGGTCCAGCGCGGGTCCAGCACCCGCCGGCTTCGTGCCGGGCCGTACGCCATGATCGGGGAATGGATCTCGCCGAGGCACACAATTTCGCTGGCAGCTGGGTGCAGGGCTGGAACGCCCACGATCTTGACCACGTGTTGAGCCACTTTGCCGATGACGTCGTCTTCACCTCACCCGTGGCCGCGCAGCTGCTCGATGCCGGCGATGGCGTCATTCGCGGCAAGACCGCGCTGCGGGCCTACTGGGCGGAAGGGCTTCGCCGCATCCCGGACCTGCGCTTCGAGGTGGTCGACGTCTACGTCGGCGTCCATACGCTGGTCATCAACTACCGCAACCAGAAGATGGCCTTGGTGAACGAGGTTCTGATTTTCGACGGCTCCCTCGTCGTGCAGGGACATGGCACCTACCTCGGCCGCGACGCGAACCCGGCCGGGGCGGCGACCCGCTGACCGGTCAGCCCAGCGGCCTCGCTCAACCGCCGAGGGGGAGGGACGCCGCCACCGCCGCCAGATGGTCGCCGTCGAGGCGTTCGAGCCGGATGCGTGGATCGTTGCCGGCCGGCCCGCTCGCGCTGTCCACGGCGAATGCGAGCAGGTCCGCGGAGTTGTCCAGGCGCACCCGGCTCGTCTCCGCGATGCGGATCACGACATCGACGTCGGCCGCCGAGCGGCGCCCGCCCCGGCGCGCGGCGACGGCCACCGTGGTGGCCAGGCTCGGCACCTGCCGCAGGCGGTGGAGTACGAGCTGCCTGGCGTCCTCCCCGGCCTCCTCCCACCCCCCGATCCGGAAGCAGGCTTGCGTAGTAGGCCCGGTCTCCCACGCCCGCCATGTCTCGCTCACCCTGGTCGGCTGCGCGCCGTCCAGCGGCTCATCCAGATGCGCCAGCCCTACCAGGAGCGCCAGTGCCTCGTCGCGGTCGAGGGCGCGCGTCGGCAGCTCGTCGCGGGCCAGCCGCCGGATCAGCCGGCGGACCGCGTTGAGCAGCGCCTTGGTCAGGTCCTCGTCGAGGTAGGCCTCGGGCGAGCGCACCGACTGCAGCGCTATCCAGGTGCGCTGCCGCGGCGTTGCCCGGCGGCCCGCGGGCGAGCTGCCCAGCACGATCTGGGCCACCGGAGGACGGGCCGCGTGGGTGATCACCTGCGCGACGAACGCCGGCGCGTCCGGGTCCGGCAGCGGCAGCAGCTGGGCCGGCGAGGACAGGTGCAGTGAGCTCATGGTGAGGCCCACCTCGTGCGGGCCGCCGGGGGTGTGCGGCTCGAGCACGGCGGTGACGCCGGACGGGTGGTGGATCAGGGCGACCGGGACGCCGTCGAGGTCGACCGCCTCCACCACAGTGTGCTGCGCGACCAGGCCGAGCAACTTGTCGGCCGGATCGTCGGGCGAGACCGCCGCCGGGCGATGACGCCGACGCAGCCCGAACCGGACAGCCCGCAGCGCCCACTCGTACACCCAGCGCCCGCGCACTCGCACTGCGGTCGCCACGACCACCGCGGCAGCGACCGCGGCGACCGCGATCTCCACCGGCGCCGGGTGCCCGATCACCGCGAGCGTAGCCGCGGCGGCGACCTGCCAGCACAGGACCTGGCCGAGGCCCACCGCCCGCAGCACTCGGCGCAGCCGG
The DNA here is from genome assembly GCA_003244095.1 of Pseudonocardiales bacterium. Lineage (GTDB taxonomy): Bacteria > Actinomycetota > Actinomycetes > Mycobacteriales > QHCA01 > QHCA01. Next base: position 8,381 of record QHCA01000014.1, on the reverse strand, counting down.
CCCCTGAGGCCTGGCCGGCCGCGCCCCGCCCCGGACTGAGCCCCGGCACGGGAGCGGTTCAGGCTCTGTGCTCCTCGGGTCGGTGGCGCGGCCCGGGCCGCGCCACGGACGGCGGCAGCCCCGCGGGCGGTGACCGCTGCAGCGACGGCCGGTGCGGCACTCCCGGCCGACATCGACCGGCTCCGTGACTCGGCCGCTGCCTGTGCTACGGGGGGCGCTGGTACGACGGAGACGGCCGGGGCGGCTGGCACGGCCGGGGCGGCTGGCACGGCCGGCCTCGGTCGTGCGGCGGCCGCCGAAGTCGGCGAGCCGGCGGCTGGTGGCTGCCCGGCTTCCGCCGGTGGCGGGGGCGCCGCCCCACCATGCCCCGATTGTGGGGCGGCGCCCTCGTTGCTCACGCGCTACCCGGCTTGCCGGTCGTCCCGTGAACGGTCAGCCCAGCAGCCGGGCGCCGGCCGTCGCCACGAACGGCAGCGGCACGTCAGGCACCACCACGCCGTCGCCGGGCTCGTCGGCCTGCCAGGCATCCTCGTCCAGGAACTCGACCGTGTCGGGCCTGTCTCCGGGCCGCGTGGTACCGGACCTGCGGCGGCTCGCTCCCGGCTTGCCGCCCATCGCCGCGTCGGCCTGGCCGCGCCGGCCCAGCAGGCCGCCGGCCACGCCGGCCCGCTCGCCGGACGCCCCTGCGCGGGTGGCGACACCCGGCCGGATCGTCCCCGGCGTCCGTGCACTGCCCGGCCCCGCCGCGCCACCCACGGGCGGGATCAACGGCGGCGCGGGATCGCGGTCGTCGGACTTGGCACGCCTGGCGCCGGCACTCGCGCCGGCCGCGGGCGCGAACGGCATCAGCCCAGCCGCGTTGAGCCCGGTACCCGACGCAGATGCCGGGGGGAGGCCGGCGGCGAACGGCTGGAACGGGGCAATCGGGGCAACCGGCGAGACCGGCGCGGCGGCCAGCCCCGCTCCTGCCGGCATCGGCATCGTGGGTGCGAGCGTGCTCCCCGCCCCGAGCCCGGCCAGCGTCGGACCGTGGGTGGCGGGTACCGCCGGGAGGGTCGCCGTGCCCGGCACAGCGGACAGGCCCTGCGATCCCACGGTGCCCGCGGTGCCCGTCGCGGCCGGGCTGAGCACGACGCCTGCTGCGGTGCCGTGCCGCGGGGTCGCGGCGGCGGTCGGGGTGACGGTCGCCGCGGCGGCACCGCTGTCGGGCAGGTTGGCCAGCCCCAGCGCATCGAAGTGCCCGTGCGTCATCTCCAGCTCGGTCGAGACGCTCGTCTGCATCTGGTTGCCCACATCGAGCATGCTGGCGGCAGCCTGCCGCATGAACGGCTCCGCCTGCTTGGCGACCTGCGTACACGCCGTCAGGTTGGTCAGAACCTTCTCGTACAGCGGGTCGAGCGCCGCCATCTGGCCCGCCGCCTGGCTGAGGGTCTGAGCGGTGTTGCGCAGCTTGCCCCCGAGGGGGCTGATCTTGTCGCGCCGGTCGATCATCGACTTGAGGGTGCCGGCCGCCGCCGTGCTCAGCGCATCCTGGGCGGCACCCTTGTTGCCCTGCAGGAGGGCAACAGTGGACTGCGCGCTGCGTATCGACTCGTCGAACTGGCCCACCATCTTGTCGAACGAGTCGGCGAGACCGTTGAGAGCGGGGACGACCTTGCCGGTGAAGTCCCTCGCGTCGTTGCGCCACAGGCCCCACGTGAAGTTGGCCTGCGTGACGGTCCATCGGGCCTCGCTCCACCATTTGGCGGGATTGGCCTCCCAGAGCCCGTAGTTCTCCACGGACTGCTGCGGCTGCGCGGCCGCAGCAGGAGCGGCGGTTGTGACAGGTGTCGCGGCGGCGGCAGGTGTGGCGGCTGCCACAGGTGCGGCGACGGCAGGTGCGGGTACGGCCATGGTCGACAGCTCCTCGCTGGCTACGTGCTATTGGGTCGGCTCGGTTGAGGTCAGGCGGACTGGGTAGGTTGCCCGGTCAGACCGGCCAGGCTGCTCTTGGTAGCGGCGGCCGCGGCTTGGTCGTGGGCCGGCAGCTGGTCGCTCATGATCTTGGCCTGACGGCTGAGGTCGGCAATGCTGCTGACAGCGCCCTGCATGAACTTGGCCATCCAGTCGAGGGTCCAGTTGCCCGTGCCCATCAGGAACTGCGACTCTTTGATCACGCCGAAGTCGTTGAGATTGCTCATGCCTCAGGTCCCCTTCTCGTCGGGCTTGTCCGTTGTCATCTGCTAACTCCCACCGGCGGCCGCGCCACCGCTGGTCGCACCGCCACTGGTCGCACCGCCGCCGGCCGCACCGCCGCCGCCCGCACAGCCAGCGGCCGCTCCTCCGCCGGCAGCCCCGGCCCCGCCCCCGCAGGCCGCCGCTTTCTGTGCGTCCGCCTTGGCCTTCTCCGCGTTGCCCTGAGCCTGGCTGTCCTGCCCGGCGGTGGCCAGTGGCTGCGTGGCGGCCTTGGCGTCCGTCGCCGTGCTGGGATCGGGCTGCGAGCCGAGGATCTGGTTGGAGAAGTTCTGGGTCTCCGGCGTCTTGAGGGTGGTTTCAGTCACAGTCATGTCGCCCCCCATGGGGTTCGGTTTGTCCGGTCGCGACGAGAGTGGCACCGGTGCGCGGGCGGCGGGAGTGCCGAGACATCAACCGGCCACCGGCGACCCGTTCACGGGCCACCGACAGCCGGTACGGGCCATGGCCGGAAGGTGACATACGACGCTCGCCGCTGACGCGGAACATCGCCATTGCGGGCCGGACGCGCCGGCTCCGGGCGGAGCCGACTACGGTGCGTTCCACAGCTCCTCGTCGAGGACCTCGGTGGGCGGTCGCCGCTTCCCGCGCTCGCGCCGTGCCGTCCGGGCCGTTGGCGCGACCGGCTGGCCGGACCCGCCGTCGTCGGCACGGCCGAGCAACTCCGGGCGGACCCCGACCCGCTTGGGTTTGCCGGATGCGGGCCGGCGGGCACTAGCACCAGCCGAGCCGGGGCCGCCGGGCTGCTGCGCCACACCGGGGCGGACCTGGCCGGTACCGGCACCGGCCGCGCCGGCGCCCATGCCCGGCGGCATCATCGGCGGCGGCATCATGGGCGATCCGCCCTGCCCCGTGGGGGCAGCGGCGGCCGCACCGGCCAGCCGCGGCACTGCCGGCTCACCGACCGAGGGAATTCCGGACCCAGTGGTGCCTGTCCGCGTCGTCGCCGACGAGGAACCCGGCACGGCCGGCCCCCGCGGCGCGCCGTTCACACCCAGCCCGTGGGCAGCCGTGCCCAACTTGAACGCGGCCGGCACCGGTGTCGACTGGACCGGCAGCGGCTGCAGGGCGTCGACCGGCAGCAGATTGTGCGTACCTGGCAGGGTCCCGCTGCCGGACGAGGTGAGCGGCGGCAGCGACGGACCGCTGGTCGGCAGCGCCTGGGGGGGAGCCGAGGCGGCCAGGCCGAGGCCGGCCGGCATGCTCCGGAGGCCACCTGCCCCGGTGCTCCCGCCGCCTGTCGAACCCCCGCCGGCCATGGCCGAACTCCCGCCGGTCGGCCCGCCCATCGCGCTGCTGGCGCCAGATGCGCCAGAACCGGAAGGCCCGCCGGTCGCCGCGGCAGCCGCATCCTTGGCGCCTCCGCCGGGCATCGGTCCTCCGCCGGCCGCACCGCCACCATGCGGCGCCGCGCCAGGCGCCGGGCCGCCGAGCCCCCCCGCGCCGGGTGTGGCCGGAGTGGCCGGAGTGGCCTGCGGATCGAGCCCGCCCAGCTTGGTGGGATCCTGCTGCGGGAAGTCACCGATCGGCCCGAGCTCCGCTGCGCTGCCGCTGATGCCGCGCGCGACCGTCGAAATCCCCTCGGACCACGTCTGGACCACTGCCCAGGCCTTCGGCTGCGCCGCGCTCTCCACCTCCTCGGGCGTGAGCTTGACCGCATACATCCCGGCGTACCGCACACCCGATTGGAGGGCCTCGTCGCGATCCGCGCGCTGCGCGACCATGTCGGTGTGCGCGCGAACGGTGAGGTCCGCGGCGTGCCGCAGGAGGCCCTCGTTACGCGTGATCGTCTTGGGCATGCCGTCAGCCAGCGCTCGGAGCTTGTGCGTACGGTCGGTGAGCGCCGTGATCCCGTTGCCGGTGTTCAGGTGCGACTGCGACTGGAGCGCGCCGAACGCCCGGTCGATCTGCTGGACGCTGCCGGTGAGCTGCCCGGCGATGACGCGCAGGCCGTCGGCCGCATCGGTGAACTGGTTGACCTTCTGCCACTGCTGCTCGACGGCAGTGAACAGCGCGTCGAAGCTCATCGTGCTCTCCCCGGCCATCAGGGCAGCTTCTGCAGGCTTGGATCGATGCGCGGCAGGTCCGCGGGCAGGGGTGGCGCCTTGTCGAATAGGTCCTCGACCACTCGGCCGGTGTCGCGGCCATGGGCGCTGTCGGCCTCGGCGATGGCCTTGGCATTGGTGAAGGTGGTGGCCGCGACGAAGGCGATGCCGCGGTCCACAGCGGTCACCCGCAGCTGGAGGTCCTCCTGATGCGCCCGCATCGCCGTGGCGAGGTCGGCGCTGGCCTGCAGGCCGACCGGGTCGACCTGCAACCGGGTGAACGCATCCCTGGCGATGTGAGGCCGCGCGGCGACGAACTGCGCGCCGAAGGACGCGAGCTGCTTGGTGTCGAGACTGAGCTCCGAGTTGTCGGCCACGCCAGATCCTCCCTCCCGGCCGCGCGGTGCTGCCGGTCAGACATCGCCATAGACAGCGGCAAAGATATGCAGTGACTCGGCCCACTGGGCGCGACCGGCACCAACCTGCCACCGCACAACCGGCCCGCGACGTTGCCTCCGTCGCGCAGGCCGACGCGGTCCAGGCGCCGGAAGTCGAGATCAGCCGCGTCCCTCTGTTCCTTCTGCAGTGCCGGCCGCGGCACCGCCCACCACCGAGCCGATCGTGCATGTCACCGGCCAAGCCTAGATTGGACGGGTGACGGTCGGGTCCCTGCACCACATCGAGCTGTGGGTCCCCCACCTGCACCAGGCGACCGCCGACTGGGGCTGGCTGCTCGGTGAGCTGGGCTACCAACCCTTCCAGGACTGGGCGTACGGCCGCAGCTGGCGACTCGGCGCCACCTACATCGTCATCGAGCAGTCGACCGACCTCTCCTCGGCCGAGCACAACCGCTGCCGGCCGGGGCTCAACCACCTCGCGTTCCACGCAGGCAGCCGAGACCGGGTCGACGAGCTCACCAGGCTGGCACCGTCGCACGGTTGGTCGCTGATGTTCGCCGACCGGCACCCGCACGCCGGTGGCCCCGACCACTACGCGGCGTACCTGCAGAACGTCGACGGCTACGAGGTCGAGCTCGTAGCCGGCTCGCCGCGCACCCGCTGAAGCGCCGTCACCCCGCCGTCCGGGGGACTCTCAGGCAGCTCACAGGTTCAGCCCATGACGGTGCCAGGTTGCGGGCCTACGGACGCCCGCGGACCCCTCAGCGTCAGTCCGTGGAGCCGAATCTCGCACCGTGCGACACGTCCTTGACGGTCACGGCCGCGACCGCGGGGTCGACCAGGCAGTTGCGTTCGAGTGTCACCGGCGCCGGGCGGGGCCAGCTCCGGTCCGCGTGGTGCGGCACGAAGACCCGCACCGTGAGGTCGTAGGCCGGAACGGTCACGCTGCCGGTCGCGACTGTCGTGACGATCGCCCGCGCGAAGTCGTCGAGGTGTGACCCGCGGGCGAGCTCGACGTGTACGTAGCTGCCCTTCGGGCACGCAGCCGCGACAAGGGTCCAGCCGTCCGCGACGGCGGCCCGCACCTCGCGCAGCACGATCGGACGGTCGGAGGCGCCCGCGACGGTCGTGGTCCTGCTCCCCACCTCGCGGTTGACCCAGTGATTGCTCCCGACGAGCTCCCTGGCCTTCGCCGTCGTCGTCGGGGCGGCCCAGGGATCGGCAGCGACCCGCTTCGCCCTGGCAGCGTCCACGGCATTCGGCTGAAGTGTCGTGTCCGGTGCCACGGGACAGCCCGCCAGCAGGACGGCGAGCAGCCCCAGAAGTAGCGGGCGCCCGAGAGGGTTCACCGCGGTGTGACGGCCAGCCAGGGCTGGGACCACCCGGCGACGTTGAGGTGACCGGACTCGAAGTCGGCTCGGCTCACGTCGATCATCTGGCCGGCACTCGGGTCGTAGATCGTCAGGGAGTCGTTCGAGCTTGCCGTGACCAGCACGATGTGGCGCGGGGCATCCGCGTTACCGACGTACAACGGCACCGTCTGGCCGTCCTGCGTGGCAGCCACGATGTGGTCGTAGTCGGCGCCCGGGTTGCTCGGGTCGGTCAGGTCGGTGCCGTAACCGGAGCCGGGGATGCCGGACCCGCCCTGGCCGGCCATCTGGTGCGCGACACCGGCCGGCGTGGTGCCGAGGGCCTCCGGCCATGGGGGCTGGATGTTGCCGCCGTGGTCGACGACACCGTTGGTCTGGTCGTGCATCGCCAGCGACGCATCCTGGAAACGATCTGCGGTGCTCAGCGTCGACGTCTGACCAGTGAGCGGGTCGAAGCCCTGGGTGATGTACATCGCGTACGCCGGGTCGTTGATCATCCGGGACACCACCAGGCTCGAGGACCCGCAGGTCGTCTCGTCGGGCTGGACGAAACTGCCGGTCGGCCAGGATGTCGGGTCGAGGTTCTTGAGCTGCTCGGGCGACATCTTTGAAAGTTGACCGGCGAAGCGACCGAGGGCGACGATCCCGGTCCCCGACGCGACGGCCGCCAGGATCCACGCCCTGGCTTGATCCGAGCCTGCTGCGGCAAGGAGCCCCTGCACCTCGGCGCGGTCCTGCGGCGACATCGCGTCGAGCCTGGCGCCGGCCCGTTCGAGCACCGAGCCGCGCAGGGGTCCGCTGTCGTCGCCGGTCCACCCGTTGACCACGGTGATCGCGCTGACGCCCCCGGGCAGGTGGGTCGGCAGGTCGATCGTGTCGATCGCGGCGACGACCTGCCGGCGGGCGGTAGTCAGCGCCGCGGACGCGTCCTCGTACGAGCCGACCAGCGTCTGGACGGCCTGGATCACGTCGCCCACGATGTGCCGGAGTTTGGAGACCAGGTCCCATGGCAGGGCGTCCGACCAGGTGATCGTCAGGTGCTTGGTGAGCACCGGGTATGCCGAGGCGTGCCGCTCGCGGGCGCTGGTCATGGCGTCGGCCGCCGTCGTCAGGACGCGCTTGACGGTCGCGGCGGCCGCGGTGACCGTGTCGACGCGGGTGCCCAGCTTGGCGATCGAGGTCCGGGCCGCGTCACCGGCGGTGCCCTCCCAGATGTCGACCGACATGGCCAGATGCGATCGGTCGAGGTCGACCGAGGCCTGGTCCACCGACGCCGCGATGGCTCCCCAGCCGGTAGCGGCCGACTCGATGTCGGCAGGATCGGGCTCCGGTGGGCTTGTCGCGATGTGTACCGCCGTGGTGACCGCATCGATGATGGTCTGCGCGGCGTCCCACGGCGGCCAGAAGTCGATGTTCTCCATCCGGGCCAGCACCACGCGCAGCCCGGTGATCGTGTCGTCCAACGCGTTGCCGACGGCCGCGCCGGCCCCCTCAGGAAAGCCCATGGAATCTTCCCGCGGACCGGCCGTCGCTCGCGGCGTACTCCGCGAGGCAGCTGTCGACATTGGCCGTCGTCTCGTCGATGACGGCTACCACAACGGTGAGCACCTGGCCGACCGTGGTGGCGGCACTGGTCAGCGTGGCCTGCAGCCCGGCTAGATCGGTGCCGCCGGCGGGGGACAACGCGCGCGTCGCGGTGTCGACGGAGCTCGACGCTCGCCGGCCGACGGCCCAGGCGTCGAGGACGGCCCGAGGCTCGATGTGGAGAAGCATGGCATCACTGTAGGGGACACGGGTGGACTAATCACCCCCCTGGGGATCACCGCTCACCCCGGCATTCACCCGCGCTATAGCCTGGGTGATGCGCCGCATATCGGTAGGGAAAGGTCGTGCCAGATGGCGGAGTTCGCGCTGAACCACCCCGGCGGCGTGCTGCCGATGCCCGTCACCGAGGCGACCGAGGGGCCGTCCGGCATCGACGTCGGCAAACTGCTCAAGGAGACCGAGCACGTCACGCTTGATCCGGGCTTCGTCAACACCGCCTCGTGCGCCTCATCCATCACCTACATCGACGGCGACGCGGGCGTCCTGCGCTACCGCGGGTACCCCATCGACCAGTTGGCCGAGAAGTCCTCGTTCCTCGACGTCTCCTACCTGCTCATCCACGGCGTGCTGCCGACCGTGGACGAGTTGACCGCCTTCAGCGACGAGATCCGGCAACACACCCTGCTGCACGAGGAGCTCCGGAAGTTCTTCGACGGCTTCCCCCGCGACGCCCACCCGATGGCGGTGCTCTCCTCGGCGGTCAGCGCACTGTCGACCTTCTACCAGGACAG
>QHCA01000013.1 GCA_003244095.1 Pseudonocardiales bacterium | reverse complement strand
CCGGTCTCCCATTCGCCGAGCTCGCGGACGTCGACGAGCTCGACCGTCTCGGCGCGGAGGCCGTCGACCAGCCGGTCCAGGCGCGCTCGTGTCGCGGTGTCGAGACCGGGGACCGTCCGCGCGACGGTGTCGGCGGCCAGCGCGATCAGCGGTACGGCCCGCCAGTCGGGCAACCCCAGCCCGATCAGCTCGGCTGCCCGGCCGGCCCAGGCCACCTGCAGCCCGACCAGCAGGCCGACGATCGCCAGGAGGCGATCGGGCGGCGCGTCGTACTGATCCTCGCCAGGCACGTCGGCCAGCAGCATCCGCCCGTCGGCGGCGCTGAGGATCGGCGGGACGACCGCGGGATCGAGGCGACCCAGGATCGCGCCCTCGTGCGCGAAGAACGGCGGGACCACCTTCAACCAGGCCGAGCCGTCACCGGTCGGCAGGCGCCAGATGCTGGACAGGTTCCAGGTGCGCAACTGCTCGGCAGCGCCCACCCGGGGCGTTCTGCGCGCTGCGAGGACCGTGTCGGCCCAGGCGAGGTCGGCGGCGGGACCACCCGGCCGGGCGTACGGCAGCCGGTGGGGCGCCTCGGCCAGCGGCTCTCCCGGCCAGGGGCGGAGCGGCCGGTCGGGTGCGGAGCGCACCTCGGCCAGGTACGCCACCGGCCCACCCTCGGCCGTGGTGGCCCGTTCGGTCGAGAGCAGGCGGAGCACAGTGACGCCGAGTCCGTACGCCTCCCGCGCCCCGGCCACCACCACCGCCACCTCCTGCCACCACGGTGACGGCACCTCGAACGGCGGCAGCGCGCCGAGCAGCGTCCCGTCGGCCAGGCAGAGGACGAGCGTTACGTCGCGGACAGGCAGCACGAGAAGCACGGTACGGACAGAACACGGCCCGGCCGTGAGCCCTGGGCCGTAACCCTCGTAGCTGACCCCGTAGGCACCGGCGCCATGGCCCGCTCGCGGCTGTCACAGCGCCGGGTCCGGAAGGAGCCGGATGGTAGTGTTCGAGGGTCGAATGCCGTGGCAGGTGCCCAGCTGGTCGATCGAGCAGCCGGTCGTCGCCCGCTTCCCCGTAACCGAGACGGTGGCATGACTCCGACGTCGATCACAGCCGCGCAACCGCACCGGACCTACCGACACGAGGCGTTCCTCTACCACGGGTCCGCCGCCTTCCTGGCCGGCCTCATCCCCTTCATCACCGACGGCCTCGCGGCCGGTCAGCCGGTCATGGTCGCTGTCGCCCAGCCCCGACTCGACCTGATCCGCGTGGCGCTCGGTGCCGACGCCGCCCGGGTGGACCTCCTCGACATGGCCGAGCGCGGCCTCAACCCGGCCCGGATCATCCCTGCGTGGCGCGCGTTCCTCGACGCAGCCGCCAAGGCCGGGCGGCCCGCACGGGGCGTGGGCGAGCCGATCTGGGCCGGCCGGGGGGCGGCAGAGCTCGCCGAGTGCCAGCTGCACGAGTCGCTGCTCAACGTGGCGGTCGACCCGCGTACCCCGCTCTGGCTGCGCTGTCCCTACGACGTCGACGCCCTGGACCCCGCGGTGATCGAGGAGGCACAACGCAGCCATCCGATGCTCGTCGATGCCGGCTCCTATCGAGCGAGCACCGTCTACGGGGGCGTGACGCACGTCGACGCCATCTTCAGCCAGTCACTGCCCGCACCCTCCGAGACCGTGGCAGAGCTGCCGTTCGACCCACCGGACCTGGGCGTCCTGCGGGCCTTCGTGCTCGGGCATGCCTGCGCCGCCGGCATGGCGGCCGAGCGGGCCGGCGAGCTGGCCGTGGCGATCCACGAGCTGGCCGTCAACAGCCTGCGGCACGGCGGCGGGGCCGGGCTCCTGCGGCTATGGCGGGAGACCGGCGCGTTCGTGTGCGAGGTCAGTGACAGCGGGCGCATCGAGGACCCGATGATCGGCCGCACCGCACCGGCGGCCAGCCAGGAGAGCGGCCGGGGGGTCTGGCTCGCCAATCAATTGTGCGACCTGGTGCAGATCCGGTCCACGGCCCACGGTACGACCGTGCGCGTGCTCACCTGGCTGTAGTCGGCACCGACGTGAACATGCCCGCGGGGCTCCTGCTGGCGGCTGGCGGCGGCCGGCGGTACGGACGGCCCAAGGCCCTCGTCCAGCTCGATGGCACCCTGCTGGTCGACCGGGCGATGCGGGTGCTCGCCGACGGTGGCTGCGCTCCCCTGTTCGTCGTACTCGGTGCCGCCGCCGACGAGGTGGTCGCGCGGGCCGACCTGCCGGCGGCGACGGTCGTACGCAACGCCGACTGGGAGTCCGGCATGGCCTCGTCGCTGCGCGCCGGCCTCACCGCGCTGCAGGACACCGGCGCCACGGCCGCCCTGATCCTGCTGGTGGACACACCCGGCATCGGCGCCGCTGCCGCACGGCGGGTGGCGCAGACCACCGCTCCCGATGCGCTCGCCGTCGCGACGTACGCCGGCCGGCAGGGTCATCCGGTCCTGCTCGGCCGCGAACACTGGGCCGAGGTGATCCGGACCACGCGCGGCGACGCCGGGGCCCGGGAATTCCTGGCCACCCATGCCGACTTGGTACGGCAGATCCCCTGCGACGACGTGGCCGACGACGACGACGTGGACGTGCCCGGGGACCTGCCCAGCTGACGAAACGAGATGGCGGCCCACACATGCCGGACGACACCGTGGCCGAATCCGGCCCCGACCTCCAGGGGACCGGCGACCCACCCCGGCAGCGGGCCACCTGGGCGGAGCTGTTCGTCGATCTCGTCTGGGTGTTCGCGGTCACCGAGATCGCCGGGACGCTGGCCGCCTCGCACGGCCTCGGTCAGGTCGCCCGCACCCTGCTGCTGTTCGTCCCGCTGTGGTGGGGCTGGGTCGGCGTGACCCTCCTGGGCAACGCCAGCGGGGCGGCCCTGGACACCGCGCGGGGCCGGCTCACGCTGTTCCTCCTGGCCGGCTGCGCGCTGGGCATGACCGTCGCGATCCCGGCCGCGTACCAGGGTCAGGGCCTGCTGTTCGCCGGCTGCTACCTGGCCCTGCGCTGCATCCTGTGGGCCGAGATGCACCGCCACCCGGTGTTGCGCGGCCGGTGGGTGGAGCCGTTCTTCGTGAGCATGACGCTGAGCGCTCCGCTGTTCGTCGTCGGTGGCCTGCTGCACGGGCCGTGGCGGCTGGGCCTCTGGGCAGTCGCGGCGCTGATCGGGGTGTTCAACCCGACGCTGCTCGGCCGCCGGTTCCGCGGGTTCCGGGTCCAGACGGAGCACCTGCCCGAGCGGTTCGGGCTCTTCCTCATCATCGCGCTCGGGGAGACCGTCGTGGCCGTGGGTGGTCAGGCGGCCGGCAGCTCACTGGACGCCGTCACGCTGGTCACGCTGGTGCTGGGCTTCTTCCTGATCGTCTCGCTCTGGTGGTCCTACTTCCACTACGGCGCCCCCGCCGCGCAGCACAGCCTGGAGACCGACGCGGCGCAGGCGCGAATCGTGCGTGACGTGTTCAGCTACCTGCACTTCCTCCTCATCGTGGGCATCATCTGTGTCGCGGTCGGCCTCAAGAAGCTCCTGGCGCACCCGCTGGACGAGCCGCACACGGTGGCCGAGTTGCTGCTCGCGCCGGGCGCGGCCGTCTACCTCCTCGGCTTCTGCTTCGCCCGGTGGCGGATGTTCGGCGCGGTGGGGCTGCCGCGCTTCGTCGGAATGCTCGCGTGCGTCGCGCTCGCCGCGCTGGCGACGCTGATGCCGGCGCTGGCTGTCGCGGCGCTGGTCACCGCGGTGGTCGTCGGGGTCAATGTCACGGAGGCCTGGCTGATCAACACCGGGCGCCACCTGCTCCTGCTGCACCTGCCGCACCGACGGGCCCGGCAGGCGGCCTCGGCCGGCGAGCGCTAGCGCGGGGGGTAGCTGGAGTAGTCCGGGAAATTGCCGTACAACCGCTCGCTCTCTCCTTCGGGGCCCTGGGTGACGGCCTGGACGAGCAGGTCGCCGCCGACGAAGGCGCCTTTCCACGACTCGCCGATGCCGCCGAACACCTCCTCGCGGTCGCCCCGGCTGCGCGGCTTGTTGACGCCGACCTTGAAGGCCTGCAACTGCTCGCTGACCCGGCCGGCGAAGTCCTCGTCGTCGCTGGCCACGCTGGCCACCAGGCAGCCGTTGCTGGCGTTCATCGCGGCGAGCAGCTCCGACTCGGTATCGACGACGACGATCGAGTCCAGCGGGCCGAACGGCTCGGCGTGGTGCAGCGACCAGTTCGACGGCGGCTCGAGCACGCAGGCCGGCGCGAAATAGGCCGACGTGTCCTGCCCGTCGAGGAAAACGCCGTCGGCGACCGACCCCCGGTAGAGCGGGATCGCCCGGCCCTGCACCGCCTCGGCGTACTGCTTGTCCAGCTCCGCGGCCTTGCGGGCATGGATGACCGGCCCGAAGTCCAGGTCCGGCAACGGGTCGCCCGCGGCGGCGACCGCCAGGGGGTGCCCGAACCGAACACCCTTGATCACCGGGAGATAGGTCTCGAGGAACTCCGGGACCAGTTGGCGCTGCACCACGTAGCGCGGGTAGGCCGTGCACCGCTGCTTGGCGTACTCGAAGCCCTTGCGCAGGTGCTTGGCGAGCATCTCCCACTCGCTGAACTCCCACACCCCCCAGGCGTTGAGCCCCTCCTGCTCCAGGAAGTGCCGGCGGGAGGTGTCCGCCAGGGCCGTGGCCGCCGCCCGCCCGTTGGACCGGCCGCCGACGAACGCGAGTGCCCCGATACCCTCGTTGCGGATCAGCGTGCCCCCGAGCTTCGCGCCCTCTCCGGAGAGCAGTGTCACCGGAAGACCGGCGCGGTGCATGAAGGCGTGCGCAAGGGTCAAGCAGTGGAACCCGCCCTGGCTCGGGGTCTTGGCGACGACGGCGTTGCCGGCGAGGGCCTGGACGAGCTCGGCGTGCACCTGCACGCTCATCGGGTAGTTCCAGCTGGCGATGTTGGAGACCGGGCCGGGCAGCGGCCGGCGCTGCCCGCCGGATCCCGCCGACAACTGGCGGTCGATCTCGCCGATGTACCAGCGGACCCCGTCGAGCGCCCGGTCGACATCGGCGCAGGCCAGCCGCCACGGCTTGCCGATCTCCCACACCAGCAGCAGTGCGAGCAGGTCGCGGTGCTCGGTCATCATGTCGACCGCGGCCGTGACCATCGCCTTGCGGTCGTCGAGACCGACCTCCTGCCACTTGTCGTGCTGGTCGCGGGCGTCCTCGACTGCGGCGGCGGCCTCGGCCCGGCTGACCCGGGGCGGACCGGGGACGGCCGAGCCGTCCACCGGCGAGACGTGGTCGCCCGGCTCACCCGAGCGCTGCCACTCGCCCCCGATGAGGTTGCGCAACCGGTCGGAGTCGAACGCCTCGGGCGCTGTCCGCACGCACCGCTCGTAGGTCTCGGCCCAGGCCGTGCCGGGCGACAGGATCAGGTTCATGCCCCCGAGCCTATGTACCGGTCGGCGATGCTTCCAATCCCGCGCCGACGGTCGCCGACTGCCACGGACGCGGTACGCCGGCTGGATGTCGGTCATGAAAGTGAGTCGAGAACCCCACTCGACCCGGGCGCTGCCGTCGGGGACGCCCGCTGCCTTTCGCACCTGCCGTGCCAGGATGCTGGGCATGTCCTCCCGCTCGCCGTCCACCCGGATCGCCGTCGCGGCCAGCAACCCGCTGGCGGCCGGCGCCGCCCTCGGTATGGCCGAGGCGGGCGGCAACGCCGTGGACGCCGGGCTGGCAGCCATCCTCGTCGCGATGGTCTGCGAGCCGGGCATCTGCTCGCCGGCCGGCGGCGCCTTCGTCACCGTGGGCCCGGCCGACGGTTCGGCGCCGGTGACCTACGACGGCAACGTCGAGATGCCCGGCCGGGGCCTGCCGGTCGGAGGGGGCGGGTCCTCCCGATCGAGCGGCCTGCGCGAGGTCACCACCTCCTACGGCGGCGGGCTCACGATGACCGTCGGCCACGGGTCGGTCGCCACGCCGGGCGCGCTGGCCGCGATCGAGCAGGCGCACGTGCGCTTCGGCCGGGCACCGTGGCGCGACGTCGTCCTCCCGGCGGTCCAGGCGGCCCGCGACGGCTTCCCGCTCGGCGCGGCGTCCGCGTACTACCTCGGGCTGGTCCACGACATCGTGTACGGATGGCATCCCGACAGCCAGGCCGCCCTGCACGACGCCGACGGGCTGCTTCTGGCGGCCGGTGCGACCGTCCACATCGCACACCTCGCCGACTCGCTGCAGCTGATCGCCGACGAGGGCGCCGCCGCGCTCTACCGCGGTGACCTGGCCAAGATGATCGCCGCCGACATGGCCGAACACGGCGGCCTGGTCACCGAGGCCGACCTGGCCGCCTACAGGGCGGTCGCCCGGCCGGCGCTGGTGGTCCCGTACGGCCACTGGGTCCTGGCCACCAACCCGCCGCCGTCGATCGGCGGCCCGGTCCTGGCGGCCATGCTGATCCTGATCGAACACCGGTCGCTCGACGACGTCGCAGGGCTCGCGGCCGTACAGGAGGCCGTACTCCGCTATCGCCTCGACCACCTCGACGTGGCCGCCGACCGCCAGGTCGCCGCACAGCGGCTGCTCGACCTGGTCGGCGCCGACGGCATCGCCGGGCTCGGCGGCCCGGCCTCCACGGTGCACGTGTCGGCCGTCGACGGCGAGGGCTGGGCGTGTGCGGTGACGTCCTCGGCCGGCTACGGCTCCGGTGTGATGACCCCCGGCACCGGGCTCTGGCTCAACAACTGCCTCGGCGAGCCGGAGCTCAACCGGCGCGGCCTACACGCGCTGGAGGCCGGCGAGCGGCTGCCGTCCAACATGGCGCCGACCGTAGGCCGCACCGCCGCCGGCGAGGTGCTCGCGATCGGCTCCCCGGGTGCCGACCGGATCACCACGGCGCTGCTGCAGGTGCTGGCCGGATTCGCCGGTGGCGGGCTCGACCTCGCCACCGCGATCGCGCGCCCCCGGCTGCACGTCAGCCGGTCGGCCGACGGGCCGGCGGTCGAGCACGAGGACGACCTGGTCCTGCCACCCCTGCCGTGGCCGACCCACTCGCGCGGCCCGGCATCGATGTACTTCGGCGGCGTCGGTGCCGCCCTGCGCCGGGCCGACGGCACGCTGTATGCCGCCGCCGATCCCCGCCGCGAAGGTGTGGCCGCGGTCGCTGCTCCCTGAGTGCGGAAACCGTACCCGGAATAACCCGCCCGCATTTCATGTCATTCGCCGTAATCGCCCAATTACCAGTTAGCGGCCGGCGGGGTGGAAGTACCGGAGCGCCGCTAAAAGCAAAAGGCCAATGGCCCGTAGTCTGACCGGACACGCATTCACCGGCCGGTTGATGCCGAGTCCTGCCCGTCCGGCCGGTGAACCCGACAACCCACTGCAGTCCGGGCAGGAGTGGGGGAACCACGTACGACGGCACCTTTTCGGTGCCTTGGGGTCAAGCCGTATGACGCGGCCGGGCAGCCTTTCTGGCCCGCACCCGACAGCTCACCCCGCAGGCGTGCAGAAAGGAATTTGTCATGCCTGCCCGCATCCTCTCCGCGCGCGTGCGCGCCTGTCTGGGTGTCCTGCTCGTGCTCGCTCTCGCCGGCCTGGGCCTCACCGCCGTGCCGGCCAGCGCCGCGACCAGCAGCCTGTGCTACCTGTGGCCCACGACGATCGTCGGTCCCGGCCACTCCGCCACCCTCACCGGGCAGGTACTGACCGGCAGCCACGGCGCCGAGCCGGGCGTCCCCGTGGTCCTGGAGAACTGGTGGACCGGCGCCTGGCACACCCTCGCCACGCGCACGACCGACGCGGCCGGCAAGGCTCCCTTCACGGTCACCCCCACGATCACCAACGGCGTGCGCCTGCGCTTCGGCGGCACCCCGGACCACGCCCCCTGCGTGACCGCCATGCGCATGGTCTGGCTGTCCACCGATGCTCGCGTGCTGGCGGAGGCCGCCCGGCACAACGGCGCGCCCTACAGCTACGGCGCGACCGGGCCGTCGTCGTTCGACTGCTCGGGCTTCATGATGTACGTCGTCAGCCGGTTCGGCCGGCTGCTCCCGCGCACGACGCAGTTGCAGTACAACTCGATGTCGCACGTGCTCAAGACGGCGGTGCTGCCCGGCGACCTGATCTTCTTCGGCACCTCCTCGACGGGGATATACCACGTCGGCATGTACGCCGGGGGCGGTGAGATCTGGCACGCGCCAGGCAGCGGGCAGTCGGTAAAGAAACAGGCGATCTGGACGTCGGCCTACTACGTCGGCCGGCTGTAAAAGACGGTCCGGAATGCGCCGAATTATCGGCGCGACAGGGCGCGGAATCCATCGCACTCCGGCGGTGTCACGGCTCCAGATAGCGCTGCAGGTATTCCTTCTCGTGCGGCCGGAGCCGGCGCGGAAAACCGCTCACGAAGTCGTACGTCACCATTCGCGACGTCGCGCGGGCATAAACCGTGTCCGGGTCGTCGGCGACCTCGTAGGCGAGGTCGAAGTACGCACCGCCGATCTTGGTGATCCACACGGCAATGGGCACCGGCGCGATCCGGTGCACCAGGGGCAGCTTGTACTCGATCGCCGTGTTGGCCACGAGGATGCCGGCCGAGGCCACGCCGTCGGCCGCTTTGGCCTGGGCGATCAGGTCCTGCAGCATGTCGATGCGCGCCTCCTCGAGGTAGGTGAGGAACGGCACGTTGTTGATGTGCCCGTTGGCGTCCATGTCGGACCAGCGCATCGGGCAATGCGACGTGTATCGGGCCATGGGGTCAGCCTGCCATCCCGCGCCCTGCCCGGTCGTGGACACCGACCAGGGCTCACAGACTGGCCGCTCACAGACTGGCCGCCCACAGACTGGCCGGCCTCAAGCGCCGGTGCGGGCCGCCTTCGCGGCGGCGGCTGATTCGCGCCGCTCGGTGAACCGGGTAGCGGTGCCGTCGAGCTCGGCCAGCGCCTCGGCCAGCTCGGAGCGCGCCTGCTCCCCGGTCGCGCCGAGCCCCTCGACCTCGAAGATGCCCCACTGCCGGAGCAGTGGCTGCACCACGTCGTCGTGGTGGATCCGCAGGTCGTAGATGCCGGCCTTGGCGATCTGCACGGACTTGCGGTTGAACCCCGGGATGATGGCGCCCGGCATCTCGAAGCCGATCACCTCGTCGGCGATCGCCCGCANNTGCAGGTTCTCGTCCATCGCCACCCGGGTGAGCAGCTTCTCGGCGATCGGGTCCTCGGTGTATCGGCCGGTGTTGCGGTGCGATATGCGGGTGGCCAGCTCCTGGAATGACACGTAGGTCAGCGCGTGGAGCAGGTCCTTGTCGCGGCTGTCGTACCCGATCTCCATCGTCTGCATCCGGGCACGCTCGAGCTCGACCGGGTCGACGCCGCGGGTGACCAGCAGGTAGTCGCGGATGCAGAAGGCGTGCCGGCCCTCCTCGGCGGTCCACCGGTGCACCCAGGTGCCCCAGGCACCGTCGCGGCCGAAGGCGCCCTCGATCTCGCGGTGGTAGCTGGGCAGGTTGTCCTCGGTGAGCAGGTTGACCTCGAGGGCGGTGCGGGCGATCGGCGACAGCGTGGACTGCTCCACCGACCAGGGCTCGCCGCCGAAGTCGACGAAATCCCGGCCCTGGCTCCAGGGGACGTACTCGTGCGGCATCCACTCCTTGGCTGCCGCCATGTGCCGGTTGAGATTCTCCTCGACGACCGGCTCCAGGTCCGTCAGCAGGCGGGTCAGAACGGGTACCGACATACCCCCATGGTCTCAGGTGCCGGTTTGCGGCTCTCCCCGGTAGGTGCCGAAACTCCACCGGTTGCCCTCGGGGTCGCGGGCGGCGAACTCCCGGGAGCCGTAGTCGGTGTCCTGCAAAGGGCGGGTGATCTCGGCGCCGGCGGCCACCGCCCGGGCGTGCAGCGTGTCCACATCGTCGGTGACGGCATAGCAGGCGCCGGTTCCGGGCTGCACCGGCCACGGGTCCTCCGGGCTCTCCCGGTGGGAGCCGAGCATCACCCCACCGCCGGGCGGCCAGGCCAGCTCGGCGTGGTTCACGGTGTCGCCGTCACCGATCACCGCGGTCTCGGTGAAGCCGAAGGCGTCGACCAGGAACCGGATGAGCGCTCGGGCATCATAGGCCCGCAAGGTCGGCCAGACGTTGGGGGGCGGGGTCTCCGACGGTGTCGTCATGCGGTCGAGGATGCCGCGGCGACCGTACGGCTGTCTTGAACGAATCCGATCTCCGCGGCCAGGTATCGCGAGGGCGGCAGCCCCGTCAGGGCACGCCATTCGCGGCTGAGGTGTGCCTGGTCGGCATAGCCGCAGAACGCCGCGAGCGCCGCGAGATCCGCCGACCCGCCCGCGCCGACCCGCCGCAGCAGCAGTCCTCGGGCGCGGTGGAACCGCGCCACCCGACCCGCCTCCTTGGGGGTCAGCCCGATCTCGGCGCGGAACCGCTCCCCGAGGTGCCGCGACGACCAGCCCACCCGGCGCGCGACCTCGTCCACGCGCAACCGGCCGTACGACCGGGTCGTCAGCCGCCACGCCTCGGCCACCTCGGGCGCTATCGCCGCCCGGTCGCGGACCAGTCGCAGCAGGACCTCCTCGACGCCGCGGAACCTGTCCGGCCAGTCAGGGGCCGCTCGGACCCGCTCGATGAGCTCGACTGCGGGTGCGCCCAGGGCGTCGGTCAGGTCGAGGTCCCAGGACGCGATCACCGCTGCCGGCGCGCCCAGGAGCGCCCGGGCGCCCAATGGCGTCAGGGCCAGCTGGACTCCGGACTGCCGGCCCTCCTGTGCGATGAGAGCGGGCCGGGTGTGCAGGCCGCCGACCAGCGCGTCGAAGCTGCCGGGCGGCTGGCGGGGGTCGGCGTGCGCGGCCATGCGCAGCGGCTCGTCGACGGTGACGACCAGGGTGAGGTGGGGCGAGGGGACGCCGCGGTGCACTCCCCGCGGCAGGCCCTCCTGCCGGTAACCCGTCATCGCGGGTACGAACGGCCGCAGCACCGGGTGCGGGACGTAGGAGACCGACTCGTGCAGCACGGTGGTCACGGGGCCGCCAGGCGCTCCAGGAGCAGCACCTCGGCAACGCAGGCCCGCTCGAACATCGCCAGGTGCAGGCTCTCGTTGGCACCGTGTGCCCGGGTGTCGGGGTCCTCCACGCCGGTGACCAGGATCTCGGCGTCGGGCATGACCTCGGCGAAGGCGGCGATGAACGGGATGGTGCCGCCGACCCCCATGTCGACGGCCGGCCTCCCCCACGCCTCGGCGAAGGCCCAGTGGGCGGCGTCGTAGGCGCGACCGCCGGTGCCCCCCGGGTAGCCGGGCATCGCCGAGGACTTCAGGATGCTCACCTGCGCCCCCCACGGCGCGTGCGCCTGGAGGTGGTCGGCCAGGACGCCGGCGGCCCGGGTCGCATCGTCGCCCGGGGCCACACGCAGGCTCACCATGGCCCGGGCGGTGGGGAGCAGGACGTTGGCGGCAGCGGCGACCCGCGGGGCGTCGACGGCCGTGATGCTGATGGCCGGGCCGGCCCACAGCCGCTCGGTTACGGTGCCGGTGCCGATCAACTCCACGCCGTCGAGCACCCCCGCATCGGCCCGGAACTGCTCGTCGGTCAGGTCCAGGTCGGGCGCCGGGCCGCGGGTCAGGCCGGCCACCGCCACGTCGCCGCGCTCGTCGTGCAGCGTGGCGAGCAGCCGGCACAGGACGGTGAGGGCATCGGGGGCGGCACCGCCGTACATCCCGCTGTGCACCCCGTGGTCGAGCGTGCGCACCTCCACCGCGAGGTTGGCGCCGCCGCGCAGCGTGGTCGTCAGGGCCGGCACGTCGACCGTCCAGTTGGTGGAGTCGGCCAGCACGACGACGTCGGCCCGGAGGCGGTCGCTGTAGGTGGTCAGGAACTTCGCC
>QHCA01000012.1 GCA_003244095.1 Pseudonocardiales bacterium | reverse complement strand
TCAAGAAAGGTTGACAGAGAGGGACCTCGACAAACTCCAGCACGGCCAGGCCTGGGCAAGAACCGGCATGGTCTTCGGCTCGGCAGCCGAACGCGCCGCCCTCACTCCGCAGCTCGAGGAACTCAGCCGCCGTGCCGAGGCGGTCCGGCACCACCTGGACTCGAACTCGGATCGCCGCCGGATATCAGAAGCGGTCTCCACCACCCACACTGCCCGGCCGCCCGCGGTAGTTCGGGGGCAACGGTGCCCCTGCGTCGACTGGGCGCGGGTAGGTCCGTCGCGATATGGGCCGAAGACCATCACGGCGGGGACGGGACGCCGAGAAGCACGTCAAGCGCAAGCGCTAGGGCGAGTCCGCATATCGCGACGATCACCCATTGCTTCGGCGTCCGCGGGCGCGGGAACTCGGGACGGAGCGTGCGCGCGCCATGATTCCAAAGCAGTGTCACCGGAACTGCAATCACCGCAAGAAACAGTGATGCAACCAGGGCGCCAAAGAGCGTGCCAAGCGCGAGACCCTGGCAGCCAGCTAGCCCCACGCATACCGACGAGTGCTCTCGTCGATGGTTGAGAAACACCCACCCGTAGAGGACGATCGTGCTGACGCCCACAAGTCTCAACGCAAGGGTATCGATACCCTGACGCCCCAGGCCGAGCACAATACCGGCGACCAAGATCTCGGCGACTACCAGCGCGCCTGGCTGGAACCCGGATACCGCACTGGGGACAAGCACAACCAGACATGCAAGAACACTCGCCAGAACCAGCCAGCCAACGCGTGACCTCCAGAAGCGGCGGCGGCCGGAATCCACCGTGTCAGTCTGCCTCGTCCTCATGATCATTCTTATCCTTGGGGACCGTCAGGAGGGGTCATCGAGCCAGGGAGACCTTGATCTGATTTTAACGCCCCTTGGCCATCCGGATTCGGGACGAAGAGTATAAAACAGGTCTCGGATGCGATGAACGCGGGCACCAGTAGGGCGGCGGGATCGCGGCCGGGACCTCGGTGTGGGCTGCGCGTGCGCCGGTGGCGGCAGGATGGGTGATGCGTTCGAGCCGGAACGTGCGCCAGTCGTCGCGATCGAGGTCGTAGGCGATCAGGTGCCAGCGCCGGCCCGACGGGACGAGAACGACCGGTTCGGTATGGCGGGCGGCGGGGTCCTCGTCGGGCTTTTCGGGAGCGGAAACGCAGCCGCCGCNNCCTCGTCGGACTTTGCGGTAGCGAAAGCGCAGCCGCTCGTGGTTAGCGATGGCGGCTGACACGGCGGTGCGGGTGTCGATGTCGACCGGCCGTACTGACCGGGCGAACGGGGCCGCCACGGTCAAGGCGGTCAAGAGTGTCTCCACCCGTCGCCGCAGCCGCAAGGGGAGCACCTGGCTGACCTTGGTGAGGGCGCGCACGCTGGATTCCTCGATGCCGACCACGGGCTGGGAGGCGACGCCGCGCAACCCGAGCGCGACCGCGACGGCCTCATCGTCGGTGAGCAACAGCGGCGGCATCACCACTCCACCCTTGAGGTGGTAGCCACCCTCGCCACCGCGCAGGGCCTGCACCGGGTAACCGAGGGTCCGCAGTCGGTCGATGTCGCGGCGGACGGTACGACGCGACACCGCGAGGCGGGCGGCGAGCTCCCCGCCCGACCACAACCGCGGCGTCTGGAGCAGCGACAGCAGCCACAACATGCGTTCATACGTGTCTGGCACGGCCTTGATGATCCCCCCGTATAGGACCGAACCTGACCTAAACGCTGACTAGCGTCGACCCGCACCTGCTTCCCGACGAGAGGACCGCGCCATGACCAGTACCGCCGCTCCCACCGGATACACCACCGTCGCACCGTGGGTCGTCACCGACGACACCGCACAGTTGCTCGACTTCGTTACAGCCGCGTTCGGCGGCGCCGAACTCGGCCGAGTGCCATTGGAGGACGGCAGCATCGGACACGCCGAGATCCAGATCGGCGACACCGTCGTGCTCGCGTTCGACCGCCGCGAAGGCTGGCCCCAGCTGCCGGCTCTGCTTCGGGTCTGGGTGGCCGACGCGGACGCCACGATCGCGCGCGCCGTCGCCGCCGGTGCTCGTGTCACCACCGAGTCCTCGACCTCCGCCTTCGGTCAGCGGGGCGGCCGAGTGCGTGACCCGTTCGGCAACATCTGGTGGATCGTCACCCAGGTCGAGGACGTCAACCCTGAGGTAACGATGCGCCGCTTGACCGAGCCGTCCTACGCGGAATCGATGCGCGACGCTCAAGAGACCCTCGATCGTGAGCTCAGCGGCCAGCACCGGGACGCAAGCCGACCTCGCGCCTGAGCCCGCGGTGTGGCATCTGCGCTGAACGCGCCCCGATCGCCGATCCCTCAACTGGGACATCACAGTGTGAGGCGGACCACCTGCACGAGCATGTTGAGCGACGTCGTTTGCATCGAGCCCTGGGCGCTCGTCGGGCCGCTCTGTCATGATCAGGCAAATGGAGGTTCTGGAGACCGAGGACCCGCTTGGGCGGTATCGGTCGGAGCTGTTCGCGCATTGCTACCGGATGTTGGGCTCGCACCACGATGCGGAGGATGTGCTGCAAGAGGTCAGCCTGCGGGCGCTGCGGGGTCGGGCCGGGTTCGAGGGTCGCAGTTCGCTGCGCACGTGGCTGCACCGCATCGCGGTCAATGCGTGCCTCAATGAGCTGGACCACAAGGAACGTCGGATCATGCCGGTCGACTACGGTCCGGCTGCCGGTCCGGACGACGGGTTCGACAATCGGCTCGAGGACGTCCTGTGGGTCGAGCCGACGCCGTCCGATCCTCAGCAGCGCGCGGAATACCTGGTGAGCATCGAGCTCGCCTTCATCGTCGCGGTGCAGCATCTTCCGGCCAATCAACGCGCGGCGTTGATCATGTTCGACGTCCTGGGGTTCTCGGCGGCCGAGATCGCCGAGGCGATGGCCACGACGCCGGCCTCGGTCAACTCGGCGCTGCAGCGGGCGCGGGAACGTCTCACCGCTGTGCTTCCTGCTCACAGCCAACGCGCTCAGCTTGCCGACCTCGGTGATGCCGGGCAGCGCGAACTCGTGAACCGGTACACCGCAGCGTTGGAACACCGCAACATGGACGCGCTGCTCGCGCTGCTCACCGAGGACGCCACCTGGTCGATGCCGCCGCTGCCCAACTGGTACCGGGGTAAGTCCTCGATCGTGGCCTTCCTGGCCGCCGGCCCGTTCACGCAGACGTGGCGGCACATCCCGACTCAGGCGAACGGGCAGCTTGCGGTCGCAAGCTACCTGCGCGATGACACTGGCGCCTACACCGCGTATGCACTCGACGTGATCGAGATCCGGGGCGATCGGATCGCCTCCGTCGTCGCGTTCCTCTCACCCGATGTCTTTGCCGCGTTCGGCCTGCCGAGAAACTTCTCAGCTGACCGATGAATGGTCGTGCCGGCACCGGTCTACCCCGGTATGAGAAAGAATTCCGTGCTCGCAGTCCTGTGTGGCGTCGTCGCGATGACCGTGCTCGACCTGTCCGTCGTCAACGTCGCGCTCCCGTCCATCCAGCAGGACCTGAACGTCGGATCGGCTGACCTGCAATGGGTCGTCGTCGCCTACGGCGTCGCCGTCGCGGGCTTCCTGCTCGTAGGTGGTCGGCTGGGTGACCTGTTTGGACACCGTCGCGTACTGGTCATCGGTGTCGGCGTCTTGATGGTTGCCTCGTTCGCCGGCGGCGTCTCGGGCACGTTCGGCCTGCTGGTCGCGGCGCGCGCCGGGCAGGGCCTCGGCGCCGCTCTCGCTGCCCCGAACGCTCTCGGCATCCTGTCGCGGACGTTCGCCGAAGGGCCGGAGCGCAACCGGGCGCTGGGGATTTTCGGGGCCGCCGGGGGCACAGCCGCGATCGGCGGATCCATCGCGGGCGGCCTGCTCGTCCAGGGCGCCGGGTGGGCATGGGTGTTCTTCCTCAACGTGCCGCTCGGCGCGACGCTGATCGTGCTCGCGCTCACCCGGACCCCAACCGACGCCGACCGCACCGACCGCACTGGTCTGGATCTCGCCGGCGCGCTGACGTTGACGGCCGGTCTGGGCACGCTCGCTTTCGGCGTGCACGAGAGCGTCGCCGCCGGTTGGCTGTCCGTGCACACCATCGGGCCGGTGCTGGGCGGGATCGCGCTGCTCGCGGCGTTCGCCCTCGTCGAGTCGCATGCACGCACGCCGCTGATCCCGCTTCCGACCCTGACCCGGCCCACGCTCGCGTTCGCCAACGCCGCGGCCGGCCTGCTCTGGGCCAGCTTCCTGGGGCTGATCTACGCGGCCACCCTGTTCGTCCAGCAGGTGCTGCACTGGTCGCCACTCGCGGCCGGGGCGAGCACCATCCCGATCGCGGTGCTGTCCCTAGGCGTGTCCGCGGTGATCGCGCCGCGGCTCATCACCCGCATCGGCGCCCCACCGGCCCTGGCTCTCGGCATGGCCATCCAAGCGCTCGGCCTGCTGCTGCTCCTGCGGGTGCCGGCTCACGCCACCTACCTGAGCGACCTCGTCCCGGCCTACAGCATCGTGGGCATCGGGCTCGGACTGGCCCAGGTGGCCGTCCAGATCGCCGCCTTCGCCGACGTTGCCGACGACGAAGCCGGGCTCGCGGGCGGGGCACTGGAGACCGCCCGCGAGATGGGCGGCGCGCTCGGGCTCGCGCTGCTGGTGTCGCTCGCCGTCGGCGGCGCGACCGACCTGACCGCCGCGTTCCATCGCAGCATGCTCGGCGGGGCAGTCTTCGCCGGGCTCAGCGCGCTGGTCGCGAGCACCCTCCTGCACCGGGCCGGCCAGCGCGCCAACGCAGTCCGCCGCCCGACCAACAGCCCCGATATTGGATCGACCGAACCCTACGCAGGAGACCGCTCATGACCGCGACAGCGCTCACCCAGATCGCCACCGTGTTCGTGCCCGTGGACGACCAGGACGAGGCCATCACCTTCTACCGTGACGTCCTCGGCTTCGAGCAGTGCGTCGACTTCACCTACGGCATCCACCGCTGGGTCGAAGTCGCACCGGCCGGATCAACTTTCGCGCTGGCCCTCGTCCCGGCGAGCGAAGGCCGCGTCACCGATCGCACCGTCACCCGGGCGGCGACGTCGTCAGCACCGACATCGACGCCGACCGGCCTTTGGCCGGGCCCCGAGCACGACCAGCGGGTTCGGGACTGTCATCCGTCATCGCCGCCGGGCACCCGGCGCGGAAGGGATCAACCATGGGAAACCCTGTTGTGCACTTCGAGATCATCGGGACCGACCCGCAGCGACTCCGCGGCTACTACGGCGAGCTGTTCGGATGGGAGTTCGACACCAGCGGGCCGGTCTCGCCGGCCGTCTCCGAGGCGGGCAACTACGGCTTCACCGACAACAACGCAACCAGTGATGGCGTCGGGATCCCCGGCGGCGTCGGCGGCGGCACCAACTACGACGGTCACGCGGTCTTCTACGTCGGCGTCCCCGACGTCGAGGCCGCGCTGCAGAAAGCCGAAAGCCTCGGCGGGACGCGGCGGATGGGTCCCGCGCAGAACCCCGGGACCGACCTGGTCGTGGGCCAGTTCACCGACCCTGAGGGCCACCTGATCGGCCTCGCCAGCATCACGTAGCCGCCGCGACGACCCGGATCGGGGGGCGTTCTGACTTGGAACTGGCATCCTCCGGCCGGTGCGGCCACCATCCGTCGACCCACGTCGTCGGGTCTCGGAATCTGTCTGAGAATCCGTCGCCGGTCCGGCGTACGAAGTCAACTACCGAACCGGTCTGCAGCTCTCGGGACCTGTTCCGGTAGACGATCGGCATGTGCGAACGGCTCCGTGCGGTCCCCTCAGCCGACACTACTGCGAGCGGACTTCAGGAGCGGTCGTCAGGGATCCAAGGCGTGATCGTCTCTCCGCTGACCCGCCAGACGCCGCCGTGGTTGCGCAGCCTGAGCTCGTAGAGGCTCGAGGGCTCCTCCGCTCGCATCCTCCGACGGAGGAGGATCACCGCGTGATCTTCGTGCTCGTCGACGTGAAGGAACTCGGCCTCCGTCAGCAGCGGGTCGGCGCCTTCCTCTGCCCAGCGGCGAAACAGCGCGATCGTCTCGGCGCGTCCAGCGCGGCGGACACTCCCATTGGGCTCGACGAAGAGCAGAACCTGGTCCTCGTCGTAGATCCGCTCCATCGTGCCGACGTCGTAGACGCTGCCGCGCGCGACCAGCTGCTCGGCGACCCCGCGTGGGCTCTGCTGCCATGTTTCGCTCATGAGCCGCATGTTCGCATGCCGATCTCAGCGGGACGCCAAATAGCGCTGCCAGAACACCGCCAACTACCTCTGCCAGTCACATGTCGCGGCCTACCGTCGCGCTGTCGGGAAACGTTCGCCTTACGGGCAAGCGGTATCGCCCGTCATCGGGCTCAGGCGTCCGGCGAGGAAGTTGAGGATCTCGTCTCGGGCGTGGAGTGTGGGGTGGCCGGCTTGGTCGACCAGGTGCGCTGTCACGACGCTGTGCGGGCAGCCCACGACGTCGCGGAAGAACGGGGGAGGGTTCGGGTTGGCGAACTCGTCCGGTAGCACTCGGCCGTCGAAGCGGTCGCCGAGTAGTGAGCGGTAGGCGGCGAAGCGCTGGCCGGTGCACCAGCGGTCGTTGTCGAACCGGTACGCCAGCGCGGTGAGTCCCTCGCGCTCGAACCGGTCGCGGATCGCGAGCGCGTCCTCGTCGCTGATCTCCAGTCCGCCCGGGTCGTCCAGCGGGAGCGAGGGGTGGTTGAGGACAGGGGCGATGACCGACGGTTCGAGCGTCATGGTCAGAGCGAAGTTGCCGGTGAAGCACAGCCCGATAGCACCCACGCCCCGCCCGCCGCAGTCCTGGTGGGCTGCTCGGGCGAGTCCGCGGAGCCAATTCACGACCGGGCTGGTGCCTCCGCCGGCGAAAGCCCGGAACTCGGCGCTGACACAGGCTCGGCGCGTCACGGCCTCACCATCGGCGGTGGTCGGGTAGGCGCCGTCGGTCCCGAACAGGGACGGCAGGTACACGGTGAACCCGGCCTTGCGGATCCAGCCGGCGAACCGCACGAGGTCGGGGCTGATGCCCGGCATCTCCGGCAGGAGGATCACGGCCGGCCCGGAGCCGGCCAGGTAGACGGTCTTGGTCGCGCCATCGACGGTGACCTGGCGGACCGTGAAGTCGCTCAGCACAGCCGGAGCGGTGTTGCCCGGATGCGTCATGCGCGCGCCTTCCTGGTGAGTCCTGCCGGCATCGTGGCACTGTCGCGACGCCGCGGGCTATGGGCGAGATCGCCATATTCACGGGTAATATCGCCAGCGTGCAGACGCTGGAGCCGGGCCGTTGAGCACGGGTAGCCCGCTGCGGATCGGCGTCCTGGCCTATCCGGGCTGCTTCGCCTCGGAGGTGTTCGGCGTGCCCGATGTGCTGACGATCGCCTCGCACGTCGCCCACGCAGCCGGCGGTGTCGGCGGTGTCGGCGCGCCGTACCAGGTCTCGATCGTGTCTCCTCGGCGACGGGTCGCGGCCTCTGGAGGTGTCCCGATAGCGGTCACCTCGCTGGCGGAGGTGGACATTCTGATCGTTCCCGGCTTCGAGCTCGCACCCGGGCTGGACCTGGACGCCACCCTCGCCTCGCTCGGCCCGGAGGTCGCCGCGATCCGCGCCCACCGACAGAGCGGGGCGGCGCTGGTCACGATCTGCGTCGGTGCCTTCCTGGCGGCAGAAGCGGGCGTGCTCGACAGCCGGCAAGCGACGACGTCCTGGCTGTTCGCCGACGCCCTCCGCCGGCGGCACCCGACGGTGGACGTGCGCGCCGAGAACCTCACCATCACCGACGCCGGCGTGACCACAACCGCCGCGTTCAGCGCCATGTACGACCTCGCCCTGAACATGATCCGTCAGCGCAGCGGCGCTGCAGTTGCGCGACGCACCGCACGCATCGCGCTGCTCGACGACGCCCGCTACACCCAAGCCCCATACGTCGATCCGCAGCTGCTACCCACCGCCGGCACAGCGTTCTCCGCCTCGGTCACGCAATGGCTGGATCAACACCTGCGCTCCAGCTACCACCTGCCCGGCCTGGCCGCGCAGTTTCATGTCAGCACCAGGACACTGCTGAGGCGGTTCCGCGCCGACACCGGCCAGACGCCGCTGGAATACCTGCAAGCCACCCGCGTGCGCAGGGCCTGCCGTCTACTGGAGACAACCGACCTCACCATCAGCGCCGTGGCCGCAGCCGTGGGCTACCGGGACGCCGGGACGCTGACCAAGCTCTTCACCCGCCACATCGGGCGAAAGCCCACCGACCACCGCAGCGCATTTCGGCGCCGCGGTGTCCCGCCGGAGCCCGTAACGTTGCCGCCCTCGTAGGGATCGGCTACCGGACGTCCTGTTCCGGTTCATGCGACCAGTCGATCGAGTCCTGGCGGGCCAGCCCGGTGACGAGCGCGGCGGCGGTGATGGCAGCTGCTGCCACGCCGGCTGCTCCCGGCCAGCCGATCCAGCTGACGAGGCTGCCACCGACCGCGGTGCCGGCGGCGCCGCCGACGAAGTAGACGGCTATGTAGGTGCTGTTGAACCTTGCCGGCCGGGCGGGGTCCAGGCTCGGCACCCGGCTCTGGTTGGCGACCTGGGTGGCGAACAGCCCGGCGTCGAACAGGGCGAGCGACACGAGCAGCACCGGGGTCAGCTGCAGGGAGAAGATCATCGTGATTGCGCAGACGACGGCCAGCGCCAGGCCGACGAGGATCACGCGCGGCGACCCATAACGATCGGCGAGGGTGCCCGCGCACCTGGTGGCCAGGATGCCGGTCAGCCCGGCGAGTGAGTAGAGCCCGACGGCGGCCGGCGAGAGGTTCAGCGGCGGCAGTGAGAGCGCCAGCGAGACACTGACCCAGACGAGGCTGAAGGCAAAAAACCACAGAGCGCCCGAGGTCGCGGCGATCCGCAGACACCGGTCGGAGCGCAACAGCATGGGCATGGACCGGAGTACGGAGCCGTAGCGCTCGCTCGCGTGGACCTCCGCCCGGGGCAGGGCGCCGAGGGCCGTGCCGCCCACCGCGACACAGGCGGCAGCGACGACGAGCAGCGTGTGCCGCCAGCCGAACTGCTCGGCCATCGTTCCGCCCAGGATGCGTCCGAGCAGGATGCCGGCGGAGATACCCGCGGTGAGGGTGCCGAGGGCCCGGCCCCGGTGCTGCGGTGCCGCATGTTCACCGGCGAGAGTGCTCAGCTGCGCGCCGGCGCTGGCGCACACGCCCGAGACGAACAACCCCACGCCGAGCACGACGGCGTTCGGCGCGGTCGCGACGAGCACGAGGCCGGCGGCCAGACCGTCAACTGACCGGCGACGAGCAGGTTCGAACGCAGGTGGTCGACCAGCGGGACGAGCAGGACGAGGCCGAACAGGTAGCCCACGATCGCCGACCCCGCGGTCACGCTAATCGTCGACACCGACGAGCCCAGGTCGCGGGCGACCTCGGTGAGTTCGGGCTGGATGACGTAGCTCGTGGAGGTGGCGAGCGCGGCCGTCACCATGAGAAGGGCGACGGTCACACCACCCATCCGGTACCGACGATGCGTGTCGGTCGGCGGCGCGGAGTTCGATGTCGTGGTCACCGGACGAACGCTAGGAACGATCAAGCGCAATAGCTGGCGCGTTCCGGACGTCACCCGTCCAGGAGCCCGGTAGCCGATCCCCTTACAGGCATCCAGGTGGGTGGAGGCCCCCCAGGGCCCCGTAGCGTCTACGGCGAAAGACGCTATGATTATGTACATGACGACGCTGCCGGTGGCTGACGCTCGGGCACAGCTGTCAAAGCTGATCGACGAGGCCACCACCACCCACGAGCGCTTCGAAATCACCCGCAACGGGCGCCGCGCCGCAGTTCTGCTATCGGCGGACGACTACGACATCTTGCAAGACACGATCGCCGTGCTCTCCGACGCCGAGCTACTCGCCGCTCACCACGAAGGCCAGGCCGCGATCGCCGCAGGTGACCACCTCGACGCGGAACAGCTCACCGCCGCCATGCGGGCGGCTGACCGCCTGCCCAGGTGAGCGATCCCTACCGTCTGCGGATCGCCCGCCCAACGGCCAGGGCCCTCACCGGCCAGCTGCCGGAAAAGGTCGCTCATGCCGTATACGAGTTCATTACCGGACCGCTTCTCGATGACCCCCACCGGATCGGTAAGCCCCTCGATCCGCCTATGGCCCCTGCCTGGACCGCACGTCGAGGCAGCTACCGCATCCTCTATCTTCTCGATGACACGAACCGCGTCGTCGAGGTCACTGCGATCCGCCACCGAGCCGACGCCTACCACAGCTGACTCGCGGTGTGTCGCTCAGGGTTCGTTATCCGACGGAGTGACCGCTGGGTTAGTTGCACGAGATCGTCTACGGGTCCGCGACTGTGTCGTCTGCGATCCGGAGGGCCAGCCGTGGGTTGTGCGGCACATACCGGGGGGCCGCGCCGGATCGCTACGGGGTGACGCGGCTGATCCGGGTGCCCCAGTTGATCAGGGGGGCACGGGTCCCGCCGCAGGTGGAGTCGGCCTGGAACTGGGCGAACGAACACTTGGAGCCGATGTACTCCGAGGCGGTGAAGACCGCCGAGCCGTTCGTCGCGGCCGCGCCGTAGTCGCCCCACCGGGGCCGGGCCGGATGCCCGGGGTGGAAGGCGCTGTACTCGCTGTTGCCGTCTTGCGGTGCCCGGCCGGCCGCTGCGATCTGCACCGGGCCGGGACCGGAAGGCCCGAAGCGGCTGTAGGCGGCGCTCGGGTAGTGCGACGCGCCGACGAGGGTGAACGCCATGACGCCGGTGCCGTTGGGGAGCACGGCGAGCGCCGGGTAGGTCACGTTGTTACCGGCCAATCCGAGGTAGCCCTGCCGCGCCACCGTCGACGCGGCTGCCGTGGCGCCCGGGCGCACCGCGAACCAGGCGATCCCGGCCTGCAGGTTGCCTCGCACCTGGATGACCGTGTCCAGGGCGCCGTAGATGACGCCGCCGGAGTAGTAGACCTGCTGCATGCGGCCGTCCTGGCTGGCCAGCGGCCCCTCGGCCTCGCCTGGGGCCGGCCGCGCGCCCGGGCCGAGGACGTCCTGGCAGTTGATCGTCAGGCAGTCCCGCAGTGGCACCGGGCCGGGCTGCTGCGAGGACATCGGCGGCACGCCGTAGACCTCGGAGTCGACCAGGCCGCGCTGCAGGCGCAGGTCGGGTGCGCTGCTGGTGATCGAGGCGGTGTTCGTGACGGCCCATACGCCGATCTGGTCGGCCATGCCGCTGTCTGCCAGCGTGGCGATCGAGCTGAGCAGGTACTCCGTGCCGCCGCCGGCGAGGTTGTATCGCGAGTCCGGCACCTGGGCCGGCCAGACGGTGAAGCCGGGGACCTTGCCTGCGCCGCTGGGCAGGAAGGTGTTCTCGAACTGCACGACCCGGACCTGGGAGGAGCCAGCGGCCAGCGCACGTTTGTCGAGTGCGTAGATCTGCGCCCCGTTGCCACCGCCGAAGACCCCGGGGCCGTGGAGGGTGGCCTCGTTGGTGGTCAGGAAAATGGCATTAGCGTCAAAGCCGATGTGCGGGTAGTCGCCGACGCAGGGGCAGCCAGGGTGCGTTGGTGTGCCCTGGCTGCCGTCGTCCTGAACCGGCAGGCGGAAGATGTCCCACGCGCCGGTGGGATCGCCTGTCCCGCTCACGGCCAGATCGAGGTGGTTGGGTCCCAGAAAGGCGCCGGTCTTGGGGTCTACCTCGGCGGTGTCGACGACGAGGTAGAACCTGCCGGTGCCTTGGTCGAACACGCAGGTCGGGTCAAAGGTAAAGGGTCCCCGGACGCCGGTGGTCCGGTCGATCTGCGCCGGGTAGCCGTAGAAGCTGTTGAGGTCGGTGACCGGGGTCGCGGCCGTGCCCGATGTCGTGTAGACCCGGACGGCGCTGTTGACCGCCTCCAACACGTGAGCATTACCCACGCACAGCGCCTGATCCGGCGGCTCCAACGAGGCCTGGTTGCCGCCGTTGGCGTACCGGGTGTCAAAGCCGTCCAACCCGTGCCAGCTCCGGTCCAGGCCGGCGGAGCCGCCCACGGCCGAGGGAGCAACACTCGGCGGCTGCAGCCCTCCCACGGCGAACTCACGCAGGGAGGTGGGCGGCGGGTGGACCCCAGCCTTGTCGGCCTGCTCCCTTTCCTCGGGCAGCAGCTCGGGGTTCTCGATTCCCTTCGGCGTCCCGACGCGCTGGCCGGTGGGGAAGGCTCGACTGGCACTCTTCGCGATCATGCTGACCCGACCGGCCGGATCCGCCGCCGGCGCAGTCGTGGCCGCCGCCGGGCCGTAGCTGACGAGAACCGCGGCCAGGGCGGCCACGACGAGGACTCCCGGCATTGCGTTACGAAACCTGCGGCTACGGGATCGAAGCATGCGTTCCTACTCCTGCGATCTTGCCGCGTCGTGACCTTCACCCGAGCGTGACGGCCCGACATGTCGGCTGCTGGGCGAAGTATTCCCTATGCCCTCAACGGCCAAAAGCTACCCCCCGGCCGAGGCCCCGGCCGGGACGCTGACCCCGCCTCAGGGCTACGGGCGATCACCAGACGGCCGCCGGTCGCTGGGGTGTGAAGCGGCTATCCAGTCACGTGGATGGTTGAGCGGAGCCACGAGAAGATCAGATTGTTCACCCTGGACGTCGTTTCCACCTGATTGTGAGGACACCCTGGCCCAGTGCTCTCTATCGAGACCAGCCGCGCCACACCGGGCCTGAGTTCGGCGAAGTACGGAGCGCCGGAGTCGTCCAAGCAGGCGCTGGTAATGGGCTCGGGCCGGTAGCCGACCACCCCGACGGTCGTGCTGTCCACGGTCACAACTCTCACTTGACCGGCCTGCAGGTGGGTAGCCGGGACAGGGTTCGCGTCGTCGAGCGCCCCCCATCCGGTGATCCGCAGTATCTCGCCGGTCTTCGGCGCAACCGTGCTCAGACCTAGCGGTCGGATGCCGTAGGCGGGCGTGGCCAGCCTCGCGACGGCGATGTCCTTGGATGGGAACTGGTAGGCGGCAAGGACCGAGATCACGTACCCGTTGGTGTCTGCGCTGTCGGTACGGCCGATCGTGGCGGTCGTGTCGTACGGGACCGACCCGCTGACCGGATTGCGGTTGACGTCGTGAAGCAGTGGGCGGCCGTGATGATCCACTGCGGCGTGATGAGGGCGGCGCTGCACGCGCTGTTGTAGTGACTGCCGTCCGGCCTGCAGCGACTGATGGTCGGCGCTGACCCGCGCGTACCCCACAACTGTCATGCCCTGAGGGGTCGCCGGCAGTTCGCAAGCGATCACCGGTTTCCGTGCTCGGACCGGTCAGCGCGACTGATAATGTGTTCGACTGTAACTATTGTTTCCGAAAGTGGTTAAGGTCGGGTATCGGGCGCAGCCGTATCGTTGCGTGGGTGAGCAT
>QHCA01000011.1:10735-10860 GCA_003244095.1 Pseudonocardiales bacterium | reverse complement strand
TGCGGGTGCACGTCCACCATCACGCCGTCGGCTCCCGCCGCGATTCCGGCCCGCGCAAGCGGGACGACCAGATCGCGCCGCCCCGCGGCGTGCGACGGGTCGATGATCACCGGCAGGTGCGAGAG
>QHCA01000011.1:0-10626 GCA_003244095.1 Pseudonocardiales bacterium | reverse complement strand
TGCGCGACGTACTCCGCGGCCATGAGCCACTCCTCGTAGGTGGCGGTCAGTCCGCGTTTGAGCATGACCGGGAGCCCGGCGGCGCCGACCGCCTGTAACAGCGCGAAGTTCTGCATGTTGCGCGTGCCGATCTGCAGCATGTCGGCGTACTCCGCCACCGTGGCGACGCTGCCCGCGTCGACCACCTCGGTCACGACGGGCAGCCCGGTCGCCGCGCTCACCTCGGCCAGGATCTTCAGCCCTTCGACGCCGAGGCCCTGGAAGGCGTACGGCGAGGTCCGCGGCTTGAAGGCCCCGCCGCGCAGCAGCCGTGCACCGGCGCTCTTGGCCAGCTGCGCCGCCTCGTGGGTCTGCTCCAAGGACTCCACGGCGCACGGCCCGGCGATCAGCGTGAAGGTGTCCGGGCCGATCGGCACGTCACCTACATGCACCGTGCTCGTGCGCGGGTGGTTCTCCCGGCTGACCAACTTGTACGGAGCGGTGATTCGGACGATGTCGGCGACACCGGGCAACGTCAGCCCGTCCAGTGCCTCCAGCACCTCCTCGCCCGCGACCACGCCGACGATCGTGCGGTTGACCCCCCGGGAGACGAACGCGCTCCCGCCGGCGCTGCGCACCGCGAGGACGACCTCGTCGAGTTCGCTCTCGCCGGCACCGGGTTGCATGAGGATGACCATCGCGACGATCCTCGCACGGTGCCCTAGCGCAGCAGGTTGATGGTGCTGCCCTTGGGCGCGTGGTCCCCGCCCGCGGGGTTCTGGGTCTTGACCCGGTCGGTGAAGAAGAACGGCACCACGAACACCTTGAATCCCGCAGCGGTCAGCGTGGCTTCCGCCTGGTGGATCTTCATCCCCACGACGTTCGGCACGGTGACCAGCGGCGGCCCATCGGACACGGTCAACGCCACAGCGGACCCGCGGGGGGCGTTGCCGCTCGCGGGGGCCTGTGACATGACCTGATCCTTGGGGATCGAGTCGTCGTTGACCCGCTTGACGTTCACGGTGAATCCGGCGGCTGTCAACGTGCCTTTGGCGCTATCGAGGTCGTCACCGACCACGTTCGGCACCGTCACCGGCGGCGGTCCGCTGCTGACCACGACGACGACCGTGGTGGCTCGCCGGACCAGTAGCCCCGGCTTCAGGGACTGCGAGATGACCCGCCCGCCCGGCACCGTGTCGTCGGCCTTGGTGAAGAACTGCGGAGTGAGGGTCGCCTGCCGGAGCTTCGCCTCGGCCACGGACTGGGTGTCACCCCTGACGTCGGGAATCGGGTGCCGCTCCTTGCCTTGGGACAGGAAGAGCGTGACCGTCGCCCCCTTGCGGATCCGGCGATCGGCGCCGGGGTCCTGCCGGACGACCGATCCCACCGGCACCACCTCGTCGTAGACCCTGGCCCCGAGCGCGACCTTGAGGCCGGCGTGACCCGCCGTGGTCCGCGCCTTGGCCTCGGTCATCCCGATCATCGTGGGGGCACGGACGTACCTGCCGGCGCCCAGCCACCATCCCGCGCCGGCCATGACCGCGCCCAGCAGGATGATCACGACCAGTGCGACGGGGATCCGGCCCCGTCGCCGGTGCCCGCGGCGGCCCGGCGGCGGCGGCTGCGGCGGCGTCACGGCGCGGTCCAGCAGCGGCACGGCGACGGTGGCGTGCGACGGGCCGGTCATCGTCGCCCGGCCGGTCGGCACCGCGACCACCCGCAGTCCGAGATCCTCGCGGACGTCGCGCAACTCGGCGAGGAATGCTCCCGCGTCCGACGGCCGGGCGCCCGGGTCGCGCCGGGTCGCACGCACTGTCAACGCATCGAGGGGGGGCGGCACGTCGGCCCGGGTGGAAGGCGGCGGCACGTCCTCGTGGACATGCTGGTAGGCCACGGACACCGCGTTCTCGCCCACATAGGGGACGGTGCCGGTGAGCATCTCGAACAGCAGGATTCCGGCGGCGTAGACGTCGGTACGCTCGTCGGCGGAGCCGCGGGCGACCTGCTCGGGGGCGACATAGGCCGCCGTACCGATGAGCAGGCCGGCGGCGCTGGTCTGGGTGGCCGCCTCGACCGCGCGGGCCAGGCCGAAGTCGGCGACCTTCACCGAGCCGTCGTCGCCGAGCAGGACGTTCTCGGGCTTGACGTCGCGGTGGACCAGGCCTGCCCGGTGGGCGGCCGACAGTGCGAGCAGCACCGGCTCGAGCACCGACAGCGCCTGGGCGGGCGAAAGCCGGCCGCGCTCGTGCAGCAGATCGCGCAGGGTGCGCCCCTGCACCAGCTCCATCACGAGAAAAGCCAGACCATCGTGGGAGCCCTGGTCGAAGACGCTGACGACGTTGCCGGAGGACAGGCGCGCGGCCGCCCTGGCCTCGGCGGTGAACCGCGCCAGGAACTGCGCGTCCTCCGCCAAGCCCGGGTGCATCACCTTGACCGCGACCACCCGGTCGAGACGCTCGTCGAGCGCCTGGTAGACGGTGGCCATGCCACCGCGGGCGATCCGCCGGTCGATGCGGTAGCGCCCCTCCAGGAGCTTGCCGACCAGGGGATCGGCGAGCGTCGTGTCCACGGAGCCAGTCTACGTACGACGACACGCGGCGGCTGATGCTGCACAGCGGCGCGCCGCTGTGCTAACGCAACCTTGACGCTGCAGACACGTTGTGGACATGCTGTCGGTCGGCCTGCTTAGGGTGTGTCAATGACCCGGATCGCGCTCGTGTCCGACCTACCCGCGGCTGCCACCCTGGCGGGGTACCTCCGTAGCTGCGGCTTGGCCGTCGACGACCAGGTGCCCGGGTCCGACGCCGTCGTGGTGCTCTCCGAACGACCTGACCCGGCCCTGATCGAGCAGGCCAGGGCCGGGCGGCCGAGCCTGCTGGCCGGCCCGACCGTGCACGCCTGGCGCGACTACGAGGGCATCCACGAGATAGTCGGCCTGCTGCCGGGCCGGCTCTCACCGGCCCACGAGGTGCGCGTGCGGCGGGGGCCGACCGCCGGCGCGGTCGCGGACCGGCTCGGCGACGACCTGGTCCTGGCCGGCGACCGGGTGCTCACGATCGACAAGGTGCTCGACGACACCGCGGTGCTGCTCACCGCCAATGTCGGCCTGACCGATCAGCCCGTGGCCACGCTGCGTGGCGCCATCGCGACACTGACCCTGGGCTGGACGGCGGAGACCCTCGACGATCCGGCCTATTGCCGGCTGGCGCACCGGCTCGTCCGGCAGTTGCTCGGCATCTCCGATCTTGCGCCGGTGGGCGTCGGGATGCTCGGCTACGGCGCCATCGGCCAGGAGCACACGGCCGCGATCGGCGCGGTGACCGGGCTCGACCTGGCCGCGGTATGCGACCCCAGTCCACTGCGCCTCGACGCCGCCCGGGCGGTGACGCCGGACGTCCGCGCGTACGCCGATGCCGACGCGCTGCTCGCCGATCCCGGGGTCGGCCTGGTGATCGTCTCGACGCCGCCCAACACCCATGCCGAATGGACGCTACGGGCGCTGGACGCGGGCAAGTCCGTGGTGGTCGAGAAGCCGTTCTGCCTCACGGTGGCCGAGGCCGACGCACAGATCGAGGCCGCCGCCGAGCGCGACCTGACCCTGGCCGTCTACCAGAACCGGCGGTGGGACGCGGACTTCCTCGCCCTGAAGCGGGCCTGGCGGGCCGGCCTGTTCGGCGAGGTCTTCCACTACGAGTCCTTCGTCGGCGGCTACGGCCACCCCTGCAACTACTGGCACTCGCACGAGGCGATCTCCGGCGGGGCGATCTACGACTGGGGATCGCACTACCTCGACTGGGCGCTGGACCTGCTCCCGCAGCCGGTCGAATGGGTCTCGGCGACCACCCACAAGCGGGTCTGGCACGACGTCACCAACGCCGACCACACCCGGCTGCTCATGCACTTCGCGGACGGGGTCGAGGCGGAGTTCACCCACTCCGACCTGGCCGCCGCGGTCAAGCCCAAGTGGTACGTGCTCGGCACCCGCGGCGCACTCGTCGGCTCCTGGCGGCACGAGCGGGTGGTTGGCCGCGACGTGGT
The DNA here is from genome assembly GCA_003244095.1 of Pseudonocardiales bacterium. Lineage (GTDB taxonomy): Bacteria > Actinomycetota > Actinomycetes > Mycobacteriales > QHCA01 > QHCA01. The sequence goes on along the minus strand of QHCA01000011.1, from coordinate 6,609 downwards.
CGGCAACCTTGCCGAGGACCTGCTGGCGCCGGCCGACTCGCCCGCGCTGCTCGACCTGTACGCGGGCGACGGCGCGGTCACCCGGCTGGCCGTGCCGCCGAGGCCCCGCAACGCCTTCCACCGCGAGCTGGCCGACCACCTGCTCGCAGGCGCCCCGATGTCGGTGACCCCGCTCGGGTCGCGCCGCAATGTCGCGGTCATGGAGGCGGCCGTCCGGTCGGCACGCGACGGCGGCCGGCCCCAGCCGCTGCCCGGCGCATGATCCGCTGGGGGTTCCTCGGCGCCGGCAACATCGCCCGGTCGGCATTGGCGCCGGCCGTCCGGGCTGCCGATGGGGCCGTCCTGCAGGCCGTCGCGGCGCGTGACCCGGCCCGGGCCGCCGCGCTGGAGCCTGCGGGCGGGGTCTACTCGTCCTACGAAGACCTGCTCGCCGACCCCGACGTCGACGCCGTCTACATCTCGCTGCCCAACGACGCGCACCTGCCGTGGACCGTGCGGGCGGTGGCGGCGGGTAAACCCGTGCTGTGCGAGAAGCCACTGGGCCTGTCCGCCGCCGAGGTCGACCAGATCGCGGCGACCGGCGGCACGGTCGTCGAGGCGTCGTGGTATCGCTGGCATCCCCGGATCCGGCTCGCGCAGGGACTCCTCGCCGAGGGCCGGATCGGCGCCGTCCGGCACGTGACCGCGGGATTCACCTTCGCCGGCGTGGCCGCGGGCAACTACCGGCTGGACCCGCAACGTGGCGGCGGCGCGATGTACGACGTCGGGTGCTATGTGGTGTCCGCGGCGCTATGGGCGGCCGGGGGCCGGGCGCCGCAGGAGGTGATCGCCAACGCCCGCTGGTCGGACTCCGGTGTCGACCTGGTCGCCGAGGCGGTGCTGAGCTGGGCCGACGGGACGACGGCCCAGATCCGCGCCGCGATCGACGAGCCCGGGCGCCAGTGGCTTCGCATCACCGGCGAGACCGGGGAGCTCGAGTTGCCCGGGGAGCCGTACACCACCGTCGGCGGTCAGGAGACTGAGCTGGTGGTCTCCGGCGGCCCCGGCACCGAGAGGCTTGCGGTCCCCGCGGCCGACGCCTATCAGGTCATGGTCGAGGAGACCTCGTCGGTGCTGGCCGGTGGCCCGGGCAGGGTCCTGCCGCTGGCCGAGTCACGCGCCGTCGCCGCCGTGCTCGACGCCTGCTTCACCAGTGCCCGGGCCGGCGGCGAGCCGGCGCCGGTCAGTCCCTGATGGCCGGTGTCGTCAGGGGCGCTCCCTGCCCGTTGGTGAGGCCCTTGGCGCCCTTCAGCGTGTCCAGGATCGCGAGTCCCTGAGCCACCAGCCCGGCGGCCACCTCGTTGATCCCGTCGGAGCCGTTCAGAATGGTGAGGTTGGACTTGGCGATGCCCTGGGCGGCGGCCTCCACCAGTTGCGGCAGGGCCTCGACGAGGTGGGCAGCGGCGATGAGCTCCTGGTTGCCGTCGCTGAGCGATGCTGCCCGGGCGGAGTTGGCCCCGGCCTCCGCCTCGGCCATGACCTTCTCCGCGTAGGCGTCACCGTCGGCTCTGGCCCTGGCTGCGTCGGCCTCTGCCTGTGCGGTGGTGCGCTCGGCGTAGGCCGTCCCGTCGACCTGCACCTTCACCGCCTCCGCTTCGGCGGTCGCCAGCGTCGTCCTGCGGTAGGCCTCGGCTTCGGCCTCGAACTTCGCCTGGTCGCGTTGCGACTCGGCCAGGGTCCGCTGCTTGTAGGCCTGAGCGTCGGCCGGCCGGCGTACCTCTGCCTCCAGGCGTTGGGCCGCCAGGTCGGCCTGCCGCTGAGCCAGGGCGGTCTGCTGCTCGATGACCTGCTGCGAGGCTCGCGCCTCGGCCAGGGGGCCGGCCTGGCTGGCGTGCGCCCGAGCCTGCTCGGTCTCGGCGTGGAAGCCGGACCGCTTGATCTCGGTGTCGCGCTCGTACTCCGCCTTCAGCGCGTAGGCCTCCATCTCCTTCTGCGACGCCTCCTGGTCGGCCCGGGCAGCGGCGATCCGGGCCTGGCTGGCCACGGCGGCGGCGTGCGGTGCGGCCAGGTTGTTGATGTAACCCGAGGCGTCCTCGATCTCCTGGATCTGCAGGGCGTCGACCACCATGCCGAGCTTCTCCATCTCGGCGTGGCTGCCGTCCTTGACCTCCTGCGCGACCCGGTCGCGCTCGCGGATCAGCTGTTCGACCGTGAGCGCGCCGACGATCGAGCGGAGGTGACCGGCGAAGACCCGCCCGACGAGCTCCTCGATGCGGTCCTGCTCGGAGAGGAACCTGCGGGCGGCGTTGGCAATGGACACCGGGTCGTCCCCGACCTTGAAGACCGTGACCGCCCGCACCCGCAGCCGGATCCCCTGCTGGGTGACGCACTCCTCGACGATCTCGGCCTCGCGCAGGGCCAGCGACAGTGACCGGGCCTTCTGCTTGATCGGCAGCACGAAGCTGCCGTGGCCGGTGACGATGCGGAACTGCGTGCCTTGCGCCTTGCTCTTGGAGCCGGAGATCAGCAGGGCTTCGTTGGGGGCGGGAACATGCCAGAAGAACATCGGAAACTCCAGGTGCCGGCGACGGCTCTAAGGGAACGGCGCGACGATGACCGAGCGCGGGGTGGGGGACTCGACGACGATCACCGTGGTGTGCTTGCCGATCGCCTTCTCCGCCCAGGCGGCGAAGGCCTCCGTGCCGCCGCGGACCGGCAGAAGCACCTCACCGAGGCCCCCGGCCGGGATCGGGACGGTGACGCGCCCGACCGCTCCGATCACGCTGTGCCCGGCATCAGGTGCCACGCTCGGAGTGTAGGTCCCTTGCCTGGGCCGGCCGTGGCAGGCTGTGCGGGTGACCGACACCCCTCCTGAATGGCTGACCCTGCCCGACGTCGCGGAGCGGCTCGACATCGGCGTCAACAAGGTCCACCAGCTGCTCGGCGACGGCTGCCTCCTGGCGCAGCGGGTCGACGGCGTGCTGCGGATCCCAACGGTGTTCATCGGGGCCGGCGTGGTGATCAAGGGACTGCAGGGCACGATAACGCTGCTGCGCGATGCCGGCTACGACGACGTCGCGGCCATCGAATGGCTGCTGCGGCCCGACGAGTCGCTGCCCGGCACGCCGGCCCAGGCGCTGGCCGACAATCGTGGCACCGAGGTCAAGCGGCGCGCCCAGGCGTCTGCGTTCTAGCCGGTGCTCTACCTGCTGGTCCTGCTCGGCTGCCTTCTCGGGACCCTGCCCCTGGAGATCTTTCTCGGCGTACGGGTCTACCGGCGGTGGCCGCGGCTGCTCCTGGCCCTGTTGCCTACAGTAGTCGTCTTCGGCGCCTGGGACGTCGCGGCGATCGCGGCGGGGCAGTGGCACTACGACGCGCGGCAGTTGTCCGGCCTGCGACTGCCCGGCCGGCTGCCCGTGGAGGAGCTGCTGTTCTTCCTCGTCGTGCCGACCTGCGCGATCCTGGGTTTCGAGGCGGTCCGGGTCGTGCGTGGCTGGGCTGCAGGCGACGAGTGAGCTACACCGCTGCCGCGGTCCTCGGCGTTGTCGGTGCCGCCGCCGTCGACCTCGCGGTGCTGCGCACCCGGCTTCTGACCCGAAAGGTGTTCTGGACCGCGTACGCGATCATCGTGTTCTTCCAGCTGATCGTGAACGGCATCCTCACCGGCCGCCGGATCGTGCGCTACGACCCGGACGCGATCATCGGCGTGCGGATCGCCTACGCCCCGGTCGAGGATCTGCTGTTCGGCTTCGCGATGATCCTGCTCACGCTGTCGACCTGGGTGTGGCTGGGCCGGGTCACGGGTGGCGCCGGCGGGCGGCGAAGGCGGCGATGAGGCCCGGGACGGCCACCTGCGCCCGCCGTCGCCCGCTGACCGACACCCGGCGGTCCAGCACCTGGTAGTCGGCCCGCTCCACCTCGTCGAGGATGCCGCCGTAGAGAGCGAAGGCCGTCTCGATGCAGTCCCGCGAGGCCGGGTGCAGCAGCCGGGTGCCCGGTCGGGCGGCCCGGTAGATCTCCCGGGTACGCGCGATCTCAAAGGCCAGCAGCCGGCGGACCGGCCCGTCGACCACGCCGCGTTCCAGGTGCGCGCGGTCGACCCCGAACTGCCGCAGGTCCTCCACCGGGAGGTAGATGCGGCCGCGCCGCAGATCCTCGCCGACGTCGCGGATGAAGTTGGCCAGCTGGAAGGCGATGCCGAGGTCGGCGGCGTAGGGCTCGACCACCGTCCTGGGCACTCCGGGATGCTCCAGCACCGGCACCATCTGCAGGCCGATGACCGCGGCCGACCCGTACACGTATTTCATCAGGTCGTCGTAGGTCTCGTACGAGCTGACGGTGAGGTCCATCCGCATGGAGCCGAGGAACGCCGCGAAGTACGGCAGGCCGATGTCCCAGCGCTCGATGGTGTCGAAGACGGCGGGCAGCACCCCGTCGTCGCCCCGCCCGGACAGGAAGCGCTCGCTCCACCGGCCCAGCTCGTCGGCCTTCTCGGCTTCGGTCAGGGTCGAGGCCAGGTCGTCGACGATCTCGTCGGCATAGCGCGCGAAGCCGTACAGCGCATGGACGTAGGGCCGTTTCGCCGCCGGTAGCAGCAGGGTCGCCAGGTAGTAGGTCTTGCCGTGGGAGGCGTTGAGCCTGCGACACATCTCGTACGACGCCCGCAGCGCGGGCTCGGTGATCCCGGCGGCGTCGAGCTCACGGCCACTCACGCAGCGACCTGCTCGGCCGGGCGCCGGCGTCGCAGCCGGCGTACGCCGAGCGCGACGAGGCCGGCCAGCACGAGGACGTCGATGACCAGGCCCACCGGCTCGGTCGCGCGGGCCAGGTTGTAGCCGTCGGGAAGTACGAGCAGGCAGAAACCGACGCTGGCTGCCGCAACGGCGGTCCGGGGCCGGCCGGAGATGCCGGCCGCGGCGAGCGCCGCGACCGGCCAGGTGACGTACCAGGGGTGCACTGCGGGCCCGAGTGCCACCACGGCGAGCAGCACCCACCCGCAGCCTTCGACGGCCGGCCGGATCCCGCCGCGCCGGGCGGCGCGGACCCACACCGCGACCGCGATCACTGCCATGGCCGCGAAGGCGATGCCGCGGGTGACGGCCAGAGCTCCGGGCGAGCCGCCGAGTACCAGGCCCAGGCCGGTGGAAAGCGACGTCCACTGGCGACTGAGCCCGACGGTGTTGACCGTGCCGACCCAGCCGTAGCCCACCCCGCTGACCGCCGTCACCGCCGCGAAGGTCGCGCCGGCCACGAGGACCGTCGCCGCGATGGCGTGGGCGAGTGGCCGCCGCCGGTGGGGCAGGCGCAGCACCCACAGCAGCGCCACGAACGGCAGGGCCACGGCTGCGGTTGCCTTGACCGCGACGGCAAGCGTGCACAGCACGGCACCGGCGGCCGGCCAGCGCCCGGCCGCCACGGCGAGCCCGGCCACCATGAGGCCGACCATCAGGGCGTCGGCGTGGGCGCCGCCGACGAAGTGCGCCAGCACCAGCGGGTTGACCAGGCCGAGCCACAGGGCGCGCCGCTCGTCGACCCCGCAGGCCCGGGCGGCCCGCGGCAGTGCCCAGGCCAGCAGCACCGTGCCGGCGATGGCCAGCGCCCGCATGCCGAACACCGCGACGACCAGCGAGTCGCCAGACCCGGCCACGATGAGCCGGGCGAGCAGCAGGAACAGCGGCCCGTAGGCGAACGGCACGTTCAGCCACGATGTCGACGTGGACGTGACCCAGGAGGAGGCCAGGTCCGCGGCGCCGTGGGAGTACGGGTCGAGCCCGGCCTGCAGCATCTGCCCGGCCACCGCATAGCCGTACACGTCCCGGCTCAGGATCGGCGGGACGAAGACCATCGGTAGCGCCCACAATGCCGCCGTGGTGCACATCCACCGGGCAGTGAGCCGGTCGAGGCCGCGGCCGAGCAGCAGCCACGCGGCCACCAGCAGGGCCATGCCGGCCGCCGCCACCGCGATGCAGGCGATGTGACCCGGGCCACCGCGCAGCGCCGACAGGACGGCGGCGTCGCGCAGCGGATCCGGCCGCGGGAGCACACCGGCACCGACCGCCGCGGCCGACAGCAGCACCGACCCGCCCAGGCCCAGGAGCCGCAATCGGGTCGGGCCGGCCTCGATGCGCACGGCCTCATGCTGCCACGTTCCCGACAGCGCCCCGGCCGCCGCACCCGTCACCGCCGGGCGGCGCGGCCGTTACTCCGGCAGACGTCGCGTGGCCGTGCCGGAGGGGGGCGAAGCGTGACAGACCTTGCGCCGGTATTCGCCCGGACCCGCGCGCCGGGCGTCTACCGCTGGCCGTCGCGGGCGCATCCGGCAGCGGTGGCCCGCAAGGCGGCCCGGCACGGCTGGACGTGCTCGGTGCTGGACGGCCGGCGGATCACCGACCGGGAGAGCCTGCTGGCGGCGTGCGCGACGGCCCTGAGCTTTCCGGCGTACTTCGCCCACACGTGGGACGGCCTGGCCACCTGCCTCGCCGACCTGTCCTGGCTGCCGCCGGCCGAGGGACGGCTCGTCGTCTACGACGACTGCGGAGTGTTCGCCCGCGCCGATCCGGCCGACTGTGCCGTGGCGATCGACGTGCTGGCCGCGTCGGTCGCGCAGGCCTCGCCTGCGCTGTACGTCCT
>QHCA01000010.1:3535-3819 GCA_003244095.1 Pseudonocardiales bacterium | reverse complement strand
GGGCCGGCTCGTCGGCGGCGAGGGCGCAGAGCGCCTCAACGAGGGCGTAGCGCGTGACCGCGGGCACGCCGACGGTGAGGTGGGCGCAGACGTCGCCGAGTGCCTTCGCCGCGTGCAGGTAGCCCCGCGGGAGGTACATCGCGTCGCCCGGCTCCAGCAGCGTATCGATGGTGGGCTCACCTTTCGTAGCGCGCTCGACGTCTGGGCGTCCGGCCGTCCAGGGCTGCGTGCGCAGCGGCAGGGGGTGCACCGGCTCGTGCACCAGCCACCGCTTGTGGCCGGCG
>QHCA01000010.1:0-3496 GCA_003244095.1 Pseudonocardiales bacterium | reverse complement strand
CGGCGGGGTGATGTAGGCGTTGACCTGCACGGGATGGCCGAGGTCGGCGGCGAGCTGATCGGCGAACGCGGTCAACGGCGGCCAGACCCGGTGCAGCCCCTGCAGGACGATCGTCGCGCCGTCGAGGACCAGCGCCAGCAGCCGGTCGGCGGCCACCTGGTCGCCGATCTCGGCGCCCGCCCCACCCGAGCGGGTGTAGCGCCGCGGGTCGACGGCGGAGCCGTCCTGGACGACCCTGATGAACGGGGTACGCAGGCCGCGCCGCGACACCAGCTCGTCGACGGCGTCCAGGCTGAACAGGTCGGCGAACCCGTGGCCACTCGGGGCGCCTCTGCACAGCAGTGGCCGGCGCCCCCAGTGGTCGCGGGCGAACCCCTCGGCGGCGGATCCGGCACATCGGCGCAGCGCCGGGCGGTCTCCACCCGGCGCGCGCCCTGCCTCCGTCGTGCTAACCGTCAGACCGCGCCTGCGTCCGCGCCGCCGTCGGCACCAGCGTCCAGGTCGGCCGCAGCCGCACCCGCGTCCGCGCCACCGTCAGCGCCGCCGTCCGGGTCGGCCGCAGCCGCACCCGCGTCCGCGCCACCGTCAGCGCCGCCGTCCGGGTCGGCCGCTGTGCCGCCGCCGTCCGCGCCCGTCGTGGTGATGTCTTCGTCTTCCAGACTCATGCCTGCCACCTTCCTGAGAGGACTAACCGTTGATGATCACCGTTTCAGCACCGCGCAGCACGATGTGAACGAGGGGTACCCCGGGACGATATGCCAGGTGAACGTATGTCGGCGCATCGAGGATCACCGCATCCGCGCGGGCACCCTGTGACAGCCGGCCGATGTCGTCGCGACGTAGGGCCCGGGCTCCGCCAGCCGTCGCCGACCACAGCGCCTCCTCCGGGGTCAGACCCATCTCCCGGACGGCCACGGCGATGCAGAACGGCAGGTTGGTCGTGTACGACGACCCGGGGTTGCAGTCGCTGGCCAGCGCGACGGTGATCCCGGCGTCGAGCAGCCTGCGGGCATCGGGATAGGCCGACCCGGTCGAGAACTCCGCGCCGGGCAGCAGCGTCACCACCGTGGCGGAGCCGACCAGGGCCTGCACGTCGTCGTCGCTGAGGTGCGTGCAGTGGTCGGCGCTGGCGGCGCCGAGGTCCACGGCGAGCCGCACGCCCGGGCCGGGAGCGAGCTGGTTGGCGTGCACGCGCAGGCCCAGGCCGTGCGCTCGTGCGGCCTGGAGCACCGTCCGGGCCTGGTCGGCGTCGAAGGCTCCCCGGTCGCAGAAGACGTCCGCCCACTTGGCGTGCGGGGCACAGGCGTCGAGCATCTCACCCGCGACCAGGGTGACGTAGTCGTCGGGGCGACCGGCGTACTCCGGCGGCACGACGTGCGCGCCGAGGAACGTCGTCTCGCCGGTCAACGTTGCGGCCACCCGCAGCGACCGCTCCTCGTCGGCCACGGTCAGCCCGTAGCCCGACTTGACCTCGATGGTCGTCGTACCTGCCTGCAGGGCCTCCGTGGCCAGCTTCGCCGCGTGACCGGCCAGCTCGACGTCGGAGGCGGCGCGGGTGGCGGCCACCGTGTTGGCGATCCCACCGGCGGAGTACGGCCGACCGGCCATTCGGGCCGCGAACTCCTCGGCCCGGTCGCCGGCGAAGACCAGGTGCGTGTGGCTGTCGACGAAACCGGGGATGACGCACCGCCCTCCGGCGTCGATGCGCCGGTCGGCGGCCGGAGCGGTTGCGGCCGACCCGACCCAGGCCACCCGGCCGCCCTCGCACACCAGCGCCGCGTCGCGCAGCACGCCCAGCGCCGCCTCGCCGAGCCCGGTGTCATTCGTGACGAGCAGCCCGATGCCGTCCAGCAGCAGGCTCACCGGGACCGACCCGCCAGGCTCGTGATCATGCACAGGTGCACACTCAGCGCGGCTGGACGGGGCCGGGTGGCATCGGCACCCGCACGCCGCGCTCGCCGGCCACCTCGACGGCCCGGTCATAGCCCGCGTCGACGTGCCGGATCACCCCGGTCGCCGGGTCGTTGGACAGCACCCGCTCGATCTTGGCGGCGGCCAGCGTGGTGCCGTCGGCGACGGTGACCTGCCCGGCGTGAATCGACCGGCCGATGCCCACCCCGCCCCCATGGTGGATCGACACCCACGAGGCGCCGGACGCGGTGTTGACCAGCGCGTTGAGCAGCGGCCAGTCGGCGATCGCGTCCGAGCCGTCGAGCATGCCTTCGGTCTCGCGGTACGGCGACGCGACCGACCCGCAGTCGAGGTGATCGCGACCGATCACGATCGGCGCCGTGATCTCGCCGGAGGCCACCAGCTCGTTGAACCGCAACCCGGCCTGGTCGCGCTCGCCGTACCCCAGCCAGCAGATCCGGGCCGGCAGTCCTTGGTAGGCGACCCGGTCCTGCGCCATCCGGATCCAGCGGGCCAGCGGCTCGTTGTCGGGGAACAGGTCGAGCACGGCCGCGTCCGTCGCCGCGATGTCGCCCGGATCCCCCGACAGTGCCGCCCACCGGAAAGGTCCCCTGCCCTCGCAGAACAGCGGCCGGATGTAGGCCGGCACGAAGCCCGGGTAGTCGAAGGCCCGCTCGAAACCACCGAGCCTGGCCTCGCTGCGCAGGTTGTTGCCATAGTCGAACACCTCGGCGCCGGCGTCCAGGAAGCCCACCATCGCCTCGACGTGGCGGGCCATCGACGCGCGGGCCCGCTCGGTGAACTCCTCAGGCTTGGCCGCCGCATAGTCCGGCGCCTGGTCGTATGCGATGCCGACGGGTACGTAGGACAGCGGGTCGTGGGCCGGCGTCTGGTCGGTGACGATGTCGACCGTCATGCCGCGGGCGAGCAGCTCCGGCACGACCTCGGCGGCGTTGCCGAGCACACCGACCGACAGGGCGCGCCGCTCGTGCCGGGCCGCACTGGCCGCCTCGACTGCTTCATCGAGGGACGCCGCGACCACGTCGAGATAGCGGTGTTCCAGCCGCCGTTGCAGCCGGGTCGGGTCGACGTCGACGCAGAGCGCGGCACCGCCGTTCATCGTAACCGCGAGCGGCTGCGCCCCGCCCATCCCGCCGACGCCGGCAGTCAGAGTGAGCGTGCCGGCCAGGGTGCCGCCGAACCGTTTCGCCGCGACGGCGGCGAAGGTCTCGTACGTCCCCTGCAGGATCCCCTGCGTACCGATGTAGATCCACGACCCGGCAGTCATCTGGCCGTACATCGTCAGGCCGTCGGCCTCCAGCCGGCGGAACTCTTCCCAATTGGCCCACTCCGGAACCAGGTTGGAGTTGGCGATCAGCACCCGGGGCGCCCACTCGTGCGTACGCACCACGCCGACCGGCTTGCCCGACTGCACCAGCAGCGTCTCGTCGTCGCGCAGGTCGGTGAGGGTACGGATGATCGCGTCGTAGGCCGCCCAGGAACGGGCCGCCCGGCCGGTGCCGCCGTAGACCACCAGCCTGTCCGGGTGCTCGGCCACCTCGGGGTCGAGGTTGTTCATCAGCAT
>QHCA01000009.1:338-3716 GCA_003244095.1 Pseudonocardiales bacterium | reverse complement strand
CGCATGGACTGGCTCACCGAGATGACCGGGTGCCCGGTCTGGATCGCGACGCGCTCGGCCGTGCGGTGACGGGTGCCGGACTCCTCGGTCGGGATCGCCGGATCGGGCACCAGATGCACGGCGGCCCGCATGATCCGGGCACCGTCGGTGGAGAGCACGATGCCACCGTCCATCTTGGCCAGCTCACGCAGCCGGGTGGAGGAGAAGTCGACGTCGAGGGGGAAGCCGCCCGAACACAGCGACTCCACCACCCGGTCGTAGCCGAGCACGATGAGAGCGCCGGTGTTGCCGCGCAGGATCCGCTCGAGGCCGTCGCGCAGGGCCGTACCGGGCGCGACGAGAGCCAGGGTCGGCCGCACCGGGTCATCACGGTCGGTGGGCACGCTCACCCCCTCTCGGATCAGTCGTCACGCAGAGTGTATCGGCGACGCTCGCAATTGAGGACGATTCGGCGGCCGCAAGGCGAGGAGAGCCTGCGTGAGGTTGCCCACCTCCTTGACCGTCATGCCCGCGGGATAGGGCCCACAACCCACCGGGACGAGGGCCCGGTCCAGGCCCAGCCGGAGTGCCTCGCCGAGCCGGCGGGCCACACCCGGCACCGAGCGGATCTCGCCGGCGAGGCCCAACTCGCCGATCGCCACCACCTCGCCCGGCACCACGAGGTTCTTGGCCGACGAGGCGACCGCGAGCGCGAGCGCCAGGTCGGCCGCCGGCTCGGTGACCCGCACGCCGCCGACCGTGGCGGCGAACACGTCCTGCGCGCCCAGATGCACCCCGCCCCGCCGCTCCACGACCGCCAGCACCATTGCCACTCGCCCGGCGTCCAGGCCGCTGACGGCCCGCCGCGGGGTGACCAGGCTGGACGACGCGACAAGCGCCTGCAGCTCCGACACCATCGGCCGCCGGCCCTCGACGATGACGCCCACGCAGCTGCCCGGGACGGCGACGCCGCGCTCGGACAGGAACAACCCCGATGGGTCGCTGATGCCCCGGATGCCGCCGTCGTACAGCTCGAAGCAGCCCACCTCGTCGGCGGCGCCGTAGCGGTTCTTGATGGCGCGCACAATGCGCAGGGTCGAGTGGCGCTCGCCCTCGAAGTGCAGCACCACGTCGACAAGGTGCTCGAGGACTCTGGGCCCGGCGATGTGGCCATCCTTGGTCACGTGTCCGACCAGGACCACTGAGATGCCGCGCTCCTTGGCCATCGCCACCAGCGCGGCGGCCACCGCCCGCACCTGCGTCACCCCTCCTGCCGCGCCCTCGGCCAGCGGGGAGGAGATCGTCTGGACCGAGTCGATCACGAGCAGCCCGGGCTGGACGGTGTCCACATGGGACACGATGGCGGCGAGATCGGTCTCGGCGGCGAGATAGAGGTTGGGGTGCAGCGCACCCATCCGGTCGGCGCGCAGCCGGACCTGGGCGATGGACTCCTCACCGGTGACGATCAGGGCGTGCCGGCCTCGCTCGGCATAGCGGTCGGCCACGGCCAGCAGCAAGGTGGACTTGCCCACGCCGGGCTCGCCGGCCAGCAGCACCACGGCACCGGCCACCAGCCCACCGCCCAGGACCCGGTCGAGTTCCCCGACGCCGGTGGGCTGTGAAACGGCGGCCGCCACGCTGACGTCGCCGATCGGCAGGGCGGGCGCGGTCACCCCGCCGGGTGCCACGTGCCGCATCGCGGGGCCGACCCCGATCCCGAGCAGCGAGCCCCACGCCTGGCATTCGGGGCAACGTCCCAGCCATTTGGCCGCCGTGTTGCCGCACTCGTCACAACGGTAGGCGGGTCGGTCCTTGCCGGGTTTGGTCACCATGTCGCGGACCGTACGGGCACCCTCCGACACCGATGGCGTGAGGGGCGCGGGTTGCTTGACTGCGACCCGCCGCCGGGCATGCTGCTTGGTAGATGTGCGAAACAGCGAACCAGACCGGTGACGAGGAGGGCTGTGATCGATGCGCACGCTTGACTACACCCATGTCGACGTGTTCACGGACACGGCGTACGGCGGCAACAGCGTGCCCGTCTTCCACCGCGCCGGCGGATTGAGTGCAGAGCAACTACTCCGGATCACCCAGGAGATGCGGCACTTCGAGGCGATCTTCCTTGAGCCGACCGATACCACGGACACCGTTCGCGCCCGGGTGTTCGACCTGTTCGAGGAGCTGCCATTCGCCGGTCACCCGGTCATCGGTGCGGCAGCCGTCCTGCACCAGATCTGCGGTGGCATCGAGCAGCGGACGTGGCGGGTCCAGCTGCCGAACAGGACGGTGACGGTCACCACGATGGCCACCAAGCGCGGGTACTCCGGGCTACTGGACCAGGGCCCGGCGGAACTTGTCGGAGTGGTGGACGGACCGCGCGCACTGGCGGAGGCGTTCGGATTGGCGCCCGGCGACCTCGATCCCGGCCTCCCCCTCGAGGTCATCAGCACCGGGCTTGCGTACCTCATCGTGCCGGTCCGGCCAGGCGCCCTCACGCGGGCGAGCATCCCCACAGACATCACCGACCTGCTCCGGGGGGTGCAGGCGCAGTTCGCCGTACTGATCGACGAGGCGGCCTTGGAAGTCCGGCATTGGAACAACGACGGAATCATCGAGGACGTCGCCACCGGCAGCGCCGCCGGCACCATCGGTGCTTACCGGCTGCGCCACGGGCTGGCCGGTGACGGCGAACCGTTCGTCCTGCACCAGGGGCGCTTCACCGGCCGCCCGAGCACGCTGCGCGTACAACCCCACGGCACGCCGGACGAGGTGCACTCGGTGCTGGTCGGCGGCGACGTGGCGCTGGTCGGACGGGGCACACTAGAGGTGCTGCCGTGAGTGGGGAGCATCAACACGGGTGCCGCGACGCGTTACTCGGTCAGAGCAGGACTTGGCGAGAGCCGTGGCTCGGGGATGTTCGAGGTCGCGACCGGCACTTGCAGGGTGATGTCGCCGGCCTGCGCGAAGGTGAACGTCATCGTCACTGTCTGGCCGGGCACGAGGTCCCGGGTCAGTCCGTGGAGTTGGAGGAAGTCGCCGCCGTCCTTGTAGACCAGCAGAGAGTCGTAGGTCAGCTTGAGATTCAACGCCCCCGACGTCGCGGACGAGACAGCTGAGGGCGACGCGGGAAGGACGCCCGAGGCGCTGCCGCCGAGGACGTGGACGACGCTGACGCCCGTCGCGGCAGCTGCACGGATGCCGACAAGCGTGTCTGTGGTGGAGGCGTCGGTGGTGATCGAGCCGTAGAGCGGCGCGTCGTCGCCGGCCCGGTAGGACCCGGTCGGGGGGGTGGCGATCCGCACGTCGCGGACGGCCAGCCCACCGCGGTAGGCGCCGGAACCCTCGATGGCCGCCACGTCCTTCGCGGTGGCAGCGACCTGGCCGGCGCTGCAGCCGGCG
>QHCA01000009.1:0-288 GCA_003244095.1 Pseudonocardiales bacterium | reverse complement strand
CGCCGCCCCGGGCGCGCCCGCGGGACAGGGCTGCGGGCCTGCGGCTCACGGTGGTCGATCCTCCTGGGTACCTTGCGCAAGACGAACCTGGAACGGCAGCGTCAGCGTATCGGCCGAGTTGATCAGCCCAGCGCGGGGCCACGGATCAGCAGCAGGATCACGTCGATGACGGCGACGACGAGTACGGCGCGGAAGGCCGCGCGCGACCCGCCCCGCCGGCCGAGGATCAGGCCGGCTGCGAGGACTACGGCAGCGGCGGCCGGCGCCACGGATCCGGCCGCGCCGGGC
>QHCA01000008.1 GCA_003244095.1 Pseudonocardiales bacterium | reverse complement strand
TCGAGGGCATGACCAAGCCCACCGAGGCCGACCTCGACGTGCAGGGGCTCAAGGCGGCCGACGAGTTCGAGCGCACCAAGACCGGCGAGGACTCCTCGACCTGGGTCGAGGTGCCGCTTTCCGAGGTGCAGAAGAACGTCGCCACGACCGGGTATCCCGAGTCCCTCGTGCACTACGTCAAGGGCAAGGTCGAGGAGACGCTGCCCGAGCAGGCCCCGGAGAAGATCGCCTTCCTGCGGCTGGACACCGACTGGTACGAGTCCACCAAGCACGAGATGGAGACCCTGTGGCCCCGGCTGGCCCCGGGCGGAGTGCTCATCGTGGACGACTACGGGCACTGGAAGGGCAGCCGGCAGGCCGTCGACGAGTACATCGCCGAGAACAACCTCGCCATCCTGCTCAACCGCATCGACTACACCGGTCGCCTCGCCATCAAGCCGTAGGTGTACGGGCTCCGTCTCCGTCGCGACGCGCCTCAGCGCTCGGATGCTCGCCGGGCCCATCGCTGGTGATCATGCGCGCTTGCCGGGTTTCCGCGGCGTGTCGCGGGCACTCGCGCATGATCACGACCGCGGGCACCCAGGTCGCCCTCGTGATCATGCACGGTCGCGGGGCTTTTCCGGCGTGTCGCGCGCACTCGCGCATGATCATCGCGGCGGCACGGCGCCCGAGGTGAATTCAGGTCACGAGCCCGCGACGTGGCCGGCCTGTGGACGGCTACCGCCCTGTGGACAGCACCCTGCGCCGGCCGGCGCCCTCCCGCACGCTGTCCTGCATGGGACTCGACGAACTTCTTCTCACGCCGTTCACCGCCCGGGATGCTGCTCACCACGGGGTGAGCCGACATCAATTGGGCAGGCTGTGCCGCAACCGCGATGTGATCCGGATGTTGTATGGCGTCTACGGCAGCAGCCACCTCGATGACAGCCTGTCCACTCGAGCGGCTGCCGTGGCGTTGGTGCTGCCACCGGGTGCTGTGCTCTGTCGTCGCACCGCCGCGTGGATTCGGGGAGTTGATCTGCGGCGCCCCGGCGAGCCACCACTTCCCGTCGAGGTCCTGGTATGCGCAGGGACTCAACCACCGCGCCGCATCGGCGTCATCGCCCACCAGTCCGCCGTGCCCGACGACGACGTCGAACTCGTCGGCGGCCTACCCGCGACCGCTGGCCTGCGTACCGCGGTCGACCTGGCCAGGTTTCGGTCGCGAACAGAGGCGATAGTTGCCCTTGATGCGCTGGCCCACGCAGGCATCTGCCGCCTGGACGACGTGGCTGCTCGAGCTCCAGGGCTGCGAGGGCGACGGGGCGTGCGTCAACTGACCGATGTGATCCCCTTGGCAGACCGGCGATCTGAATCGCCGATGGAGACACGCACCCGCATCCTGATCCTCGACGCGGGTCTCCCGACTCCCGAGGTGCAGTACGAGGTCGTCGACCAGTGGGGCCAGGTCATCGCCCGCCTTGACCTGGCGTATCCGCTCCGCCGTTTGGGGCTTGAGTACGACGGTCGCATCGCCCACACCGCGTCGTCAGCCTTCGACCGGGACCGGCAACGGCAGAACGAACTGCTCGCCGGGGGCTGGGTGCTGCTGCGCTTCGTCGCGCGAGATGTCCTAGGGCGCCCGCAGTACGTCGTCCGCCAGATCGAGAGCTTCCTCGGCGCCCAGCCCGGCAGCCGCTCCGCGTGATCATGCACGGATGCGCGGGCGGTCGACGTGTCGCGCGGCAAGCCTGCATGATCACCAGCCACAGGGGAGTGGGGCTGTGCCCCCCGCTGCGCCCAGCGAGAGAAGGGCCTCAGCGCGGAGGGGCGGCCGCGCCGGCGAGGATGCGGCGGTCGGCCGTGGGTATCGCGGGCCGGGGGGTGCTCCGCGCAGGGGGGCGGGGCCGGGACGCCGACTCGCTGCGTACCCGCGACAGGGCCAGCGCCATCGTCCAGTAGAGCAGGCCGAGCTGCGGCCAGAAGAAGAAATTGACCGTCAGCGAGGTCAGGGCGAATCCGGTCAGCGCGAGCCAGGCCGCCAGCACCTCCGGCGCGGCCGACCGCAGCCGCAGCGCCGCCGGCAGCCACCACAGTGAGGCGACGATCGCGATGACCAGCAGCACCCCGGCAAGCAGGCCGAGGGTCGCCGCGGCCTCCAGGACGGAGTTGTGCGCGGTCGTACCCGCCACGCCGTAGGGGGTGTTGCGGTAGAGCGGAAGGGCATCCTCGTACTTGCTGGGCCCGACGCCGAACCACAGGTTGGCCCGGATCATCTTGATGGCTGCCGTCCACAGGGCCGCCCGGTCGTTGCCGTCCTTGAGGAAGCGGTCCCTGATAGGGGAGCCCAGGACCAGGACCAGCAACACGACACCTGCCGAAACGGCGACCCGCGGCTTCAACCGCAGCCCCAACAGCACCACGACAAGACCGAAACCCAGCGCGGTGGACACCCGGTCGAACGTGAATAGCAGGGCCACGGCCAGCGTCACCGCCGCAAAACTCCACCGGATCCGGGCCTGGCGGTCGGCACCCGCCCCGATCGCATAGGCGGCAGCGACCGGCAGCGCCAGCGCGAACAACGCCCCGGCCCCGCTCGCGGGCAGGCCCAGCGTGCCGTCGATGCGGCCGGGGAAGACGCCGAACAGGGAGTCGTACGCGCGGAACGGCTCGATGCCGATGTAGTGGGTGCCGACCGAGAAGCCGGTGACGAACGCGCCGATGCCGAACAACGCGTCGGCGGCGGCGATGATCGTGGCCCACCGCAACAACAACGTACGGAGCGTTCGGTCGGTGCCGAGGACGAAGGCCAGGCCGATGATCAGCGTGGTCTCGAGCCAGCGCACCGGGCCGCCGAGGACGTCCTTGAGGTCCAGGCCGGCCGCGGCCGCGGAGGCACCTGCGAGCAGGGCGATCTCGACAGTGACCAAGGCAACAGCGGAGGTCCGCAACGGCAGGCCACGACGGTGCCTCGCCGCCACGGCGTACAGCCCGACGCCGACCGCCAGGATGGGCGGGAAGTCGTTGAGGGCCAGCCCGATGCTGGAGAACTGCAGGTAGGGGACCGCCGGCGTCAGGGCCAGGAGCAGGAAGAACGCCGCTCCGGCCCGCCAGCCGGGCGGCCGGCCCGTACCGGCTCGACTACGCACCATTCGCCTTCCCCGACCCGTCCGTCCGCGTCCGTGGCAGCCTACCTCGGCCCCCGGACAGGCCCCGGAGACCGGCCATGGCGAGCGGGACGGTACGACCTCGGCTTGGATGCGATCGTGGGAGTGGTACACACTGGAGGACTGCGACCGAAGTGCACGCCGCCGATGGCGGTCGGTGTTCGTTCCCCGCCGCGGGGTACAGGGTGATGAACGCGCTGAAGGCTCCTGAAGGAAAGGTAGAGCGTGAGTTCTTCGACAACACCGCGGCTGCGCGCGGCGGTCATCGGATCAGGGGCGATGGGCCGCAATCATGTCCGCGTGCTGACCGAGCTGGGCGATGTCGACCTGGTGGGGGTCGCCGACTCCTCCGAGGCCAGTCTCGATAGCGCCCTGCGCGGACGCACCACGCCCCGATATACCGACCCGGTCGAGATGCTCGACAAGCAGCGGCCGGAGTTCGTCGTGGTCGCCACGCCCACGGTGCTGCACGCCGAGATGGCCGAGCTGGCACTGTCCCGCGGCATCCACGTACTGGTCGAGAAGCCGATCGCCGCCACCCGCGACGAGGCCGAGCGGATGTCCAAGCTGGCCGAGGCCAACGGCGTGCACCTCGGCATCGGCCACGTCGAGCGCTACAACCCGGCCATCCTCCAACTCAGGGACCGGCTCACCCGCGGCGAGGGCGGCGAGGTCCACCTGCTCACCGCCAAGCGGACCGGCCCGTTCCCTGCCCGGGTACGCGACGTCGGCGTCATCACCGATCTGGCCACCCACGACGTCGACATCATGATGATGCTGACCCTGTCGTCGGTCGAGCGGGTATACGCCGAGACGGCCAAGCGGATCCACCGCACGCACGAGGACCTGTTCTGCGGCACGCTGCGCTTCGAGGACGGCCAGATCGGCATGCTCGACATCAACTGGCTGACGCCGTTCAAGACCCGCGAGCTGTCGGTGGTGTGCGAGCGCGGCACGTTCGTCGCCAACTACCTGACCCAGGAGCTCACCTTCTACGAGAACTCCGAAGCCGCCGGTGGGTGGGACTCCCTGGCCCAGCTCACCGGCGTCGCCGAAGGCAACATGACCCGCTACCAGGTCGCCCGCGTCGAGCCGCTGAGAGCCGAGATCCAGGCGTTCACCGAGGCGATCCGCGGCGAGGGCTACCGTTACGTCACCGCCGAGAACGGCATGGCCACCCTCGACGTCACCACGGCACTGCTGCTGGCGGCCGAGACCAAGCAGACCATCGAGCTCGCCGTCACCGGCGCGGCCTGAGCGGATCGGCCGCCAACTTGCGCGTCTGGGTCGATCTCACCAACTCTCCGCACGCCATGCTGTTCGCGCCTATCGTGCGCGCGCTCGAGAAGCGGGGCGACGAGGTGCTCGTCACCGCCCGCCGCTTCGCCCACACCGTCGAGCTCGCCGAGCAGCGCTTCGACGACGTCCGGGTCGTCGGACGCGGCGCGGCCACCTCGATTCCCGACAAGATCGTGTCCCTGCAGGACCGGATCCGGGCACTGCGCACTGTCGCCAAGGGCTTCCGGCCCGACGTCGCGGTCAGCCACGGGTCCTACGACCAGGTCGTCGCCGCCAAGACCCTGCGGGTGCCGTCACTGGTCAGCGTCGACTACGAGTACCAGCCGGCCAACCACCTCTCCTTCCGGCTGGCCACCCGGCTCCTGCTTCCGGCCGCGTTCGAGGCGGCCGACGTCGACAAGCGTGGCGGCAAGGGCAAGACCTGGCGATACGACGGCCTGAAAGAAGAGGTCTACCTCTCCGACTTCGTGCCCTCACCGGCCGCCCGCGACACCCTGGGCATCGCCGGCCACGAAGGCCCGGTCGTCACCCTGCGGCCGCCCCCGGAGGGGGCGCTGTACCACCGTGGGGAGAACCCGTTGTACGACAAGCTCGTCGACGCGCTGCGGGCCCGCGAAGACGTTGCGACCCTCGTACTTCCCCGGCATCCCTCCCAGGTCGAGGCCCTGACCAAGGCGATCGGCGGTGGCGGCATCCGGGTGCTCGCCGAGGTCGTCGACGGGCCGAATCTGATCTGGTGGTCCGACGCCATGGTNNGAGGCGGTCGCCCTCGGCACGCCGGTCTGGACGCTGTTCGCCGGCACCATCGGCGGGGTCGACCGCGCGCTCATCGCCGACGGCCTCCTGCACCGGCTCGCCACCGACGACGACCTGGCCGGGTTCGACCCGGTGGTCCGGGAGCGCGGCGAGCGGCCGGAGCTCACGCACGACGTGCTCGGGCAGTTCGTGACGGCGATCGACCGTACGGCGGCCCGCGCAGACGGCGTGGCCTGAGCGGTGCGGGTCCTCTCCGTCGTCGGTGCGCGCCCACAATTCGTGAAGTCGGCGGTGGTCGAGCGAGCCCTGGCCGCCTGCGGCGTCGAGGTGCTCGGGGTGCACACCGGGCAGCACTACGACGAGAAGATGAGCGAGCTGTTCTTCCACCAGCTGGACATCGCCGAGCCGTACGTCAACCTGGGCATCGGGTCGGCCAGCCACGGCGTGCAGACCGGCCGGATGCTGGTCGCGATCGAGGCGGTCATCGTCGAGACCGCGCCGGACGCGGTCGTCGTCTACGGCGACACCAACTCGACCCTGGCCGGCGCGCTCGCGGCCGCCGACCGCGGCGTCCCGCTCGTCCACGTCGAGGCCGGGATGCGCTC
>QHCA01000007.1 GCA_003244095.1 Pseudonocardiales bacterium | reverse complement strand
GTCCCGCAGGACGGCTTCCTCTTCGACAGCACCGTCGCCGCCAACGTGCGCTACGGCCGTCCCGACGTCAGCGACCACGACATCCGGCTGGCCTTCACCGAGCTGGGCCTGCTCGACTGGGTCGAAGGGCTGCCCGAGGGGCTCGACACGCGCGTGGGAGAGCGCGGCGAGTCCCTGTCGGTGGGCGAGCGCCAGCTGGTCGCCGTCGCCCGGGCCTACGTCGCAGACCCCGACCTGCTGGTCCTCGACGAGGCGACGAGCGCCGTGGACCCGGCCACCGAGGTCCGGCTGCAGCGGGCACTGGACTCTCTGACCCGGGGACGTACGACCCTGGCCATCGCGCACCGGTTGTCCACGGCCGAGGCCGCCGACGAGGTGATCGTCGTCGACGCCGGCCGAGTGGTGCAGCGGGGGCCGCACCGCGACCTGGTGGGCGTCCCCGGCGTCTATGCCGGACTGCACGCAAGCTGGATGAGCCAGACCCGGTCCGGATGAGGATTCCCGGGTAGGACTGCGCCGTGACGGTCGAGCGCAGCAAGGCAGAGGAACATCCCGGTGAGACCCGCCTGCCGGCCGCGGTCGCCACCGTGGTGGCAGTCGCCCTCTACGCACTGTTGCCCAGTGGCTTGGTGCTCGGCCCGCGCTATGTCGTGCCCGTGCTGGAGTTGCTGCTGTTCGTGCCGCTGGTGGCCGCCAACCCGAGGCGGATGACCCGGCAGAACGTCATCCTCAGGCGGCTGGCGATCGCCCTGGTGCTACTGATCGCGGCGACCAACGCGGTGGCGCTCGCGCTGCTGGTCCACACGCTCGCGGGCGGGCGGGCCACCCAGGGTCCGGCTCTGCTGGTGGCGGCGGGCCAGGTGTGGGCGACGAACATCCTGATGTTCGCACTGGCGTACTGGGAGTTCGACCGCGGCGGGCCGGTCAGGCGCACGCAGGCCGACCGCAAAGAATTGCCTCCTGCTGACTTTCGCTTTCCCCAGGACGAGGATCACGACGCCATCGCCGAGGTCGCGGCCCGGTCATCCAGCGCGACCGGCTGGACCCCAGGATTCATCGACTACCTCTACTGCTCGATCACGAACTCCTCCGCCTTCAGCCCGACCGACACCATGCCGTTGTCGGTCCGCGCCAAACTGCTGATGGCCACCGAGTCGGTGTCGGCGCTGCTCCTGTCGGTCCTCGTGATCGCCAAGGGCGTCAGCCTGCTCAAGTGAAGCCGGGGCGGAAAGAACGCTCGTTTGCACGCATCGGGCCGGACGAACACGCGACTTGATGGGCCGAACGGGTGAAGCGTTACGGCATGCGGCGTCCAAGACACCACGCATGGGTGACACTTCGTACACGTCGAGCCACCAATGTGTTACAACCACGGGGAGTGTGGGACATGACAAAGACCTGGGGCTAGTCTTCACGCGCCTGTTTCGCGACAGGCAAGGCGGACGCGGCTGGTAGTCGGCGCAGGAGCCGATCGCCAGCCGTTTCCGTGTCTGCTGTTACCACCTTCCGTTCATTGTGTCGTCCGCACGCGGCCCGCTCCGGATAGCCCGATCAGGTGGTGCCGGGAGACCTGTCGGGATGGATCAAGCCGCTCGCGCCAATGCCGATGATGCTGAGGTCAGGGCAAACGGGGGGTGGTGGCTTGTTCGGCGAACGTCGTGCTCTGGCACGTCTCATTCTGCTCGTGACTGCCGGCGCGCTGGCAGTCTGCGCCGGAGAACTGATTGCGCTCTGGAAGGGGCCTGCCCCTGCTGTCTGGCGGATCGGGTTGGCGGCCGGGCTCCTGCTCGCCAGCCGGTTGGCCATCGTGCACCTGAGGTTTCGTGGGCAGCGGATCGACTTCGACTGGGGCGAGGGCGCGCTGCTGCTCTGCCTCGTCCTGCTGCCGACCCCGTGGCTCACCCTGCTCACGCCGGTCTGTCTGGCCGCGGCGGGGATCGTGCTCGGTCGACCCTCGGTCAAGACGGTCTACAACGCGGCGTCGGCCACAGTGGCCACGGCCGTTGCCGGGACTGCGGCCAACGCGCTGTACGACACGACCACGACTGCCCTGTCGTGGCGGCTGGTCGGGGCGCTCGGCGTGGCGGCGCTGCTGTTCACGGTCGTGGCCGACCTGTCGGCGTCGGCGGCCATCGCGCTGTCCCAGTCCGAGCGGTTGCTGCCCACCCTGCGGGTCGGGGTGGGGATGGAACTGCTCACCGGCGCCGGCAACGTCTGCGCGGCCCTGGCGGTCGTCGCGATCGCGCGGTTCGACGCCTGGCTGGTGATCACGCTGCCGATGCTCGTCGGCGCGATACAGATCACCTACAGCAGCCGGATGCGGGCGCAGCACGAGCGGCACGCCTGGACGCAGTTGGAGACGACCACGCGCGCATTCACCCAGTTGGATCCCCTCGCGGTGGCCGCGGCCGCGGTGACGGGCATCGCGGAGCTGTTCCAGGCCGACCGGGTGGAAGTACGGTTCCGCAGTCCCAACGGGCACAACGAGCACTACTCCGGCGGGCGCGAGGGACTGGCCGGCCCGGCACAGGATCCGCCGCCGGACGGCCCGACCTTGACCGTCCCCCTGGGGCGCCCCGATGAAGATGCCGGCACCGTAACCCTGCACTTTCGGGCAGACGTGACTCTCAACGCCCGGGAGAGTCACGCCCTGGCCACCCTTGCGACGGCACTGGCCGTTGCGCTCGCCAATGCCGAGCGATACGAGACCACCCGGGGATTCGCCGAGGCCAAGGCCCAGGAGGCGGTTACCGACTCGTTGACCGGCGTGGGCAACCGTGCCCTGCTGCGAGATGCCGGAGCAGGCGTGCTTGCCGAAGCAGTCCAGGGTGGCCGCGCCGGTGCCCTGCTGCTGGTCGACCTCGATCACTTCAAGGAGGTCAACGACACCCTGGGCTACGACACCGGCGACCGGCTGCTGGTGGAGGTGGCCCGGCGGCTGACCGGCTCGGTGGACGGACCGGACCTGGTGGTCCGGCTGGGCAGTCACGAGTTCGCAGTCCTGCTCGCCGACGCGGCCGGACGGGCACCCGAGCATGTCGCCGAGCGGCTTATCGCCTGCCTGGACGAGCCGATGGTCCTCGACGGTCTGCTGCTGCACGCGCCGGCCAGCATCGGTATCGCCGGCTTCCCCGGGGACGCCGGCGATGTCAGGGACTTGCTGCGGCTGGCCGACGTCGCGCTGCTGCGGGCCAAGGGCTCCGCAACCCGGTGGGTCCGCTACGCCGCCGACCAGGATCAGCCGCACGCCGACCGGCTCGCGACCGTGGAGGAGAGCCGAGCGGCCATGGCCAACGGGGAGTTCGTGCTCTACTACCAGCCGAAGGTGGAGGTGCGCACCGGCGAGATCACGGGCGCCGAGGCGCTGATCCGCTGGCACCATCCGACGCGGGGGTTGCTGTCGCCCGACAAGTTCATGACGGCCATCGAACATTCGGCCCTCGTGCACGACTTCACTCTCAACGTCCTGCGGATGGGCCTGCGCGACTGTGCAGGTTGGCTGGCCGAGCAGGCCGCCCGCAGCTTGGCCGTCAACCTGTCGCCGCGCAACCTGCTGCATCCGGGACTGCCGGATGCGGTTCTCGAACTGCTGAGGACCTATGCGGTCCCCAGTACCCAACTCGTGCTGGAAGTGACCGAGACGGCGATCATGAGCGACCTGGACACGGTCGATACCGTCCTGGCCCAGCTGCGCGCCGGCGGCGTGCAGCTCTCCCTGGACGACTTCGGCACCGGCTACTCGTCACTGACCTTCCTGTCCCGCATCCCGGTCGACGAGGTCAAGATCGACCGTTCGTTCGTCTCGCGGATGTTGACCTCAAGCCGCGACGACGTCGTGGTCCGCGGCACGATCAGCCTGGCTCGCGGGCTGGGCCTGCGGGTGGTGGCCGAGGGCGTCGAGACGAGGGAAGAGCATGAGCGCCTGGTCGAGCTGGGCTGCGAGCGCGCCCAGGGCTACTTCTACGGCCGGCCGATGCCGGTCGAGGTGCTGCGGGAGTTGCCCGCAATCCTCCCTGTCGGCGGCCACCATCCGCGGCCGACCGGCGTCATCCCCGTACCCCGCTCGGCTCAGGCCAGCGAGCCGGCGAGGTAGCGCTGCACGGTCGGCGCAACTGCGGCCACGACGGTTTCGGGGTCGGCGGAGGCGAGTGGCTCAAGCTTGATGACGTATCTCGCCATGGCCAGGCCGACCAGCTGCGAGCCGACCAGCGTGGCCCGCAGCTGGGGCTGGGACTCGTTGACGGCCGCCGCGACCCGGCCGAGGACCTCCCGGGTGACGAACTCCCTGAGCAGCGCGGCCGACTCCTCGTGGCTGACCGCACCCCGGATCAGTGCCAAGAAGGGACTGCGGTCGCCGGCCTCCCAGACCGACAGGAAGAATCGGACCAGCCGCTCTCCGAGCCCCTCGACGCCCGGGGCGAGCAGGGCCGGCAGCACCGTCGAGGGGTCGACCGGGAAGTCCATGGCGGCGACGAACAGGCCCTGCTTGGTGCCGAAGAAGTGGTGCACCAGGGCCGGGTCGACACCTGCGTCCGCGGCGATGCCGCGCACGGTCGTGCCGTCGTACCCGTACCTGCCCAACGCCTGCCGGGCGGCCGACAGGATCGCCTCGCGGCTACTCGACCCGGCCGGCCGGCGGCCCGTGCGGGCCACTAGGCCGTCCGCCGTCGCAGGGTCGCCGCGCCGAGGGCCAGTGCCACCACCGTGCAGGCGACCACCACCGCGAGATCGGTCCCCACCTGCCCGGTGAAGCTGCCCTCGGTGCGCAGGCGGGTCATCCCGTCGACGGCGTAGGACAGCGGCAGCACGTCGCTGATCCACCGGAGCAGGTCCAGCATCTGGTCGCGGGGTGCGAGCAGGCCGCAGAGCAGGAACTGCGGCAGCACGATCGCCGGCAGGAACTGCACGGCCTGGAACTCCGTGGCCGCGAACGCGCTGACGAGCAGCCCGAGCGACATGCCCAGGAGCGCGTCGGCAAGCGCGATCAGCACGACGGGCGCCACGCCGCCGGGTGCTTCGAGGTTCAGCCAGGTGAACGCGACCGCGCTGGCCACTCCCACCTGGAGCAGGGTGGCCACGGCGAAGGCCAGCGCGTAGCCCATGAGCAGGTCGAGCTTGCCCATCGGCGTGGTCAGCAACCGCTCCAGGGTGCCGCTGGTCCGCTCGCGCAGCATGGCCACCGAGGTGACCAGGAACATGGTGACGAACGGGAAGATCGCCAGCAGCGGCAGCCCGATGCTGTTGAACGTGACGGGGGAGCCGTCGAAGACGTAGCGCAGCAGCACCATCAGCAGGGTCGGCACGACCAGCAACAGGGCGATGGTGCGATGGTCGGAGCGCAACTGCCGGAGCACTCGGGCAGCGGTCGCCAGTGTCGTCCGGGCACTCATGCCACGGCCTCCTCTTTCTCGGCGAGACGCAGGAAGGCCTCTTCCAGGTCGTCGGTCCCGGTGTGCAGGCGTACCTGCTCCGGCGTGTCGTCTGCGACGATCCGGCCGTCGCGCAGCAGCAGCAGCCGGTCGCAGCGGGCGGCCTCGTCCATCACATGGCTGGACACGATAAGGGTGGCGCCGCTGTCGGCGAGGGTGTGGAACAACGCCCACAGGTCGCGGCGCAGCACCGGATCGAGCCCGACGGTGGGCTCGTCGAGCACCAGCAGCGTCGGCGAGCCGACCAAGGCGCAGGCCAGCGACACCCGTGCCTTCTGCCCGCCAGACAGGTTGCCGACCAGGTCGCCGGCCCGGTCCGCGAGACCCACCTGCTCGAGCGCCCGATCGGCCGCCCCGGCCGGCGCGCGGGCGACGGCGGCGAAGTAGCGCAGGTTGTCACCGACCGACAGGTCGGAGTACACCGAGGGTGACTGCGTCACGTACCCGACGCTGCGGCGCAGGGCCGGTGAGCCGGCCGCCTGCCCGAGAACGGTCACATCGCCGCTGCGGATGCGCTGGACGCCGACCAAGCAGCGCAGGAGCGTGCTCTTGCCGCTGCCGCTCGGACCGAGCAGCCCGGTGATCTGGCCGGGTGGGATGTCGAAGGTCAGCCCCCGCAGCACCGGCCGGCCGAGCCGGTCGACCATCAGGTTCGTGACCTCGACCGCTGCGCGTGCCATGACGCCTCCCTAATTCATCATCTGTTGAACTCAACGCTAGATGAATTGGCCAGAGGGTGTCAAGACGGTAGGACGGATCCGCCGGCCCCCCGGGCAGCCCCCGGCAAGCCACGGCTCGGCACAATGGGCGGATGCCTCTGGACCCGAAGATCGCCGCCCGGCTCACGCGCGACCAGCATGGCCTGGTCCCGGCCGTCGCCCAGCAGCACGACACCGGCGAGGTGCTGATGGTGGGCTGGATGGACGACGAGGCGCTGCACCGCACGCTGACGACCGGCCGGTGCACCTACTGGAGCCGCAGCCGGCGGGAGTACTGGGTCAAGGGCGACACGTCCGGTCACCAGCAGTGGGTGCGCTCGGTGGCGCTGGACTGCGACGGTGACACGGTGCTGGTCCGCGTCGACCAGGTCGGTGCCGCGTGCCACACCGGCGATCGGACCTGCTTCGACGCCGATCTGCTCGACCCGGTCGTGGCCCAGTGCCCGCGCTGAGCGACGGGGCGGTGCACCCCTCCCGGGTCGAGTTCGCCGCCCTGCTCGGCCGCCAGCCGGTGGTCGCCGTGACCCGCCGGCTGCTCGCCGACGGCGAGACCCCGGTGGGCGCCTACCGCAAGCTGGCCGGGGGGCCGGGATCGTTCCTGCTGGAGTCGGCCGAGCACGGCGGGGTCTGGTCGCGCTACTCCTTCGTCGGCGTGCACTGCCCGTCCACCCTCACCGCCCGTGACGGCCGCGGCGAGTGGGTGGGCGCCGACCCGTTCCCCGGCCGGCAGCCGGCAGGCGACCCGCTGGGGATGCTGCGCGACACCCTGGAGCGGCTTCGCTCGCCTCGCCAGCCGGGGATGCCCCCCCTGACCGGTGGCCTGGTCGGCTACGTCAGCTACGACGCGGTCCGGCGCCTCGAGCGCCTGCCGTCGCTGGCCGAGGACGACCTCGGCCTGCCCGAGCTGGCGATGATGCTGGTCAGCGACCTCGCCGTACTGGATCACTCCGACGGGTCGGTGCTGCTGGTCGCCAACGTGGTCGGCGGCGGCCCCGAGATCGGCTCGGACACCGGCACGCAGTACGACGACGCCGTCGCCCGGCTGGACGCGATGACCAGCGCCCTGGCCGAGGCGACGCCACCGTCGGCGTCCACCGTTGCCCCGGTCCGGCCCGTCTTCGACTCGCGGTCGGCGCCGGCGGACTACAAGGACGCGGTACGGCTGGCGAAGGAGCAGATCCGTGCGGGTGAGGCGTTCCAGATCGTCGTCGCACAACGGTTCCAGATGTCGACCTGCACGCACCCGCTGGACGTCTACCGCGTCCTGCGGGCCGGCAATCCGAGCCCGTACATGTACCTGTTGCGCTTCCCCGACGGCACCGACGTCGTCGGCTCCTCACCCGAGGCGCACGTCAAGGTGCAGGAGGGCCGGGCCCTGATGCGCCCGATCGCCGGCTCCCGCCCCCGCGGCGCGACCCCGGAGGAGGACGCCCGGCTGGCCGCCGAGCTGATCGCCGACCCCAAGGAGCGCAGCGAGCACGTGATGCTCGTCGACCTCGCCCGCAACGACCTGGGCCGGGTGTCGGCGCCAGGCAGCGTCGAGGTGGTGGAGTTCGGCGCCGTCGAGCGCTACAGCCATGTGTGGCACATCGTGTCGAGCGTCGAGTCGCGCGTCGCCGACGGCAAGGATGCGTTCGACGTGCTGCTCGCGACCTTTCCCGCGGGAACCCTCACCGGGGCGCCGAAGGTGCGGGCGATGGAGCTGATCGAGGAACTCGAGCCGGTGCGCCGCGGGATCTACGGCGGGGCCGTCGGCTATCTCGACGCGGCCGGCGACCTGGACATGGCGATCGCCATCCGCACCGCGGTCATGCGCGAGGGCACGGCGCACGTGCAGGCCTCGGCCGGCATCGTCGCCGACAGCGTGCCGGCGCTCGAGGAACGCGAGACGCGCAACAAGGCCCGCGCGGTGCTGCAGGCGATCGCGACCGCCGAGAC
>QHCA01000006.1 GCA_003244095.1 Pseudonocardiales bacterium | reverse complement strand
GCTCCGGCACCGCCGGCGCGCCGGCGTCACAGCGCACGCCGCGCCATCCGGTGCGGACCGCCCTGGCAGCCATCGGCTCGGCCCTTGGCCCCGGAAGGCCCCAGACTGCTCCCAGCCGTACCCGCCACCAACGCGTCTCCCGGCCCCAGCCGCCGGCTGACAACGGCGGCCCCGGGGGAGAGACGCTGGCCGGTCTCGACCCGGCGCAGGCCGTCGCCCTGCGGGAGACGCTGGGCCGGACGGCCGACCGGCATGACGTCCCCGGCTAGTACCGTCGCCCCCGTGACGGCTGCCGGTGGACCCCTGGCGGGCATCGTGGTCACCGACCTGTCCCGTGCCCTGGCCGGACCGCATGCGGCGATGATGCTCGGCGATCTCGGTGCCCGGGTGATCAAAGTCGAGCACCCCGACGGCGGCGACGACTCCCGCGCTTGGGGCCCGCCGTTCGTCGGGCCGGCCGAGGCCCGCGAGTCGACGTACTTCTTCTCCTGCAACCGCAACAAGGAGTCGGTCACCCTCGACCTCAAGTCTTCGGAGGGGGCCGCCCTGCTGGCCCGGCTGCTCCGGCACAGCGACGTGCTGGTGGAGAACTTCCGCACCGGCGTGCTCGACCGCCTGGGCTTCTCGGTACGGAAGATGCAGGACATGAACCCGCGCCTGGTGGTGCTGTCCATCACCGGCTTCGGCCATGACGGGCCCGAGGGCGGTCGCCCGGGCTACGACCAGATCGCCCAGGGTGAGGGGGGCATCATGTCGATCACCGGGACCGGCCCGGACGATCCGCAGCGGGTCGGAGTGCCGATCGCCGACCTGCTCGCCGGGATGTACGGCGCCTACGGCGCCGTCGCCGCCCTGCGGGAGCGGGACCGCACCGGGGCCGGCACCGTGGTGCGCACCAGCCTGCTCGCGGCCATGGTCGGGGTGCACGCGTTCCAGGGCACCCGGTATACCGTGGCCGGTGAAGTCGCCCACGGCCAGGGCAACCACCATCCGTCCATCGCGCCCTACGGCGCCTTCGCCTGCGCCGATGGCATCATCCAGATCGCCGTGGGCAGCCAGGCCCTGTGGCTGCGCTTCGCCGAGGCGGTCGGCATCGACCCGGCCGACCCGCGGTTCGCGACCAACGCCGACCGGGTCGGCAACCGGGCGGCCCTGGTCGCCGAGATCGAGGCCGCCTTCAGCACCCACGCCCTGGAGCGCTGGCTGCCGGTGATGGCCGCGATCGGCGTGCCGGCTGGCCGGGTACGCAACCTGGCCGAGGTCTACGAGTGGGAACAGACACGCTCACAGCACCTGTTGCTCGATGTCGGGCATCCGACCGCCGGCCCGCTCACCCTGCCCGGCGTGCCGCTGCGCTTCGACTCCGGCGGCCGCACCGAGCACCTCGCCCCGCCCACCCTCGGCCAGCACAACGCAGCCGTACGAGAGTGGCTGGACGGGCTTCCCTGACGCCGCGCTTCGGTCCAGCAGTCAGCTGGCTCGCACGAACACGCCCGTCCCGCGCCAGTCGACGCCTACGCCCGGAGCGACGACCGGTGCCGCGGTACCGCTGACCGGCTTGCCGCCCACCGGCGGTGTCGGCACTCCGGTGGCCGGGATCGCCGGAGCCGGGCTCCAAGCGGCCTTCCACAGACTGCCGTCGCGCTTGGCGTAGTAGAGCGTGTTGCTGGACGCGTCGAGGAACGTGCCCTGGACGTCCGACCAGTTGATGCCGCCCGGGTCACCGACGAACTCTTCACTGCCGACGATCCCGCTGTCGGGCTGGAAGTAGCGGCTGAACAAGTCGATTCGGCCGGAGAACGTGTAGTACAGCCGGCCCTTCGAGTAGAACATCGACGTGACGTTGTGCATCGCGGCGGCGAGCCCGGACGCGAGCCCGCGGTAGGTCGATCCGACCGGCGCTGACCCGGTGGTCACGTTCTGCCAGATCGGGTCGTTGTAGGGGTCGAGGATGATCTCGGGTCCGAACGTGGTCCCGTCGAACGTCCGCTTCCGCATGTTGCCGTCGTCGTAGCCGTAGTACACGTACCCGTCGATCATGAAGGCACCCCGGGCGTGCGACCACGTATTACCCGGGACCGAACTGATGGTCGGAGTGCCGGCCCCGGCCGCGGTCCCGTCGAAGGTGCGCGACATGACGTCGTCGGCACCGGTCACCGGGCTGGCGACGATCTCGATGCCGTCGATCAGCGGGTTCTCGACCGGGAACGGGGTGAGATGGGTCAGGTCGATGTTGACCGTGCCGTCCGAGGTGATCGGGAACTCCTTCATCGTGCCGGTGTTGTTGCCGGTGTCCGCCACGATGTCGAAGTTGGCCAGCTTGCTCACACCGTCGATGCCGACGTTGAACTTGCGCTTGCCGACGGTGCTGGTCCCTGCGAAACGGTTGGCGAAGTACAGCCGGACCTTGATCGCCGTCCCTGCGGGTACGGGCAAGGCCCAGGACATCTCGTTGCCGCCGGCAGGGTCGTACCGTTCCGTGCTGAACAACGCCGTCGGCGTACTCGCCGGTAGCACTGCGTTGCGGGAGGGGGTGCCGGTATAGGTGCTGACGGCACTCCCCGTGTTGCGCACGATGGACGGCGGCACGTCGCTGCTGTCGCCTGCCCAGTCGGGGCCGCCGTCGGTCGCCGCCAGGGCCGGGCCGCCGGCGTTGATCCGGTACAACGTGGCCGGCCGGCCGGCCTGGTGGACGGTGCTGGGTAGGGCGCCGGTGTTGTCCGGTGCGACTGCGGTGCCCCCGGCCAGCGGGAAGTAGGCGATCCGTTGGTACTTGAACTGGTGGGTTCCGATGAACATGGTGTCGCTGCCGACGTAGACCCCGTCGCTTGACGCGTACATCGCGTAGGCGCCGGCACCGCGTGGGTCGCGGCCGGGGTTCCACGCCAACGGCATCCCGTTGACCGGGTTCAGGGCGCCGAGGCCGGGCCGCGGCACCGCGCCGGGGCCGGCCTTGTCGCTGGCGAGCTTGTTGTTGAGGAAGCGCTGGTGGCCGCCGACGTAGACGGCGGCACCGGTCACGGCCACCGACAGCAGGGTGTCGCCGCCGGTCCAGTCGACCCAGGTCGGGTTCAACAGCCTGCCGGTGGCCCCGGTCTCCCAGCGGGCAGCCGCGTCACAGAGGTTGCTATAGGTGGTCGGATAGCCGCCGGTGCCGACGATGACGAAGTATGAGCCGTCCGGGGAGAAGTCGACGTCGCGGATCCACTGGTCGTAGGCGTTGCTGAAGCACGGCTCGTCATATCGGTTCGTCTGCCAGTCGGCGATCTTGGCGCTGGCGCCCGAGGTGTCGATCATGACCACCTGGTCGTTGTCGTTGCTGGTGAGGAACTGGTCGCTGGCCGTCTTGAAGTTGCCGATCGCCACGACGCGATTGCCGTCCGGGGTGACGTCGAGCTTGAAGGCGCCGACGGCTGCCTTGGCCGCGCTGGCGGGAGAGGTCGGCGTCCAGTTGTGGTGCCCGGCCAGTTGCACGGTCATCGAG
Source organism: Pseudonocardiales bacterium (assembly GCA_003244095.1). Taxonomy (GTDB): domain Bacteria; phylum Actinomycetota; class Actinomycetes; order Mycobacteriales; family QHCA01; genus QHCA01. The sequence goes on along the minus strand of QHCA01000006.1, from coordinate 1,031 downwards.
GTGTCGAGTGCACCCGTCGTGGCATCGACCGCCGCGATGCCGTTGTGTGCCACCCCGCCGGCCGTGGTGAAGTTGCCGGCGACGTACAGCCGGTTGTGGACAGCGATCGGGTCCATCTTGACGTCATTGACCTGGCCGTTGAAGTTCGGCGCGAACGTCAGGATGCGGTGCCCGTCCGTGGTGTCGAGCAGGATGAGCCGCGGCACGTTTCCGCCATTGAGCAGCTTGAAGTTGCCGCCGACGTACACGGTGTCGGGCGTCGGGCCGGGCAGCAGGGCGTTGACCTGCACCGCGGAGGTGGGCTCGGGGAAGGCCGGGTCGGTGAGGTCCGGCACGAAGTTGGTGTCGATGAGGCCGGTGGTCGCGTCGAAGGCGAGGATGTGATGGCGGGTCACGACGTTGGTTGTGCCGTGGTTCTGCGCAGTGGTGAAGTTGCCGCCCAGGATGACCCTGTTGCCGACCTTGGTGATCTCCTCGACGTGGTTCTCCAGGACGTCGGGCGTCCCCTTCATCGGAACAACGCTGGCAATCGACGTGTGCGTCGCCGACACGGCGCCGGCCGACGTCAGGGGCACCAGCGCCAATCCTGCGCTGATGAGGACAACGAACAGCAGCCCCGTACGTACCTTCATCCGTGGTCCTCCCCGGTGGTGCAGTAGCTGACACTGCAAAGTAGCTCAGCGTGACGGTACGCAGTAAGTCGCCGAAAGGACGAAAGCGGGGATCCCGAATGACTAGGGCGGGCAAACCCCGTACCGGGTGCTTACAAACGGACACATAAAGTGACCCTCAGGTGTCTTGTTGTGATCGGACGGTGCCGTCCGGCTGCGGCGTGCCCCGCGCCGTTAGGGTCGGTGAGACCCCCGCAGAGAGGACCCACCGGTGCCCAGACCGATCGAGGTACGCAAGGTCGCCATCGACAGCGTCACCGACGCGAGCGGGCTCACCGAGCTCATCGACGCCGGAGTGTTCGCGGCCGACGACGTGCTGGCCGTCATCGGCAAGACAGAGGGCAACGGCGGCGTCAACGA
>QHCA01000005.1 GCA_003244095.1 Pseudonocardiales bacterium | reverse complement strand
GCGGCTGATCGACTTCGTCACGGCCGATTCGGACTGACGGGGCGCGAGCCGGGCAGCAGGGGGGCCGGCGGACACCATCCCGACCTCCGGCTGTGTGGTGCCCGTTGGCTGCCTATTTTTCCTATCGGATATCTAGGTTAGGATCGGCGATCATGACGACAGGCATTTCGGGAGCCGCAACCGCGTCGGCCGACCTGCTGGCAGCCGCCCTCGCCGGGCTCGGTGCCCCCCATCCCGGGACCCTCGTGGTGGGGCCGCCCGACGAGCGGCCCGGCTCGTGGGCCGGAGCGCCGTGTGCGTTGACCGTCGACGGCACCGTCTGGCTGGCCTACCGGCTGCGGCGGCCGGTCGAGGACGGGCGCGGCTACGCCAATGTCATCGCGCGCTCGGCCGACGGTCACGTACTCGTCCCGAAGGTGACCGCCGACGTACGGTCCTCAAAATCGCTGACCGGCGAGTCCTTCGCGGACTGGCTCGACCCGCATCGCCTGACCCGCGGGCGGACCTGTCGCCCGACCGCCCGATCGGCACGGCCCACGGCAGCATCGACCGACCCCTGGGCGGGATGACAATCGGCCGGCCGCCTGGCACACCCGGCGCAGAGGGGCAGCACTAGGGCGCTGCAACCCGGCGTAGTGTCTGCGCGATCACCGCCGTCAGAAGGTGAGGCAGGCCATGTCCCGCACCCAGCACCGTCCCTCGGTCACCGCCCGGCGAGTCGCGGCGGCGCTGGTCGCCGTGCCGCTGGTGCTACTGGTGCTGCTGGCCGGCCCGCCGTCGCGCGCGACAGCCAGCACGGCCGCCACGGCAACTCCTCGGACGCCCGCCGCGGTGGCGCCGCCGGCGGCCGCCGCCGATGTCGACCTGACCCGGATCGCGGGCAACGAGGCCGAGAACGCCGTGGCGGTCAACCCGGCAGATCCCCGCAACGTGGTGATGATGTCCACCTACAGCCCGACCGTGGCGGCGGCGCCGGCCAAGCCGCACCGGCCGGTGACCGGGCCTGCGGCGGCGATCATTCGCGGCCTCACCCTGTCGGTGACCCATGACGGCGGTGCGACCTGGCGGACCCGGGTCATCGGCACCGGGGGCGCCCTCGGTCAGGCGTGCTGTGACGAGAGCATCGCCTTCGACGGCTACGGCAACCTGTTCATGACGTACCTGTTCCTGAGCAATGGGAACGTCCCGGTTGCCCTGTCGACCGACGGCGGAGACACGATCAGCCCGCTGACCACGACCACGGCGAGCGCCGACCAGCCCACCATCACCACCGGGCCGGGATCGGTGTGGCTCACCTGGACCGCGGGCAACGGCGGCATCACGCTGGCCGGCGCCAAGGTCACCGGACGCGGTCACGTCGGCGCCTTCACGCAGGAGAGCGTGCCGCGGCCGTACAACGCCGGTGACTACGGAGACGTCGCGGTGAGCCCGACCGGCGCCGTCATCGTGACCTACCAGCAGAACACCAGCGTTACCGACGGGCCCAACATCGTGTTCACCTCGATCGACCCCGATGGTCTGGGTCCCCACCCGCTCCAGGCCGAGAAGCCGTTCGTCATCACCGGGGTCGGGTCCTTCGACTTCATCCCCGCCCAGCCGAACCGCAGCATCGACGCCGAGACGGCGATGGCCTACGACCAGACGGCCGGTGCGCATCGGGGCCGGCTATACGCGATGTGGACCGCCGAGAGCCCCAACGAGAGCGACAACACCGACGTCCTGCTGCGCTGGTCCGACGACAACGGCCTGCACTGGAGCGGCAACGTCCGCCTCGACGACGATCAGACCAGGCGCAGCCAGTTCTTGCCGAAGCTGGCCGTCGACCAGTCGACCGGGCACGTCGGTGCGTGCTGGTACGACGCGCGCAACGACGGGGGCAACGGCGGCGTGGCCGACACCGACGGCGTGGCCAACGACGACGCGATGGTCTACTGCACCGTATCCAGGGACGGGGGCCGCACCTTCGGCCCGAACATCCGGGTCAGCGCCAAGGCCTCCCACACGACCCGGCAGTTCAACGAGGACTTCGACTACGGCGACTACGAGGGCCTCGGCTTCGGCGGCGGCGTGCTGCGTCCCGCGTGGTCGGACAACTCCAACAGCGCGGGGGGCAACCCCGACGGGACCCTGCGCCAACTCGACCTCTACACCGCCGCCATCCACGGCCAGTGACGCCCGGCGCCCAGCAGGGCATGCGTCTGCTGAGCCGAGTCACCGAACCACTGGTGGGCGTTCTCGTGGGCGACCACGTAGGTGTTGGGCCGGCTGCCCCAGAAGCGGCCGTCGTAGACCGGCCGGGTCTGATCTTCCAGGGCGAAGCCGAACGTGGCGTAGGTGTTGGGCCGGCTTGCCGAGCAGGACACCGTTGGACAGCGCCTCCACCCCGGCAGGTACGGCGACCGACACGTCGAAGGTCGCCTTGTCCCACGGGTGGTCGTTGGCGGGGTACCACCACGGGACGATGTGCGGCTCGTTGACGGCCAGGGCACCGTCGGAAGTGCCGCTCCAGGAGTTGGCACCATTGCGCCGGCAGGGGGTTGGACGGGATGTCGCTGTAGACCACCACGATCGTCACGGCCGCACCCTTCGCCAGGGCGGCGGCTGTGGTGACGACCAGCTCGCCGTTGGGCTTCGACCCGAAGGTGGCCGGTGTGCCGTTGATCTTCAGCGACGTCACGTGGAGGAAGAAGTCGAGGTCGAACCGCGGCAGGGCCTCCGTCGTCCTGGCCGTGATGGTCGTGGTGTCGGCCGCCGCCGTGCTGCTGAGCAACATCCGGGAACGCAGGCGCATGTCTGATTCTCCTGGTTTCGGGGCTCCTGTCCGGAACGTAGCGGCGGCGGATCAGCGGGCCGACAACACCACCAGGCTGCCGATTCCCGCCACCGAGCAGTAGATCGCGAACGGTGTCAGCGTCCGGGTCTGGAAGTAGCGGGTCAGGAAGCGCACAGCGGCGTAGGCGCTGACGAACGACGCGACGCTGCCGACCAGCACCTGCCCGCCGATGCCCCTGCCCAGCGGCCCGGCGAGGTCAGGCAACTTCAGGGCCCCGGCCGCCAGGATCACCGGCGTCGCGAGCAGGAAGGAAAACCGCGCCGCGTCCTCGTGCGTCAGGCCGCGCAGGAGGCCGGCGACCATCGTGACTCCCGACCGGCTGATCCCGGGCAGCAGGGCCAGCACCTGTGCCGTGCCGATCAGGGTGCCCTGCCCGAGGGTGAGCCGGGCGAGGCGACGGTCAGCGGCCAGCGCCAGGTCGGCATCGGGCTGACCCGCTGCCGCGGCGACCGCGGCCTCGACCTCGGCCGACACCCGGCGGCGCAGGCGCTCGCCGCCGTAGAGCAGAACACCGTTGACGGTCAGGAATATCGCCGCGGGGACCGGCCGACCCAGGACGGTCCGGAACGTGTGCTCGAGCAGGAGCCCGCTCACCCCCACCGGGATGGTGGCCAGCACGATCAGCCAGGCCAGCCGCTCGTCCGCCGTCTGGATGCGACGGTGCCGCAAGGAGGTGAAGAAACCGCCGATGATCCGCACCCAGTCGCGCCAGAAGAACAACAGCAGCGCCGCCGCGGTCGCGACGTGCAGGCCGACGATGAAGGCGAGGTAAGGCGACTCCGGCCGGGAGACGCTGAGGTCCCTCGCCCAGCGCCCGCCGACCAGGGCGGGGAGCAGAACACTGTGCCCCAGGCTCGACACGGGGAAGAGCTCGGTCACCCCTTGGAGGAGGCCGACGACCACGGCCTCGGGATAGGTCAACGCTGAAGACATGATCGGCACGCTAACCACGGTCAGGTTAACGACGGGTTAGCCGACCTGCGGGTCAGCCCAGCAGGAGGGCCCGCAGCGCACGGCCGTCAGATGGTCAGGACCACCTTGCCCCGCAGCCCGCTCTCGAGCAGGGCGTGCGCCTTGGCCGCGTCCTCCAGTGGCAGGGCGTGCTCGACGTGGACCCGCAGGCGGCCCGCGTCGACCAGCTCGGCCAGCCGCTCCAGACCTGCGCCGTCCGGCTCCACGGTGATGCCGGCAAACCGGCGCCCGGCTGCCCGCGTGCGTGCCGCCAGGTCGGCGTTGTCCCGCTCGACGGCCGTGACGAGCAATCCCCCCGTACGAAGAACCTCTATCGAGCGGGTGCCGTAGTCGCCCCCCACGAGTTCGAGCACGACGTCGACGTCGTGCACCGCCTCGGTGAAGTCGACCGCCCGGTAGTCGACGACCTCGTCGGCGCCGAGATCGCGCACGAACTCGTGCTTGCCGGCGCTGGCCGTGCCGATGACGTAGGCGCCGAGGTGCTTGGCGATCTGCACGGCGAGGTGACCGACGCCGCCACCCGCCGCGTGCACGAGCACCCGCTGCCCTTGCTGCACGTCGGCGACGTCGACGAGGGCCTGCCATGCGGTCAGGCCGGCCAGCGGGAGTGCGCCCGCATGGACGTGGTCGATGCTGCGCGGCTTGAGGGCCAGCTGCCGCGAGGGGGCGGCGACGAACTCCGCATACGCACCCGCCGGCCGCGGGAACAGCGGCATGCCGTAGACCTCGTCGCCGACCTGGAACCGGTTGACACCCGGCACGACCTCGGTGACGACGCCGGAGACGTCCCATCCGAGGACGAACGGCGGCCGGCCGAACACCGGGAACCCGCCGGATCGGATCGCGGCGTCCACCGGATTGAGCCCGGTCGCACGAACGGCGACGAGCACTTCGCTGGGCAGCGGCGACGGTGTCTGCGCCTCCTCCACGTGAAGGACCTCAGGCCCGCCGATCTCCTGCTGGGTGACGACTCGCACGACGAATACCTCCTTCGATGTCCACCCGGATTGGCGGACGGGCGCTACGCTAGGCCATGGAAGGTACCGATGGTAAGTAGGTACCCAGCAGTGCCTAGGGCATCGGGAGGTATGTTGACCACCGCCACGAAAGCAGCGCGCCGGGAGCAGGACAAGCACCTGTACAACGCGATGCTGGCCACCTGCCCGGCCCGCCAACTGCTCGACGTCCTCAGCGACAAGTGGGTCTGCCTGGTGCTCGGCTCCCTGGGCGGGGGCCCCAAGCGGCACAGCGAGATCGGCCGGGACATCGCCGGCGTCAGCCAGAAGATGCTCACCCAGACCCTGCGCGGTCTCGAACGCAACGGCATGGTGCACCGCACCATGACCGCGAGCGTTCCGGTGCGGGTCGACTACCAGCTCACCGAGCTCGGCCTGGATCTCGCCCCGGTCATGGCCGCCGTCAAGGCCTGGGCGGAGTGCCACATGGACGACGTCCTGGCCGCCCGCGACCGCTACGACGTGGTCGAGGAAGCCTCGGCCTGAGGGCGGGGCGCAGTCCCCGCGGTTCGGCGCGGCCAGCGTCCCCCGGGGCCGCCGGACACCTCTGAGAACTCCACCCGGGGAACATGGCCGACGGCCCGGACGGCTAGCCTGGAACGCCTGATGAGCAACAAGGAAGGCGCGCCAACGATCGAGGCGGGCACGGTCGACGACCTGCCGTCGATCGTGGCCATCTACAACCACTCCCTGGCCACCTCGCACGCGATCTTCGACACCCAGCCGACCACGATCGACGGGCGGCGAGGGTGGCTGGCCGGCTTCGCCGCGTCCGGGCCACACCGCCTGCTCGTCGCGCGGGGCGCCACGGGTGTGCTCGGCTATGCCAGCAGCGGCCGCTACCGCGAGCACGAAGCCTTCCGGGAGACGGTGGAGTTCAGCATCTCCCTCGACAGTCCGGCGCGCGGGCAGGGCATCGGCACGCTGCTGTACTCGGCCCTCTTCGACGTGCTCGCCCACGAACCCGTCCACGTGGTGCTGGCCGGGATCGCCCTGCCCAACGACGCCTCGGTCGCGCTGCACCGCAGGTTCGGCTTCACCGATGTGGGTGTGTTCCAGGAGTATGCGACCAAGAACGGTACGTACCTCAGCTCGGTCTGGATGCAGCGCCTGCTGTAGCCCGGGCGGCCGGTGACCATCGCCGCATCGTGTTCGGCATCAGCGGCTGCGCAGCAACCGGCTGACTGCCCCCATCAGCTCATCGGCCCGGGCGTGGGGGTCGGCGGTGTGCGGCCCGGGCGAGGTCAGGCATCGGCGGGCGTGGCCATCGAGCAGTTGCAGGGCCACCGCGTCCAGGGCGGCCCGGGCCGCGGCGATCTGGGTGAGGATGTCGATGCAGTAGCGGTCCTGCTCGACCATCTGGCTGAGCCCGCGTACCTGCCCTTCGGCACGGGCGAGCCGGCTGAGCAGTCGGGCCTTGTCTGGGGTATAGCCGGGGGGGTTCACCATCCCGCGACTATACCCCCGAGGGGTAGTCAGGGCCTCAGGCGGCCGAGGCCGGCGGCGCCGTCACCGGGGTGGTTTCCGACGGCATCAGGATCCACAGGATCGGATAGATCAGGATCTGGCTGCCGGGGATGACGAGCAGGAGCAGGACGAACAGCAGGCGGGCCGGCCACGGGTCGATCCCGAAGCGGCGACCGAGGCCCGCGCACACCCCTCCCAGGATCCGGCTGTCGGCGGGCCGGACCAGGCCCTCGCGGCGGAACGTCTCGTGAACGCCATTCATGGTGTCTCGTTTCCCTTCGTACCCTGTGTGGTTGACCCGTCCAGGGTGCTGGGAACCGAGTGCCCGGCGCATCAGGGGAGGACCCTGGCCGGCCCCTGATATCGCCGGGCCGCCGGCTCAGGGTCAGCCGGTCGCGTCGAGGCGGTCCTCGCCGGCCGCGGGAGCCAGCGTTGCGGCGGGGAGGTCGATGACCTCGCCGAGACCGCTGAGCTGCAGCACGCGGCCGACGATCGGCGCCGCCTCGACGACCACGATCTCGCTGCCGACGGGCATGCGTTTGCGCAGGGACACCATGAACGCCACGCCGGTGGAGTCCATGAAGGGGACGTCGGCGAGGTCGACGGTCAGCCGGTGCAACTGCGACAACGGCAGGTTGTCGGCGACGTGGCGCAAGGCGGGAGCGGTCGCGACATCGATCTCGCCGTTGAGGACCAGCGTTGCTTTCGCTTGCCCGCTGTCCGGGTCTCGGGTGAAGATCATCATGGCCTCCGGGAGCTCGGCTCTCGGGCGAATGGCCATTGGTCACCCTGGAGCGGCGGTACCCGGCTACCAGATTGAACCGGAAGGTGCACTGACCGTAACGTCCCGCCCGATCCCGATCAAGGCCCAAATGTGCCGCGAGCGCCGGATCAGGCAGCGGCGATCAGCCCGACGCCCAGCGCCGCGCAGGCCAGTCCGAGCAGCTGTGGCCGGGCCAGCCGCTCGGCGAACACCACCCGCGCCAGCAAGACCGTGCTGGCCGGGTACAAGGCGATCACGACGGCCACCAGGCTGAGCAGTCCGCCGCGCACCGCGACGAGATAGAGCACGTTGGCGGTCACGTCGCACGCCCCGGAAAGAAGGGCCAGGACGGCGGCCCGCCCTCGGGGCATGGCCAGCCCGGTCGTGGCCACCGCGATAGCAACGAAGACCACCGTGGAGGTCAGCCGCCCGGCGACGATGGGCCACAGGCCGCTGTCGGTCGGTGCGTGCTTGAGCAGTACGAAGTACAGCCCGAAGCCGCCGCCGGCCAGCAGGGCGAGCAGCACGCCGCCCCGGGAGGCGGCCCGCACGCTCGGGTCGCCGGCGCCGTGCTCCTCACCTCGGCTGATCAGCGCCACGGCGGCCAGCGCGAGCACCATCCCGGCATAGGCGCCGGCCGGCGGCCGTTCCCCCGTGGCGACCCCGACCACCACCGGCAGGATGGCGGAGGTGACCGCCGTCAGCGGGGCCACGACGCTCATCGGCGCCGTGGCCAGCCCGCGGAAGAGCAGCAGGACGCCCAGCCCCCCGGCGAGGCCGCCCCCGCCGCCCCAGAGGGCCGCCGGCCAGCTCAGCTCACCGTGCACCACGAAGGTCAGCACGAAGAGCGGGATCAGGCCCACCGGGGCCGTGAGGATCACCACGCCGACGGCCGGCGACCTGCGTGACGCGCTCCCCCCGAAGAAGTCGCCGACACCGAACACGGCGGCCGCCACCAGGGCGACGATGATCGTCACGGGGCAGTCAAGGCGGCAATCGCCGCGGCGAGTTCGGCGGCGATCATGAAGGCATCGCTACGTACTTCACCTCGAGATACTCGGCGATGCCCTCCAGGCCACCCTCGCGCCCGATGCCGGACTGCTTGACCCCGCCGAACGGCGCGGCCGGGTTGGACACGACGCCCCGGTTGACCCCGATCATCCCGGTCTCCAGGCGCTCGCTGACCCGCAATGCCCTGGCCAGGTCGCGCGTGTAGAAGTAGGAGACCAGGCCGAACTCCGTGTCATTCGCCGCCTCCACCGCCTCGTCCTCGGACGTGAACGTCGCCACCGGTGCCACCGGGCCGAAAACCTCCTCTCGCAGGATCCGTGCGCCCGGCGGCACGTCGCGCAGCACGGTCGGCGGATAGTAGTAGCCCGGCCCTCCTGGCGGCTTGCCACCCGTGACCACCGTGGCTCCCCTGTCGACCGCGTCCCCGACCAGCTCGGCGACCTTGTCGCGCTGCTTGGCGTCGATCAGGGGCCCGACCGTGACCCCGGGGACGGTGCCTCGCCCGACCTTCATGGTGGCCAGGCGCTCGGCCAGGCCCTTCGTGAAGTCCTCGGCCACCGACTCGTGGACGTGGAAACGGTTGGCGGCGGTGCACGCCTCCCCGACGTTGCGCATCTTGGCCAGCACGGCACCGTCCAGCGCCGCATCGACGTCGGCGTCGTCAAACACCACGAACGGCGCGTTGCCCCCCAACTCCATCGACGTACGCAGGACATTGTCGGCCGCCTGCTTCAGCAGCACCCTGCCCACCTCGGTGGAGCCGGTGAAGGACACCTTTCGGGTACGCGGATCGGCCAGCAGCGGCTCGATCACCTCGCCGGCCTTGCTGGCCGTGATGATGTTGAGCACCCCGGCCGGCAGGCCGGCCTCGGCCATCAGGGCACCGAGGGCCAGCATCGACAGCGGCGTCTGCTGCGCGGGCTTGACCACCATCGTGCAGCCGGCCGCAACAGCCGGCCCGACCTTGCGGGTGCCCATCGCGAGCGGAAAGTTCCACGGCGTGATCAGCACGCAGGGGCCGACGGGCTGGCGCATCACCAGCATCCGCGAGCCGCCGTCCGGCGAGAGCGAGAAACGCCCGGCGATCCGTACGGCCTCCTCGGCGAACCACCGGAA
>QHCA01000004.1:3270-4909 GCA_003244095.1 Pseudonocardiales bacterium | reverse complement strand
GTCCAGAGCTGGTCGAGGTCCCAGTCCTCGGCGTAGCCCTCCGCGGTCGCCGCGACGATGTCGGTCTCCATCACGTCGTCGAGCATGTTGCGCACCTGCTCGTGCAGGTCCTCGCCGGCCAAAACCCGGCGCCGCTCGTCGTAGATGACGGTGCGCTGCAGGTTGAGCACCTCGTCGTACTTGAGGATGTTCTTGCGGATCTCGGCGTTCTGCTGCTCCACCTGCGTCTGCGCGGAGCGGATCGACCGGGTGACCATCTTGGACTCGATCGGGATGTCGTCGGGAATGTTCAGCCGGTCCATGATCGTCTCGACCGCCGTGGCGTTGAACCGCTGCATCAGGTCGTCGCCGAGGGACAGGTAGAAGCGGGACTCCCCCGGGTCGCCCTGCCGGCCGGAGCGGCCGCGCAACTGGTTGTCGATGCGGCGGGACTCATGGCGCTCGGTGCCCAGCACGTACAGGCCGCCGGCCCCGACGACCTCCTCGCTCTCGGCCTCGACGGCGGCCTCGGCCTTCTCCAGCGCCGCCGGCCACGCCGCCTCGTAGCCCTCCGGATCGTCCACCGGGGACAGCCCCCTGGCCCGCAACTCGGCCGCGGCCAGGAACTCCGCGTTGCCGCCGAGGACGATGTCGGTGCCGCGGCCGGCCATGTTGGTGGCGACCGTGACCGCACCCTTGCGGCCGGCCTGGGCGACGATCGCCGCCTCCTTCTCGTGCTGCTTGGCGTTGAGGACCTCGTGCGGCACCCCGCGACGCAGCAGCATGCCGGAGAGGACCTCCGACTTCTCCACGCTCACGGTGCCGACGAGAACCGGCTGGCCGGCGGTCACCCGCTCGGCGATGTCGTCGACGACGGCCTCGAACTTGGCCTTCTCGGTCTTGTAGACGACGTCGGGCTTGTCGAGGCGGACCATGTCCCGGTGCGTCGGGATCGGCACGACGCCGACGTTGTAGGTCTTCTGGAACTCCGAGGCTTCGGTCATCGCCGTACCGGTCATCCCGGCGAGCTTGTCGTAGAGCCGGAAGTAGTTCTGCAGGGTGATCGTGGCCAGGGTCTGGTTCTCGTCCTTGATCAGCACCCCCTCCTTGGCCTCGATCGCCTGGTGCATGCCCTCGTTGTACCGGCGACCGTGCAACACCCGGCCGGTGAACTCGTCGACGATGAGCACCTCGCTGTCGACGATGATGTAGTCACGGTCCTTCTTGTAGAGCTCCTTGGCCTTCAGCGCGTTGTTGATGAAGCCGACCAGGGGGGTGTTGCCCGACTCGTACAGGTTGCTGATGCCGAGCTCGTCCTCGATCTTCTTGACGCCCTTGTCGGTGAACTCCACCGTGCGCTTCTTCAAGTCGATCTCGTGGTCGTACTCGGCGTTGATCTTGTCGAGCTGAGCTGTGCGCTCCTGGGGGGTGTACTTGGTGGTGTCGATGCCCTGCATGCCCTTGGTGATGCGGGCCAGCTCCTTGTACCAATACTCGATCGGCACGTTGTTGAAGCGCTGCGCGTCGGTCGGGCCGCTGATGATCAGCGGGGTACGGGCCTCGTCGATCAGGATGGAGTCGACCTCGTCGACGATCGCGAAGAAGTGCCCTCGCTGGACCAGCTCCTCGTGACTCCACGCCATGTTGTCGCGCAGGTAGT
>QHCA01000004.1:0-3261 GCA_003244095.1 Pseudonocardiales bacterium | reverse complement strand
CGTAGGTGATGTCGCAGGCGTAGGCGGCCCGGTGCGCCTCCGCGGGCTGGTTGCCGAGGATGACGCCGACATCGAGGCCGAGGAAACGGTGCACCCGGCCCATCCACTCCGCGTCGCGCTGGGCGAGGTAGTCGTTGACCGTGATGATGTGCACGCCGTTGCCGGCCAGTGCGTTGAGATAGGCCGGCAACGTGCCGACGAGCGTCTTGCCCTCACCGGTCTTCATCTCGGCGATGTTGCCCAAGTGCAAGGCCGCACCACCCATCAGCTGGACGTCGAAGTGCCGCTGGCCCAGGGTGCGCTTGGCGGCCTCGCGGACGGAGGCGAATGCCTCCGGCAGCAGGCTGTCGAGGCTCTCGCCGTCGGCCACCCGCTCCTTGTACGTCGCGGTCAGCGCGCGCAACTCGTCGTCGGAGAGCTCGGCGTACTCCGCTTCGAGGGAGTTGACGGCGTTGGAGTACGCCTTGAGCCGGCGCAGGATCTTGCCCTCGCCGGCGCGAAGGATCTTCTCGAGTACCACGAAGTGCTCAGCTCCCTTGCCGATGTATTGCCACCATCGTATTCGCACCTGGCGTCCAGACAGACAAACCGCTAGAGCACCTCGACGGTTCCCGGCACACTCGGAGCCATGACCGAGCCGCTACCCGAAATCGTGCTGGAGACCGAGCGGCTGATCCTGCGGCCCTACACCACCGCGGACGCCCCCGACGTCGAGCTGGCCTGCAACGACCCGGCGACCCGGCGCTGGATCCCGCTGCCCGATCCCTACGACGACGCGGTGGCCCGCTCCTGGGTCACCGACCTGTCCCACCGTACCCGGCTGAGCGGGATCGGGACGACGTTCGCGGTCGTGGCCCGCGACGGTGGGCGCCTGGTCGCGAGTTTCGGCCTGCACGAGCTGAGCAGGCGCAACAAGTCGGCCGAGATGGGTTACTGGGTAGCGCCCTGGGCCCGCGGCCACGGCTATGGCGTGGAGGCGGCCCGGCGGATCGCCGCATATGCCTTCGACGGCCCCGGCCGCGGACTTGGCCTGGGCCGGCTGGAGGTCCTGGTCGACCCGGCCAACGCCGCCTCCCACCGATTGGCGGTCCGGGCGGGATACAGCTACGAGGGCCTGCGCCTGGCGGCCGGCGTGCACGGTGACCACCGGGTCGACCTCTCGGTCTGGCGGTTGCTGCCCGGCGACCCCTATCCGGCACCCCGGCTGTTCCCGGACGCCGCGGAATGCTCCGACGGCGTGGTGACGGTCCGCCCGACCGGACCACGGGACACCGAGGGCGTTTACGCCGAGCGGACCGACCCGGAGTACGCGCGATGGGCGACTCCCTGGGGCCCAGGCGGACCGCCGCGGTCGGTGGAGGAGGTACGGCGACGTCTCGAGGAGGTCGAGTGGCGTTGGTTGTCCGGCCAGATGACGAGGTTCGCCGTGATCGACACGGCGAGCGGGAAGTACGCGGGCAGCGTCAGCGTCCACCCGAAGGACCTGGTGTGGCAGGTGGCCGTGGTCGGCTACGCGATGCATCCGGCGTTCCGCGGGCGAGGCTACCTGCGGCGGGCGGTGCCGATGGTGGCCCGCTGGGCGTTCGACGACGCCGGGCTGGCCCGGCTGGAGGCCGGCATCGCAACCGGCAACCATGCCTCGGTACGGGTCGCCGAGGCGATCGGCTTCCGGCGGGAGGGGGTCATGCGCAGGCTGCAGCCGCTGGCTGGCGGGCGTATCGACCAGGTGTTCTACGGCCTGCTGCCGGGGGATCTGCCGTGATCGCCCGGCCGGTGCTGAGCACGCCGCGGCTGGTCCTGCGCCCGCGGCAGCCCGAGGACGCCGACGCGGTGTTCGTCGCCGTCCAGGATCCCGAACTGGTCCGCTGGCTGCCGAACTGGGCTGGGGCGACGACGGCCGACGCCGTCGCCAACTGCGCCCGGGGCGAGAGCGCGACCGCCGTCGACCTGGCGATCACGGCCGGCGGGGCCTTCGTCGGCCACTGCTGGCTGGCCAAGCTCGACCGGTCCAACCGCACCTCGTCGTCGGGCTACTGGCTGGCGCCGCAAGCCCGCGGCTCCGGCTATGCCGCGGAGGCGCTCTCGGCACTGGCCGGCTGGGGGTTCGCCGAGTTGGGCCTGGAGCGCATCCACCTGCACGCCGCCGAAGGCAACGTCGCCTCGCAGCGCACGGCGCTGCGGGCGGGCTTCCGGGCCGAGGGCCGCCAGCGCCGGGCCTGCCGCTGCGACGGTCACCAGCAGGACATGCTGGTGTTCGCCCGGCTCCGTGACGACCCGGCCGGGCCGGCCCCCCGGCCGCTCCCCGACGTCGACACGCTGACCGACGGAGTCGTCGCGGTCCGCCCGATGCGGACCGGCGATGCCGCCGCCTGGCACGCCGAGCGCATCGACCCCGAGGCGATCCGGTGGTCGACCACACCCGATCCTCCCGACCTGGCCGAGACGCAGCGGCGGGCGACCGGGGTGGCGGCCCGCTGGCTGGCCGGCACCGAGGCGCGATTCGCCATCATCGAGGGCGGAGCGTACGCCGGACACATCTCCCTGCGGATGACCGAGCCGGAGATCGGCATCGGCGAGGTCGGCTACGCGCTGCACCCCGCGTTCCGCGGCCATGGCCTGATGTTCCGGGCATTGCGGCTGGTGACCCACTGGGCCCTCATCGAGGTCGGGCTTGCCCGGGTGGAGGCCGGAGTCGGGACGACCAACGCCGCCTCGCTGCGCACCGCCGAGGCCGCGGGCTTCCGCCGGGAAGGCATCCTGCGCCAGGCCCTGCCCGGCGCCGCCGGACGCTACGACATAGTCGTCCTCTCGATGCTGCGGTCGGATCTGACCCCTGACCCACCGGGAGGCTGAGCTAGTGCGACTCACCACCACCGCCGCCGTGCTTCTCGGCGCCGGCAACCTCACCGGAGGAGTACGGGAGAGGCCCGCGGTTCAGGGAGCTCACCCCCACCAGAAGGACGCCGCGATCACGCCGTAGAGGCCGATCAGGGCGGCACCTTCGAGCCAGACCGACTCGCCGTCGATGATGATGAAGGCCGCCGCGATGATGGAGATGGCCACCGCGGCAACGAGCATGGGTGCGAACACCAAGGTCAGCGTCGCGCCGCCGATCGCCGTACTGATCAGGACCAGGACCGGCGCCAGCACCAGGGCGATCTGCAGCGGGCTGTTGATGATCACCGACAGGGCGTAGTTGGCCTGGTTGCGGGCGGCCAGCTGGATACCGACGACGTTCTCCACCGCGTTGCCGGCGATGGC
>QHCA01000003.1 GCA_003244095.1 Pseudonocardiales bacterium | reverse complement strand
GTTCCTGCTGGGGCTGGGGCTGGTCGGCACCGGCTACGCACTGGTCGCCACCCGGTGCGACGGCACGGTGACCCTGACCGTGGCCGCATCCCCCGACCACGCCCCGGTCCTCGAGGGTTTGGCGCGGCGATGGTCGGACAGCGGGCCGGTGGTGGACGGCCGATGCGTGCGGGTCGACGTGGTGAGCAAGCCGTCGGCTCAGCTGGCCGGTCACCTGTCCGCTACCTGGGATACGCGCAAGGACGGTCGCCGGCCCGACGTCTGGGCGCCCGACGCGTCCAGCTGGGTGCGACTGGCCGCAACACGCGCGGAGGCCCGCGACCTGCTCGGCTCGCGTAACCCGTCCGTCGCGCGTACTCCGATCGTCGTCGCCATGCCGCGCCCGATGGCCGAGGCAGTTGGCTGGCCTGACCAGCAGGTGGGGTGGCTCGGCCTGGTCAAGCGGCTGCAGGACTCTGCCGGCTGGGCCCGGTTCGGCCATCCCGAATGGGGCTCGATGCGGCTGGGCATCGCCGATCCGGCCCGCGACACGGCCGCGCTGGCCGCGCTGCTCGCTGTGGTGAACTACGACGGCGATCAGGCCGTGTCGCCGGCGGAGCTCGCGGGTGGCCGCGCGTTCGAACGACTGGTCAGCACCTCGGCACCGGCCGCCACCGACTTGCTCGTCGGCGTGGCGCGTGCGGCGCAGGCGGGCACCCCGCTGCTGTACCTGTCCGCGTTCCCCGCGACCGAACGCGATGTCATCCGCTACAACGCCACCGACCCCGCGGTCCCGCTCGCCGCCGACTACCCGCCGGACGGCGTGCTGAGCGCCGACCATCCCTATGTCGTGTTGAAGGCACCCTGGGTGGACCCGGTCCACCAGTCCGTGGCCGAGCGGTTCCTGAGCTTCCTCCGCGGCCCGGCGGGCCGGGCCGCCTACACCCGCGACGGCTTCCGGCCGCCCGACGGCGCGGGGACCAGCCAGACGATCGAGCAGCAGGGCCTGCTTCCGGCGGGCTATGCCGAGCGCGATCCGCCCGATCCCGGGGTGGTCCGGCAGGTGCTCGACACGTGGGCGGCGCTGCGCCAGGGAGGCGCCGCCGGCGCGGGCGGCTGACCCTTGCGTTTGGGCGTACGTTGACCTTAAGGAGGCAGGCGACCGAGGAGGCACCCGTAGACGACGACCTGCACGAGCGCATCGCGAGGTTGGCGCACGAGGAGCACGCGTTGCACCGGGCCCATGCCACCGGCGACGGCCTGACCGACCTCGAGCGGCTGCGGCTGCGCCAACTCGAGGTCGAGCTCGACCGGGCCTGGGACCTGCTCCGCCAGCGTGAGGCACTGCGCGACGCCGGGCTCGACCCGGCCACCGCGGCCGAGCGCGACGCATCCACCGTCGAGGGGTATCTGTCCTAACCAGGTCGCTCGCCGTTCTCGACATCGACGGCGTCGTCGCCGACGTCCGGCACCGGCTGGTGCACCTCGAGTCGCGGCCCAAGGATTGGAGGGCATTCTTCGCCGGAGCCGCGGCCGACCCCCCGCTGCTCGAGGGCTTGGAGCTGGCGCGCGAGCTCAGCGCGGAGCACGACATCGTGTGGCTCACCGGGCGGCCCGAGCGCCTGCGCCGGCTCACCGCCACCTGGCTATGCAGCCACGACCTGCCCGCGACCGAGATCCACATGCGTCGCGGCGGTGACTACCGGCCCGCGCGGCAGACCAAGCTGGCAGTCCTGCGGCAGCTGGCGGCCACCCGCACCATCGCCGTCGTGGTCGACGACGACCCAGCAGTGGTCGCGGCGCTCGAGGCGGAAGGGCTCCCGGTGCGGCTGGCCGACTGGGTGCCCTATGCCGAGTCGTTGCGGCAAGGCCAGGAGGGCGACGGTCACACCTGAAGGGGCCATCCACATGGCCGGAAGTAATCATTTAGTGTTTGGATCCGGCGGCCGACAATGTTGACATCGACGAATGCTTCTCTCCCAGACAGGTCACCGAGATGTGCCACCACCAGCCGCCCTGCCCGAGCGCCGAGGCCATCGATCGCGAGGCGGCCCGCGTGACCAGCGGCCACCCGGAGCAGGGATGGAGCCTGCTCTGCAACGGCGTCGTGCTCTTCGACGACACCGGCGAGTTGCTGCCCGACGGCAGGGTCATCGCGCCGCACCGGCCCACCGACTTCGAGTGGCTCGCCGCCTGACCAACCGGCGACTACCAACGCCAAGCCGGGCCTGTCACGCGTTCATCGGCCGCTGATCGGCTTCGGCCGCAGGAATTCTGAGCAGCACGAGCGAGATCAGCAGCGCGCCGGCAGCGAAGCACGACCCGACGAAAAAGGCGTGATGAAACACGCTGGTCCGACCCTCGAGGATCAGAGCGGCGTTGCCGTGCGCGCGCCTGGTCAGGTCGGCGATCCGGCTGAATGCGATGCTGGCCGCGACCGCGACACCCAGCGCGCCGCCGACTTCCTGGCTGGTGTTGATCAGCCCGGCCGCGAGACCGGCCTGATGTTCCTGCACACCGGTCTGCGCCGCGATCTGCAGTGGCACGAACGCAAGGCCCATGCCCAACCCGATGATCAGAAACGCGGGCAACACGTCGGCGGCGTAGCCGGCGTGGCCGGGCAGCCGCGACAGCATCAGCAGCCCACCGGTCGCCATGACCAGCCCGGCGGTCAACACGAGCTTCGCCGGCACCTTCGCCACCACCCCGGAGGCGAGACCGGCACCGACCGCGACGATGACCGCGAGCGGGACATACGCCATACCCGTCTTGAGCGCCGAGTAGCCAAGGACCTGCTGCATGAACAGGCTTGCGAAGAAGAACACCGTGACCACACACCCGAGCAGGAACAACGTGGCCAGATTCGCCGACCGCAGGGCCGGAAGCCGGAAGACGCTGAACGGGACCAACGGGGCGTCGGCGCGCCGTTCGACGGCGACGAACGCGCCGAGAAGCACGACAGCGCCAGCGATCCCGCCGAGGATGCGGGCCTCGGCCCAGCCCGCGCTGATTGCCTCGTCGAGGGTGTAGATCAGCAGCAGAAGCGCCCCGGTGAGTACGACGGCCCCGGCAACGTCGAACCGTCGCCTACTGCCTTCGCGGCTCTCAGGTAGCACTGCGGGGGCGGACAGGAGGGCGGCGAGGGCGATCGGGACGTTGATGAAAAAGATCCAGCGCCAACCCGGGCCCTGGGTGAGCAGGCCGCCGAAGACGACACCGCATACCGACGCGATTCCGGTGAGCGCCCCCCACACACCGAGTGCCTTCGTCCGTTCGGGGCCTTCGGCGAAAGTCGTCGTCAGCGTGCTCAGTGCCGCGGGCGCGATCAGCGCCGACCCGAGGCCCTGTACGCCGCGTGCCACGAACAGCATCGTCGGATCAGTCGACA
This sequence comes from Pseudonocardiales bacterium, assembly GCA_003244095.1. Taxonomy (GTDB): domain Bacteria; phylum Actinomycetota; class Actinomycetes; order Mycobacteriales; family QHCA01; genus QHCA01. Next base: position 4,778 of record QHCA01000003.1, on the reverse strand, counting down.
AGCCGGCGACGAGCGACGCCGTACCGAACACAGCAAGCCCGATCCGCAGCAGCCGGCGGCGACCGAAGGCGTCGGCCAACCGCGACCCGAACAGCAAGAAACCGCCCAGCACCGTGCCGTAGGCGGTGACGACGTAGGGCAGCGTCGCCTCGCTGACGTGCAGGCTGGTCTGGATCGAGGGCAACGCGACGTTCACGATCGAGACGTCGAGAAACACCATGAACTGCGCAATGCACAAGAACGCCAGTACGCGACCGGGGTGTCGTACGACCGACGCTACCTCGGCTGCGTACGGGCGTGGCGTTTTCGTTGTTTCAGGGACAGACACGGCACGGCTCCTTCGGATGTCGCGGTCACGGCGATTGGCGCCGCGCGCGCAGCGAAGCTAGCATCGTAAAGACATTAGGTACCTAGGGGATACTGGCTCTGGAGGCAACATGCCGCGAACGATCGCGACGACGGCTCCTGCGGCGAACCGGACGGTCGGGCCAGAATCATGCCCGATCACCCCCGTTGTCGATCTGGTTTTCAGCCGGTGGACAACTCCGATCCTGTGGAAGCTGAACGAGTACGGCCGGCAGCGGTTCGTCGACCTGCAGAAGCATGTCGGCACCATCACGTCGAAGGTCCTGACCCAACGACTGCGACAACTGGAACGCGACGGACTCGTCACTCGCACCCACTACACCGAAATCCCGCCGCGAGTCGAATACGAGATCACCGAGCTGGGCAAGAGCCTCGCCCCCGTGTTCGCGACACTCGTCGTATGGTCGGGTGAGCACCTCGACGACGTCCACGACGCACGCGCGCACTACGACGCCTCCGGTCGACCGCGCGCCTAATGAACCCGGCGCACACCTAGCCGGGTGCGCAGGTCAGCCGCGACGCGGTCGGCGGCCGCGGCGCAGGCGGGCGACAGCTCGTCGAGCAACATGAAATTGTGGATCAAGCCGAGTTCACGCCGCACCTCCACGTCGCCGCCGGCCTCGCGTAGCCGGGCGGCGTAGGCCTCGGACTCGTCGCGCAGCAGGTCGTGCTCGGCGCTGACGACCAGCGCCGGTGGGAGACCGGACAGGTCGGGTGCATGCAGCGGGCTCACGTCCGAGTCGGCCCAGCGTGTTTCGTCCGGCACCCACTGGCGGTTGAAGAACCGTACGGTCGCGGCGTCCAGCCCCCAGCCGGTGGCCTTTGCCCGATCCGCTGCGTGCAGCCGATGACGCGTGCAGACGCACGCGAGGCGTGGACGTGCACAGCCGGAACGCCGGTCACTGATCGTGTCCATTGCGAGCAGAGATGGAGCTATTCGGCCAAATCGGACGCCGCATCGGGCTGGTCGGCAGGAATGGGTGACATGTTGCTCTGAGCTTCCACTATTGTGCCTGGGGCGGCGAAGTAGTCTGCGAGCATCTCTGTAGGCCATCTGGCCTGCCGAACGTGACCGCGCGGACCGAACTCAGCGAACCACGGTTTTATGTCAAGGACTGGCGTCCCGTCCACTGCGTCTAGTTCTTCAACATGAAGGTCGAGTCCGTCAACCTGCACGAGTCGACAACGGGACACGCCTAGCCAGTTGAGGCGTCGCATGTTGCGATGACCGAAGGTCCCGACTGCGGGCCACGCTGGGTTGTCCCGCGCCCGACGTGCCCCAAGGTGAAGGTCCGTTGGATCGGTCAAGTGGAAACGAAACACGATCTCCAGATGAGAGAACGCATCCAATCCGACGACAGCATCGGTCTCGAATCGCGGGTTGTCGATTCGAATGATTGAGCGGCTGCCTCCCCAGTAGTCGTCGGTCGGTTCAACGCGGCCGCCGATCACATGAGCGACAGATTCGACCTGAAATTGCTCCGCATCCATCTGAGGATCCTCTTTCAAAGTCCATGAGCTCGTCGTTAGGGGGTGGCCACTAAATCGTTTCCCAGATAAGCGCGGGCACGCCCGTCCAGCTCTTGCGCGACCACGGTGCCACGATGTCTGTATCCTGAGAGAGCCGACCGCATGTCAGTAACAACCTGGCGCGTGCGGCCTGAGTTTATTCCGTCCATGGCGTCTAACGCGCGCGACCACGTCGCGCACGCCTCGTCAATATTGCCCGCATCGGCGTACGCGGAACCGAGATACCCCAGTGTCACGGCGTGCGTACGCGCAAAAGCCGCCGCCTTGCGAGTATCGACGCTGCGATTAAACTCGCGGATAGCACCGAGTATATCTCCACCATCCTTTAGGGTTCGGGCTGTTTCATGGGCAAGGCTAGCTTCGCCGAAAAAGGATACGCGCGACCGCTCGCTGTCATCATTGTCTGTAGCGTCCGACAGTTCGCCCTCAGCCTTAGTTAACGCACGTGCCGCTGCGGGTTTCTGCCCCGTGACTGCCAGCGCATGTGCGTGGACGACACCGATCAGTGCACGTTCTCGCGGGCGAGCCAACTGGTATCGTCTCCCTTCGACAGATGCTGCTGCAAGATCCAGTCCGCGCCGGTAACTGCCAAGATCAATGGCCTGATGGGCCATCGCGCGGAGAACGTGACCTTCCAGAGGAGCGTCACCGGCTTCCGTGGCCAATCCTACGGCCAAATTGTAATATTGCTGCGCTATCGAATGCTCGGCGTTGTCGAATGCCATCCATCCGGCCAGATATGATAATTCGCCTGCCGCTGAAAACATTCCTCTCCGTGCTGCATCTTCCGCAAAGGTCCCGCGCAGGTAATCCGCCACGTTTGAGACCAAATACTGAACAACGAGATTTCGTGCGTGTCCGCCCCCGTAGCGTTGGTCCATATGTGAAAACGTTGACACCATCTCACGTACCGCATCAACCTCCCCGTCGCCCACCGGTCGCCGGGATTGTCGGTTCGCGAAGTATCCCGCGTCCTGCTGAATTAGCCCGATAGCAGCAATGGCGGCACCGATAAACTCCCTGCGTCGCACGTCAGCGTCCTCCTGAGCGTTTCGTGGAGTAGCTGGCACGAGATCCGGCAGCAAAAGCGCGCCGACCCTTGGGGACTCTGCCGGCCGACGTGCAGGCTCAAGCGTCGCCGTTGTCGCCGTAACGTCAATGCTGCCTTGCCATGCGCTGTGCCGGGGTGCGAGTCCAAGCAGGATGCGGGCTGCGTCGGGCATGCCGAGTCCGTCAGCGATCCGTTCGAGCACGTCGATGGACACGATCACGCGTTGCCCGCTCATCACCTTGCTGATGTAGCCCTGCTCCAGGCCGACTGCCGCGCCGATCTTGCTCTGACTGGTCCCGGTGCGACGGTTGATGAGGCTCAGTAGCCCGCCGATGTCACGGTTGCCACCTGGGCTGCGCCGCCCAAGGGCGGCACGAACTTCGGGGTGCTCCCAGAGTTGTTCGGGGATGCGGGGCGGTAGTCGCGGGTCATTCGGCGTCAACTGGTGCGCCCTCTCGTCTTCGCGCACGTGTGCACCCGGCTGGGTGCGTGCAGCGTCAGCGTATTTCGGGTGCCAAATCTAATGCAGGCCAAGCCGGGTCATGTGCGGGTGACATGGTCCTGTGCCATAGGCGCAGGTCCCGCGCGGTGTGACTCTGCCCAGGTGACGGATATGAGGATTGACCCGGTACGCGGCACAGGATCAAGCGCCGTGCGCGAGCGGGCGTGGTGTAACGATCATGGGTCACCGCAGGCGTTCACGCGTTGGCATGCGACGGCAACGGGTGAACTCGCGCGTCATAGGCCGGTGCATGGTTGGGACTGCCCAGCCCCGGGCCGTTCCGGGCGGTGTGATCGATGACTGGTGAGTTGTTGTGCCCGTCGTGTGGCGGCTTGTGCTGGACCGATGGGGCGACGGCGGTGTGCCGGGATTGCGGCGGGTCGGGGGTGGCTGTGGGTCCGCGGCCGGTGGTGCGGAAGCGGCGGCATGGTGCGGGGGGCGGTCGGCACCGGGTCGGATCGCGTCCCGAGACGAAAGGCGCGGTGTGACTGATGGCTGGTGAGCCGTGGCGCCCGTCGACGGGCGACCGCCCCTGGACGTGTGGCCGTGCCGGACGGGTGATCTCTTCGTCGGCGAGGCTGGTCGCGTTCGGGCTGCTCGATGCCGCCATTAGCACGGGCGAGCAAAGGCTTGGCGCCCTGGTCGACGCCGTGTGCTGTGTGCTGGCCCACGACGGTCGGGACGGCGAGGAGACGGCCCGGCTGGCCCTGGAGGCGGTCGTGCATCCCACCGTCGCCAGGGAAGCGGTACGTGTCCTGGTCGAGGAGATCTGAACGGTGGCTTTGGGAGTTGGCGGGCCGGTGTGTGTGCGGGTGTGGTGTCTGGCCGAGGGTGATGTGCTGCCGGGTGGTAGCCGGGTGGTGGCGGTGCAGCGTGATCCGGTGGCCGCTCGGGTGGCGGTGGTCACTGATGACGGTGCGCGGCGGCTGTTGTTCGGTGGGGACAGGCTGGTCGTCGCACGTCGGGTTGCGCCGGACTCGGCGGCTGAGCCCGGCTGGCGGTGGGGGCGCTGTTCGGCGGTCTGCGGTTTGGCCGGCGATCGACCTTCGCTGGCTGGCTGGGATCACAGGGACGACCTCGATACCGGATGGTATCGGGGTTTTCGTGGTGCTTGCGCCGATGGCGGTAACCGCGGCGCGGGGGTTCCGGTTCGGCGCGGAAGGGGGTTTGGGTGATGGTGAATCGCGAGGGTGGGGATTTGGAGCTTCGGGCGCTCGGTCCGGGTGACCTGGCTCGGCTGCTTGCCGTGTATGCGGCGGCGAGCAGTGGTGTACGGCTCCTGGTGGGCGTGTCGCTGTAGGTGCGGCGACGTCCACGACGCACGCGCGC
>QHCA01000002.1 GCA_003244095.1 Pseudonocardiales bacterium | reverse complement strand
ATCGACCCGGTCACCGAGCCGATCCCGGTCGCGCCGGCCGCCCACTACGCCAGCGGTGGCATCTGCACCGACGAGCACGGCGGCACTTCGATGCCCGGCCTCTACGCCGCCGGCGAGGTCGCCTGGACGGGCGTCCACGGGGCCAACCGGCTGGCCTCGAACAGCCTGCTCGAGGGCCTGGTCTACGGCTCCCGGGCCGGCGCTCACCTGGCCCGCACGCTTCCACCGCACCGGCCACCCGCCGCCGTCCCGCGCCCGGCCGGGTCCGTCGACGGGTGCGACCGCCCGGCGATCGTCGGTACGGTCGGCGCCGGTGCCGGGGTCCTGCGCACCGCGGCCGGGCTGAGCGAAACCCTCGACCGGCTCGCCGCCGTCGCGGCCGGCGCCGTCGCGGCCGTGCCGAGGGGCTCCGATCGGCGAGAAGCGTGGGAGGCCACCAACCTGCTCACCGTCGGCACCGCGCTGGTCACCGCCGCGACCACCCGTACCGAGTCCCGCGGCTGTCACTGGCGCGCGGACTTTCCGGACCCCTCGCCGGGATGGCTGGGCCATCTCGTGCACCGCCTGGATGCCGGAGAAATGCGCACGACGTTCCGGCCGGCTCGGACGGCGGCCGCATGAGGCTGGGTGAGCGCGGCGTCGCTCTGCTGGTCGCGGCCGGCCTCGACCCGGCGACGGTCGAGACGGTGGTCGGGAGCGCCCTAACCGAGGACCTCGACGGTGGTGCCGACGTCACGACGGAGGCCACCGTCGCCGCCGATCACGTCAGCGGTGCGAAGTTCGTCAGTCGCGCGGCCGGCGTGGCAGCGGGCCTGCCGGTCGCCTTCGCCGTCCTCGACCTGGCCCATACCCTCCTCGACCGGGTCAACGCCCGGCCGGCCGTCGACCTGCTCGTCAGCGACGGTGACCGGGTCACGCCCGGCCAGTCACTGCTGCAGGTCCGCGGCGCGACCCGCACCCTGCTGACGGCCGAGCGCACCGCCCTCAACCTGCTCGGTATGCTCTCCGGGGTCGCCACGCTCACCCGGCAGTGGGTCGACGCGGTCGCCGGCACGGGCGCGGTCATCCGCGACACCCGCAAGACAGCACCCGGGCTGCGGGCTCTGCAGAAGTACGCGGTCCGCGCCGGGGGTGGCCGCAACCACCGGATGAGCCTGGTCGACGCGGCCCTGATCAAGGACAACCACCTCCTTGCCGCGGGAGGGATCGCCGCGGCCTTCGCCGCCGTACGTTCGGCCCGGCCGAACCTCGACATCGAAGTCGAGTGCGACACCGTCCGCCAGGTGCGCGAGGCGGTCGCCGCCGGAGCCGGCCTCGTCCTGCTCGACAACATGCCGCCGGCGATGCTGCGGGAGGCGGTCGTCGCGGCCCGCCGGCTCACGCCCGGAGTGCGCCTGGAAGCCAGCGGCGGCCTCACCCTCGCCAACGCCCGCGAGGTGGCCGGAACGGGCGTGGACTTCCTCGCGGTCGGCGCGCTCACCCACAGCGCCGCGTCGCTGGACATCGGCCTCGACCTCGAGAACTGACGTCTACAGCGGCCACGGGAGGTTGGCGGGCACATCTGAGGCATCACGGTGAAACATCGACATTCACAGTCCACAACGGAGCACCGTCATGCGCACGCCTGATCGGACAGTACGCGTCTGAGATGACTGCTGCGACTGCTGTCCCGGCCACGTGCGACCCCGATCACCGCGTCGCTACAACGGGGACACTGCACTTTTTAGGCCTTTGTCGCCGGTGTCGAGGTAGTCGAGTTGGTGAAGCTTGACGCCAACGTTCTCGCCCTCGGCTTGGCCGAGTTCGTTGAGAATGGTCAAGGCTTCTTGCCATACGAGACGGGCGGCGTCGGGGTTGCCCTCTGTGCAGTGGGCATCGCCCAGCCCGGTGAGAGAGGTGGCTTCCTCATTGCGATCGCCGAGGTCCCGCCACAGGACGAGGGAACGGCGGTAACAAGCGATGGCCCCAGCGTGGTCGCCGAGGTGATGGTAGGCGTAACCGAGGCTGTCCCACGTCGAGGCCTCACATGAGCGGTCGCCGAGTCGCTGAAGCAGGGCGAGAGCTCGCTGGCAGTAGGCGAGAGCCTGCTCGTAGTCGCCGAGTTGGGCGTAGAACCAGCCAACGGCGTTGAGGGCGGCAGCCTGCCCGGGCTCGTGGCCGGCAGCCAGGGACAGGTCGAGTGCCTGCCGGGCGTGGTCGAGGGCGTCGGCGTGGCGGCATCGCTGCCGCTCCCACACCATCGCGAGGTTGAGATGAGAGCGGGCCTGCCCCAACCGGTCACCAGCCTTGCCGTACAGGTCGAGGGCGTGTTGGAGATGGGCGTGGGCCTCATCGAAACGACCCGCTTCTAGATCTGCTCCCCCGACGTTGAGCTCGGCGCAGGCCTGCGCCGACGAGTCGGCTAGCCGCTGGGTGGCATGTAGGGCGGCCCGGCCGGCGGCCGCCCAGTCCCGTCGGTGCCCCTGTCGGCGGAGGAAGTCGGTGAGGGTCCAGGTTAGCTGCCAGACGTGAGTGTCAAATCCGGCGCCGGCGGCGACCTGTATGGCGGCGAGCAGCAGCGGACGTTCGGTGGTGAACCATTTCAGGGCCTGTCCGTGGTCGGTGGGCGTTTCGGGGGTGACCCCGGGCGAGAGTCTGCTAAGGGTGATCGGAACCCGATCCGGGCCCAGCAACCGGGCGGCCCCGTGGGCGGTGTGCAGATAGTGGTCCAGGGCCCGGCTGACGGCAGCCTGACGCTCCTCGGCGGGGTCGCCGCTGCAAGTAAGGTGGGTGGCATAGGCGCGAAGCAAGTCATGGAAGGTGTACCGGCCGGGCACGTGTTCAACGATCAGATGCGCGCGTGCCAGCTCGGTCAGTAGCGGCCGTGCCGTGGCCGGGGTGAGGCCGGCGAGACTGGCCACCGCCGCGGCGGAAGTGTCGGGGCCGGGGTGCAGGCCAAGCAGCCGGAACAACCGGGCGGCGCCGGACGTAAGCGCGTGGTAGGACCAGGAGAAGACTGCTCGCACGTCGGTGGCGGCGTCGCCGGTTGACAGGGTATCCAGGCCGGTAGCCGTGTCTTGAAGTTCGCCGGCCAGGGCAGCCAGCGGCACGCTGGGTTGAGTGGCAGCGCGAGCGGCGACGATCGCCAGGGCCAGCGGCAGCCGGGCGCAGCGGATCACAATCGCCGCGGCGGCGTCAGGTTCGGCGGCGACTCTGTCGTTCCCGAGGCGGCGGGTGAACAGGTCGCGGGCCTCTTGGTGGGTGAGCAAATCCAGAGGCAGGGGGTATGCGCCTTCGCGTGCGACCAGGGAGGTGAGCTGGTTCCGGCTGGTCACTACGGCCACACACCCGGGGGCGCCGGGCAGCAGCGGACGGACCTGCTCGGCGTCGCGGGCGTTGTCCAGTACCACGAGCATCGTTTTCCCGGCCATCAGGCTGCGGTAGAGGGCGACTTGGGCGTCGAGGCCGGCCGGGATCCGCTGCGGTGGTACCGCGAAGGCGTCGAGGAAACCGCGGACCGCCTCTGCTGGTTTCATCGGCGTGCCGCTCGGGTCGAACCCACGCAGGTTCACATACAGCTGCCCGTCCCCGAAACGTTCGGCGACCTGGTGCGCCCAGTACACCGCCAGGGCCGTCTTGCCGATCCCGGCGGTACCGTCGATGGCCGTGATGAGCACTGTGCCGGCTGTCTCGGCGACGTTGGGCAGCAGCCGGGTCAACGCCCTCAGCTCGGCCTCCCGGCCGGCAAAGTGCCGCACCGGGGGTGGTAGCTGCCGGGGCGCCACTGGCTCGGTCACCGCCTGCGCGGCTGCGTGGTAGTGGAGCTCCTGGGCGGCGGTGGAGTGGTCGGCGGCGTGGATGATCGTCGCCGCAGCCTGATCGGTGACGGTGGTCGACGGGGCATTGCCCGCCGGATCGGCAGCGGCGCCCCGCTCCGGGGACACGTGCGGTGTCGCATAGTGCTCGACGAGCGACGTTGGGGTGGTGGCGCCGGGGGCGGTCAGTCGCTGGATCGACCCGGCTGGGTAGGGTCCACCGATGTCACGCCCACGGTCACCTCACCCATCGTGAGCGCCGCTGCGCTGCCCCCCTCGGCCCGCACGTCGACGTCGCGCCCAACTGCCACGGTCCGCTCCCCGGCTGCCCACACCCGTCCCGTTGTGGCAGACTCGACCGCAGTCAACTCTATGAGCGCCTGTTCGACGGCCTGGTTAAACGCTGGGTCGCTCGCCGCCGCGGCCTGAATCGCCAGGGCGACCCGGTGACGAGTTTGGTCTCGCACCTCACCACCGGCGATGGCCTCCTCCTGGAGCTCCGCCAAGGCAGGATCACCGCCGAGCTTGACGGCCACAACCTCATGCAACCGGTCCAAACCGGCGTCGAGGACCTGATCCACCTCCCCCTCAAGGCGTTGCGCGACCCTGCGGGCCCTAACAACCGCCCGCGCGACCAGATATCCGGCAACCAGCTCCACCCCAACCATCCATCTCCCCCTCACGTCACGACCCGGACACCAGGGAGATGATCACACCCTGTGGCCACGTGCTCACATCTTCCCCGATACCGGGCCCTGCCGCCACACGCGTTCTGTCCACAAGAAGTCAGGATGAACCAGCGCGGCACGGCAGTAGGCTTGCCGAGGTTTTCGACCGTCAACTGCCATGGGTGATCGCCTTCATCGGCCCACGCCCAGCGAGCCCGCAGCCGGGGGCGAAACCCGGGCTGGGAGCAGGTTTCCCGGACACCATCGGTCAGGGTTGGACAAGTCCGAATGGCGTCAGCAAGGCTGACTGGGCAAGACCACCTTCCGACAGCCCGCGACACACAGACATCTCATTCAGGACTGACTCACGCGTGTCCCGGCGTGTCGGGCGCCTGCCTGGGTCTGCCCGGGGTTTGGTTGTCTATCTGTGGGGCTGTGGCGTCGCGGGGAGGATGCCGACCATGCCGAAGCCGTATTCGGGAGAGTTCCGCGGCGATGTCGTCGTGGTGGCCGGTCAGGGCGGGGACGGGATCGCG
>QHCA01000001.1 GCA_003244095.1 Pseudonocardiales bacterium | reverse complement strand
ACCAACGAGGAGTTGCAGTCCACCAACGAAGAGCTTGAGACGATGAACCAAGAGCTTCAGGCGATGAACGACGAGCTGCAGTCCAGCAGCAACGCCGAGCTCGACCACAGCGCGACCGTCGTGGATCGCAACGCCTTCGTGGAGGCCATCCTCGGCAGCCTCCGCGCGGGAATCGTCGTGCTTTCCCCCGCCGATCTGCACGTACAGATGTGGAGCGACTGGGCTCAGGAGCAGTGGGGTGTCCGCGCGGACGAGGCGATGGGGCGGTCGTTGACCGACCTCGACATCGGCCTCCCGCTGGCCGAGGTCGAGGCGCTGGTCAAGGGGGTGCTGTCCGATGACGACCAGGTGCCCGTCGAGACCGAGGTCGACGCCGTCGACCGCCGCGGCCGGCCCGTACACGTCCGGGTCAGGGCGACCGCGCTGCGGGTCGGCGAAGCGATCGAGGGTGTCGTGCTGATCCTGGACACCGAGCGGGGCGTCTGACGATCTACCCGGCCCGCCCGGCGCTCTCGCGGGACATGGTGATGACCAGGCGACGGGCGACTTCGTGCAGCTTGGTATTGGTCTGCTGACTGGCGATCCTCAGTTGGTCGAACGCCGCATCCTCGTCGCAGTGCCGGACGACCATCAGCATCCCCTTGGCCTGCTCGATGACCGAGCGGTGTTCGAGGGCCTGGGAGAGGTTCTGTACGAGCTCGCGGCTCTGCAGGAGCGCCCGGGCGTTGCCGACCACCGCGGCGGCGGCGGCGGCGAACAACTCGGCCGTGCGCTCGGCCGCCGCATCCAGCGGCTCGGAGCCGTCCGGCTCGACGCGCATCGTGCCGATGCGGCCCTCCTGCGCGTGCAGGATGAACACGGCCGCGACGCCGGCCTCGCCGTCGCCCGCCGAGGCCTCGCGGCCGTCCGCGTCGAGCACGATTGTGACCCGGCCCGCGCCGGGCACTGCGGTCGCGGCGAGCTTCTCGACGTCGGCCAGCAGATCAGGCAGCGCGGACGTGGTGATCGGCAGCAGGGCGAGGCCGGCGACCGCCATGTGCGCGCTCTCCCATGCTTCGGCGTCGGCCGGAGCGAGCGGTGCCGCGGCCTGAGTCGCCTCGTCGGGCACGACCACCCAGGTCACGCCGTCGCCGTCGCGCCGGGCGATGAGGACCCCAGGTGCGACCGCACCTGACCGGGCGCGCAACTCTACCCGCAGCCGCGCCCGGTGGTCACCGCCGGCCAACTGCCCGAGCAGCTGCCGGAACGGTCTGCGATCACCCTCGACGTAGGAGATCAAGGGTTTGCCGACCAGCGCATGGGGCGGGTCACCGAGCAGCTGGGCGGCCGGCCGGTTGACCCTGGTCAGCACCCCGAGCCGGTCCGAGACGAGCGCCGCCACCGGCAGGTCGTCCAGCAGGTGGCTGTTGACCGCGGGCATCGACTGCCGCTCCAGCACCGACATGAGCTCCTCGTGCTGGGTGCGCAGCTCCTCCTCGGCGACCCGCAGCTCCTCGCGGCAGGTCTCCAGCTCGCCCATCGCCGCAGTCGGGACCGGGCCGTCGGCACCGAGTGATCCAGCTGCGGCCTGCAGCATCTCGAGGCGGTCATCGAAGTCAGCGAGCTGTTGAGAGAACCAGTCCCACCGTTGCTGTTCGATGACGCCCTCCTGGAATTGCCCCGCCTGGAGGCGCCACTGTCCACCTGTGGTCCGGCTGTGTAGTCGCTTCAACACTACTCGCCCGACCGCGTTACATTTTGTACAGCTTGGGCACGCCGAAGATCGGTCTCGGCCCGCGAACGGTGATGTGACGGGAGGGCGGTCAGCGTGCACGACGCGGTCGTCATCGGTGCCGGCCACAACGGCCTGGTCGCGGCCAACCTGCTTGCCGACGCCGGGTGGGACGTCCTGGTCGTCGAGGCGACGGACTCTCCCGGGGGCGCGATCCGCAGCGCGGAGATCACCGCACCCGGCTACCTCTCCGACCTGTGCAGCGCCTTCTACCCCCTCGGTGCGGCCTCGCCGGTGATCCGGGAGCTCGACCTGGGCGAGCACGGGTTGCAGTGGCGACACGCCCCCGACGTGCTCGCCCACGTACTCCCCGACGACCGCTGCGTGGTGCTGTCGCGCGACGTCGACCGTACGGCGGCCTCGGTCGAATCCTTCGCGCCGGGCGACGGAGCGGCCTGGCAGGCGATGTACGCCGAGTGGCAGCGGCTCGGACCGGCCCTGCTCGACACGATGCTGCGGCCGTTCCCGCCGGTGCGCGGTGGGCTGCGCACGGCGCGGGCGCTCGGGGTGGCGGGGCTGCTGCGGGGCAGCCGCTACGCCGTGATGCCGGTGCGCCGGCTGGCCGCCGAACTGTTCGACGGCGAGGGCGGGCGGCTGCTGCTGGCCGGCAACGCCGGGCACACCGACCTCGGGCCGGAGGCGGCCGGCAGCGGTGCCTTCGCCTGGATCCTGGCGATGCTCGGGCAGTCCGTCGGCTTCCCGGTGCCGGTCGGCGGGGCCGGCAAGATCGTCGATGCGCTGGTGCACCGGCTGCGCTCCCGCGGGGGCCAGGTGGTCTGCGGGCAGCCGGTGAGCTCCGTGGCGATTCGTGGCGGCCGCGCGGTCGGCGTACGGCTGAGGTCGGGGGAGTCTCTTGCGGCGCGACACGCGGTGCTTGCCGACGTGCCCGCGCCGGTGCTCTTCGGTGACCTGGTGGGTGCCGAGAGCATGCCCGGCCGCTTCCTCAACGACCTGCGGCACTTCCACTGGGACCACTCGACGGTCAAGGTCGACTGGGCGCTGTCCGCGCCGGTCCCCTGGATCGCCGAGGGGGCGCGTTCGGCCGGCACCATCCACATCGGCGCGGACATGGACGGCCTTACCGCGTACTCCGGCGCGCTCGTCACCGGCCGGGTCCCGCGGGCGCCGTTCCTGCTGGTCGGGCAGATGACCACGGCCGACCCGCTGCGCTCGCCGCCGGGCACCGAGTCGGTCTGGGCCTACACCCACGTCCCTCGTGGACTGCACTGGGACGCGGAGGGGCTGCGCGGGCATGCCGAGCGGATCCAGCACGTGCTGGAGCGGCACGCTCCCGGCTTCGGCGACCTCGTCGTCGGGCGCTCGGTGGCGGGCCCCACCGAACTGCACGAGGAGAACCCCGGGCTCATCGACGGGGCGATCAACGCCGGCACCTCGGCGCCGCACCAGATGCTGGTGTTCCGGCCGGTGCCGGGCCTGGGTCGGGCGGACACTCCCGTCGACGGGTTGTTCCTGGCCGGGGCGTCGGCGCACCCCGGCGGTGGCGTGCACGGCGCGTGCGGCGCCAACGCCGCCCGGGCCGCCCTGGCCCGGCAGGGCCGGCTCGGCCGGGTCTACGCCGCCGGCGTCCGGCTCACCAACGGCCGGATCTACGCCGGCTGATCGGGTCCGTGGTGCACGAACGTTTCGGGGTCGCGGCGGCGGTGTACGCCGTCCTGCTCGACGGCGACCGGCTGTTGCTGGTCCGGCGGGCCGGCTCCGGCTATCGCGACGGGCTGCTCGGCCTGCCCGCCGGCCATGTCGACGGGGGCGAGGACGTCGTTGCGGCGCTTGCCCGCGAGTTGCGGGAGGAGCTTCTGATCGACATCGACCGAGCCTCGTGCCGGCTGGCCGTGCTGCTGCACCGCGCACCGGAGACGTCAGACGACCGCGAGTACCTCGACCTGGTGTTCACCGTCGGCCGGTGGGCCGGGGTGCCTGCGATCGGTGAACCGGCCAAGTGCAGCGAGCTGGTCTGGGCCGATCTCGACCGGCTGCCAGTCGATGTCATCGACTACGTCGCGGCCGCGCTACGGGCCTGGGCCGACGGCGAACCCCTCCTGCTGTACGGCTGGTCGCAGTAGTGTCGCTCACCGCCGGCCGGCCCGGTCCGGCTGACCAGCGGACTATTCGGGCTTCGCACCGCGGCTGGCCAGGGCGCCGAGGCGCTCCAGGGTCTCCTTGTTGCGCGCCTGCAGCAACGCCTCCGCGACCGGGTTGTGCGTCCAGGCGGCCGGGCCGCGGGTGGGCGTCTCGCCCATGGTGACGCGGCACCGGTCAGCACTCGACGGCTCCAGGTCGAGCACCACCACCGCCTCGCCGATCGGCCAGGTCCGGGCGCGCAGCTTCAGATGGGTCGAGGCCCGGCACTCCACCACCTCGGTGTAGTCCTTCACGACCAGCGGCCACGGCCCGACACTGTGGTGCAGTTTGCTGTCCGGCGCCGGCCAGGTGGCGTCGACGTCGCGGATGTGGGAGGCACCCACGACCCAGGCGGCGTACGTCCAGCCGTCCGCGAGGACCGCCCAGACGCGGTCGACCGATGCCGGGATCTCCAAGGCGACCTCGCTCATGACCTCCCCCTCCCTCGACTGGCGTGCCGTGGCGTTTCTGCACACCCTCCAGTGGGGAGGGTAACCGGCAGACCATGGCCATGACCGGGAAGCTCGACACCTACCGCGGCAAGCGTGACCCCAAGCGCACCCCCGAGCCGGTCCCTGCCACCGACGACGCCACACCCAGGGGCAACGAGGACACCTTCGTCATCCAGGAGCACCACGCCCGCGCCCTGCACTGGGACTTCCGGCTCGAACGTGACGGCGTGCTGGTGTCCTGGGCGGTGCCGAAGGGCCTGCCGCTCGACCCCAAGACCAACCATCTCGCCGTACACACCGAGGACCATCCCCTGGAGTACGCGACGTTCGNNGCGGCACGGTGATCCTGTGGGACAGGGGAACGTACGAGTGTGAGAAGTGGACCGACCGTGAGGTCAAGGTCGTCCTGCAGGGCAGCAAGGTCAGCGGGCGGTACGTGCTCTTCCAGACCGGCGGGAAGAACTGGATGATCCACCGGATGGACCCGCCTCCGCGGCCGGACTGGCAGCCACTGCCCAAGCTGATCAAGCCGATGCTCGCCACCCTCGGCCCGCTGCCCGGCAAGGACGAGGACGCCGACTGGGGTTACGAGATGAAGTGGGACGGCGTCCGGGCCGTCGTCTACGTCGAGGGCGGCCGGGTCGCCGCGTTGACCCGCAACGACCGCGACGTGACCGCGACCTACCCGGAGCTGCGCCGGCTGGGCGCGAACATGGGCACCACGCAGGCGGTGCTCGACGGCGAGATCGTCACGTTCGACGACGACGGACGGCCTTCGTTCGGCCGGCTGCAGCAGCGGATGCACGTCACGAACGCCGCCCGGGTGCGCCGGCTGGCCGAGACCGTGCCGGTCATCTACCTGATCTTCGACCTGCTGCACCTCGACGGCCGCTCGACGCTGGACCTCCCGTACGAGCAGAGACGGGAGATCCTCGACGGCCTTGCCCTGGCCGGCTCGTCCTGGCAGACGCCGCCGTACTTCCGCGGCGGCGGCGCGGCCGTCTTGCAGGCCAGCAAGGACCAGTACCTGGAAGGGGTGCTGGCCAAACTGCTGAGTTCGACCTACCGGCCGGGCCGGCGCACCGGCAACTGGCGCAAGGTCAAGCACCACCTCGCCCAGGAGGTCGTCATCGTGGGCTGGCAGCCGGGCAAGGGCCGCCGCGAGGGACGGATCGGCTCGCTCCTGCTCGCCCTCCCCACAGGTGAGGGCCTGACGTACGTCGGCCATGTCGGCACCGGCTTCACCGACGCGATGCTCGACGACCTGGCCAGGCGTCTCAGGCCGCTGGAACGCAAGACCCCGCCGGTCGCCGGCGTCGTCCCGCGCCCGATCGCCAAGGATGCGCACTGGGTCAGCCCGAAACTCGTGGGCGAGGTGGAGTTCGCCGAGTGGACCGGCGACGGTCGCCTCCGCCAGCCGAGTTGGCGCGGCCTGCGCCCCGACAAGGCGCCTGATGAAGTGACCCGGGAGTCCTAGCCGGGCTGACCGGTCAGCTCTCCATGCTGTCGGCGAGGAGGCGCACGGCGGCCTTGGCGACCGTCGGATGCACCACGGTTTCGAGGACGAGCCGGGCGGTCTCCTCGCCGCCGTAGCGCCCGTTGTGCGCGAGGACGCAACACACCGCGTCCACCATGGCGAACAGCCTCCGCTCGCCGGTGCTGGTGTCGGCGTCGAGCATCTCGAAGGCCATCAGCTTCGCCGCCGAGGGGATGGCGCACCTGCCGTGCCGTCTCCCCTCGCGACAGCGGTCACCGGATGGTCGCGGCCGGTGGTGGCGGTCTGAGTGGTCGCGGTCCGGGAGGTCGCGCATCGCGCGGCCCTCGAGGTTGGCCAGCTTGTCGGACAGGGTGGCATCGTCCGCGGAATCGGGCACGTCACGATCTCCTCACGCGTCAGCGGCTGCAGGGTGGTCGGCTGACCGTCACTCTCTCAGAGCACAACAGGAAAAAGCAATGTGCAAAACCTATAAGTTATCTCCCCCACTGTGCGGGCGGCTTGACGGCACCGGCAGACTGCTCGCATGTCCCGACCCAACCCGACCGTCCGCCGCCGCCGGCTGGCCGCCGAGCTCCGCCGCCTTCGCAAGGCGGCCGGGATCTCGCTGGAAGACGCGGCCCGGCACCTCGCTCTCGCGCACTCCACGCTCTCGCGGGTGGAGACCGGCCAGGCCGGCATCCGGCCGCCCTACGTCGACGCGCTGGGCCGGTTGTACGGCGTGGGAGACGCCGAGCGCGAGGCGCTGGTGCAGCTTGCCCGGGACGCCCGCCAGCGCGGCTGGTGGCATGCCTACGGCGATGTCCTGTCCGACCACTACTCGGCCTACATCGGGTTCGAGACCGACGCGACGAGCATCAAGACCTATGAACCGCAGCTCGTGCCCGGCCTGCTCCAGACCGAGGACTACGCCCG